>NZ_LR594660.1:0-300000 GCF_901827155.1 Variovorax sp. PBL-H6
ATGCCGCTGTCGCAGTTCGTGCAGAACACGAGGCTTGAGCAGGTCAATAACGCATACCTGGCGGAGGTCCTACGGATGCTCATGACCACCACCGTCGAGTGGGGGGACGCATCGGCAAAGCTTTCTGGCCCGGAATACAAGTGGTCGGCGGCCACCCTTATCTCGCACGCAACGATTCAAAAGCGGGTGGGAGAGGTACCGGTTCTGCTCTACGACTTCGACCCCGACCTCAGACAGAAGATGCTGCGGCCGGAGTTCTACGCAAAAGTGGCTCTAGACGTCGGGCCAAAGATGTCGACTCACGCAGCACACGTCCTGTACGAACTGGGGCAACGGTACTTCAACGACGGCAAGGGATTCCAGAGCCAAGCGCTCCCCTGGCGCCAGTGGGTCGTGCCGCTCACCGGAAACGCCGACAGGCAAGTGGAGGGGCTCGAGTACAAGACATTCATGAGGGACGTTCTCAAGCCGGCGCTCCGGGACGTGAATGACCCGAACGTGCCGCAGATTCCGTTCACCATTGCCATCCATGAGCAACGCCTCGGCCGCCGAGTTGAATTCATCCGCTTCATCGTCCAGCCGAAGCGACAAGGAAGGTCAGCAAAGCTCGGGACTAAGGACGGACTCGAGATGCCGACGGAGGACCTCACCCTCATTGCACGAGCCATCCACCTGGGTATCTCGCAACACGAAGCTGAGGGAATCTACGAAAAGTACGGGCCACGCATGGGGGCCGGCCTTGAAGCCATGGAACGCCGCAAACTGAGCGAACCCATCGCCAACCCGGCAAACTATTTGCGGAAAGTCATTGTGGCCCAGCCGCCCTCAAGGGAGGACGTCCTGGACGTCGAGGTCAAAGCCATCGGCAAGCCCTTGCAGACGGCCGACACGACGACTAAGAACAACCTGGCGGTGCTCCGCAAGAGGCACGAAGAGTCACTTTTGAACGACGCAGAGGCGTTGCTGAATGAGAGTACTGCTCAGATGCGTCGAGCAGAGTACGAGTGTTTCGAGCGTGACGTTCTTGAAGACCTTAAGACGCCCCTGCAACGGGCCTGGCGCGAATTCCGCCGCAAGGACGTCAGCTCGGAGGCGAAACTTCCAATGTTTTTGCGGGACACCTTCCTGCGCTGGTACATCCGGGACAAGGGCTGGAAGGCTCTGGACTCGGATGACCTGCTGCATTGGGGTGCCCAACGGGGCCTGGTCGAGTTCAGGACGGCCTGATTTCGTCGACAAAATCGGCGTGGGCACCTGACCGACCGAGGGCCGCACCGGATTGTGTAAAGGCCGTAAGCGGATTTACGGCCCTGCAGCCTACCCCTGAATACCGCGATTTTGGCGACAAAATCCCGATGTCTGGAGCAGGGGAGGGCGCTACTTAGCGCTAGCTTTCCGGCGCGGAGCCTGCGGCGCCTTGCCGCCCCTCGTCCCTTGCGAGGCCTTTGGCCCGCGGGAGGTCGACTGTGAAGCCGGTGCGCGGGTGCCTGCGGCAGTTGGCTTGCTCCCGGCCCCGCCAAGCAGGCCTTCTGCCTTGAAGAGCTTTTCCAGTCGGTCAAAGAGTTGGTCGCGCATCGACGGCTCCACGTCTACCAGGCTGAATTCGAGGCGATTCGGAAACGCCTTCAGCACTCCGTTGCCCGCACCCTTGAGTTCGCAGCGTCGTTCCGGCGACTGCCGCTTGCTTTGCTCGGCCGGCATGTCACCAGCCTGAGAACCTTTTGCGATTTCCTGCAGCCGCCGGTTCGACACCCTTCGCGCGCGGATTTGCGGGACCAGCTTTCGCACGAGGTCGAGGCCCTTATCCTCGTAGCGGTCGGCAATGACCGCCAACCAGTAGCACGCGTCCACACCAAACGCCCCCACCGTCGATGCGAGCTCGTCGAGGATTTCCCGGGGGAGCGTCCCAATCTTGACCCGCTTGGACACCTCCGATTCGCTCAGCCCCATCGCCTTTGCGAACGACTTGCCGTCCATGCGGTGGGCCTTCATCTGCTCCGGGAACCTCACGGCATCGTCCAAGTGGTGCTGACCCTTGGCCTGGGCATTCATGTCCCGGGCCTCCCTGAAGAACTGCAGCCCCGCTTTGTGCTCAACGACTTCAACCAGGATTGTCGGATGACCGAGGTTCGCGAGCCCGCGACAGCGGCGGTGGCCGGCCTTCAGGACGAACCGTTGCTGCTTCTCGTCGTAGAAGACTTTGGCCGCTTCCTGCTGGCCGATGGCGGACAGCGACGCCTCCAGTTCTGCCTGCTCCGCAGCGTCAAAGTAGACACGGGGGTTTTCGGGATGCTCCACCACCAGGGAGAGCGGCATCGCGACACGGGCGCCAACAGGGTACCGAACCCCTTCGATGAACTCGGCATACCCGCCAGAACCAGCCGCGACCGCGCCCAGGCCGCGGCGAAGCGCTTGGTCGAGTTGCGCCAGGCCGTTGGAATACTTCCGGCGCGGAGTAGATGCGGCCGCCGCGGCAAGCCCGAACGATTCCTTGGCCAGGTCGGGGAGAGCTTTAGCCATCAGAGGAGCTCCTCGAGGAGTTGGTCGACTTCTTCACGCGCGGCCCTGGAACCAGGGATGCGGTACAAGCTTGTCCGGTAATTTGGGGCGTTCTCAAACGCGCTCAACTGCTTGAGCTGCGTCGCTAGCACTTTAGCCCGCACTTGACGCAGCTTGCTCCACTTCGCCACGCTCTCCCGTAAAACCGTAACGAGGCTTACGTTGGTCCGCCGATGGGCCTGCATGAAGTTCACCAGCAAGCGCACATCCAGTCTCGGACGACCGTGAGTGGCCCGCAGCTCGTTGATTTCTGCAAACAAAGGGAAGAGCTCCTCAAGCGCGTCGACGAACATGCCATTCGGCTTTGCGGGAACAACGACCTGGTCTGCTACAAACAGGGCCGCCTCAAGGTCGCTACTTGCCAGGTTTGGTGGCGTGTCGATGACGATGAAGTCGAAATCTTCACCGGTCGCCCGCTTCTGCTCCTCGTTGAGCTGATTCAGGGCTTGCAGGAACTCCAGCGGGCTGAAGCCCGACCGCTTCTCTACGCGAACAGGGAATCGAGGGAAGGACGAGGAGGGACGTGACTCCCACTTGAAGGCAGTCGCTTGCGGGTCTGCGTCAACCGTAACGACGTAAAGTCCTTTACGGCTGAGGGCGTCAGCCAGGCACATCGCGACCGTGGTCTTACCGGCGCCACCTTTCTGATTTGCGGTGACGATGATGCGGGTCTTCTTCATGGATGCCTGAGCCTCGTGTCCTTCGTGCGCTTGGTGAAATTCGGTGGAGAGGATACCAGCTAAACGCATGATTGAGCCTATAGAGGTTCAGCGCGCATGTTGAATTTCGTCGACAAAATAGCGGCGGAAGTTGTGCCCAGCCAGGCTCCGGCGGCGTTCCTAAAAAAAGAGGCCCCGTCCCAGAAGGGAGGAGCCTCGGTAGCCGCCGGCCCAAGATTGGGAACGTGGCAGAAGAAGAATGACGGTTAACCGAAGGTCTCAACCAGCAGCTGGACGTTGGTTTCGTCGTTGAAGCTGTTGGCATCGAGCTTGTATGCCAGCTTGAGCTCCGAGCCCTTTTGCGGCGGCGCGTCAGTATGGCGAAATTTCACAGCGCGAAACTTTCGGCCGTCCTTTTGGAGCAACATGCTCATGTGCTTGCCGCCACCGATGGAGCGAGCGTCGAGGACCTGGAACGCGTCGTAGAAGGTGGGTTCCGGGAATGCCTGGCCCCATACTTGCTCCTTGAGAATCGCGACCGTTTCGAGGCTCATCTCGTTCGCCTCGAGCGCACCATCCACCAGCAGGGTTTGCTGGAGGTCAGCGGCGGTCAACATTTCTCGCGCAACCTTTTCGAAGGCCTCTGCAAACTCAGCCAGGCCGCCGGCGCGTACTGTCACGCCAGCTGCCATCGCGTGCCCCCCGAACTTCGGGAGGAGGCCCGGATGCCGACGGTCGACCAGGTCGAGCGCGTCGCGCAGGTGGAAGCCGGGGATTGAACGGCCGGACCCCTTGAGCTCACCGTCCTTGCCTGAGGCGAGGATGAACGTGGGGCGCCAGATACGTTCCTTGAGTCGGCCAGCGACGATTCCGATGACGCCTTGATGCCAGTCCTCGGCGTGCAGGACGGCCGTATAGCGGTCCGCGCGGACGTCCGTGAGAAGGCGGCGAACGGCTTCGTCCGTCATGTCCCCTTCGATTGCCTTGCGGCGGTCGTTGATTCCGTGCAGCTCCTCCGCCAGCGCCTGGGCTCGTGCCACAGAATCTGTGGTCAAGCATTCGACGCCGGCGTCCATCGACTCCAGGCGCCCGGCCGCGTTGATACGCGGGCCGATGCCGAAAGCGATGTCACTGGTAGCCAGCATGCGCGGGTCCTTGCCGGAGACTTTTGCCAGGAAATCAACGCCGGGGAACGAGTGGCCGGCGCGAACGCGAAGCAGCCCTTCGTTCACCAGAATGCGATTGTTCGTGTCCAGCGCCACCACGTCCGCCACCGTTCCGATGGCGACGATGGGGAGCAGCGAGTCGACCGAGAATTCCGGGTCCGCCGAAACGATACCGCGCTCGAGGAGTTCGTCCTGCAGCGCCCACATTACGTACCACATCACCCCGCAGCCCGCGAGGGCCTTGGAGGGGAAAGGGCAGCCGTGCTGGTTCGGATTCACGATGCACAGGGCATCCGGATGGGTCTCGCCCGGCAGATGGTGGTCGGTGACCAGCACTGGAACGCCGAGGCGATTGGCTTCCTCGATGCCCGCGTGGGATGCGATGCCATTGTCCACCGTCACCAGGTAGTCAGGCTTTGGTTCAGCCGAACAGGCAATCCGGGCGATGGCAGGCGTGAGGCCGTACCCGTGCTCGATTCGGTTCGGGATGATGAAGCCGACGTTTGCGCCGAACGCCCGCAGTGCGCGAACGCCCACCGAGCACGCGGTGGCCCCGTCCGCGTCATAGTCGGCGACGATGAGCAAACGCTTCTTCTCCACGATTGCGTCAGCAAGCACTTTGGCCAATGCTTCGGCACCCAGGAGTTGGGAGTAGGGGATGAGCGCGCTTAGGCCGGTCGACACCTCAGCGGTGTCGGTAATGCCCCGCGACGCTAGGACGCGGGCGAGCACTGGGCTCATGCCGGAGCGGATGAGCTTCAGCACGGTGGAAGGTGGAAACCTTCGTTCTTCGATGTCCATGGGTGTCCTTGAGTGGAAATTGGTCTACGCCGTATAGCGCAGCGCGAACCGGCAGACCTGTTTCAGCCAGCAACGGTATGGCTTCCGAGTTTTAGCCATACGTGCTAAAATGCACGCCATTCTCGCGCAGAACTCCAAGAAAGCCAGCCTCTCCCGTGAGGGCCGTTGGTCCCGCGTAAGGCTCTATCAAATACTAAGTTCTTCTTTTCTTTGTATTTTGATGAAGTCTAACTCGAGAGAAAGACTTTAAGTAGAGAACACGTTTTATGCACTTTGGCGTTTTTGTCGGAATCTTGCTCGCGTTGGCCCTCGGCGCGTTGGTCGCGGTCGGCTACCGCCGACACCTGGCCACTCGCGAACTTCGTGTGGGGCGCCATGGCTTTACCCGCCGGCCGCTTCTGACGGGGAACGAAGTCGATTTCTTCCGAAAACTGCAGCGTGCGCTTGGCTCGGAGTTCCAGGTTCTTCCCCAGGTGTCCATGGGCGCTGTGATGGCCACTACGCTCACCCCGGAGCACCCGGACTACTGGGCGGTGCGCGAAAGCTACGCCTCTAAAATCATCGACTTCGTGGTCTGCGACCCAAAACACTTTCAGCCTTTGCTGGTCGTGGAGCTAGACGACCGGATGCACGACTTCTCAAAAGACCGGACCCGTGACTCCCTCGTCGCTCGCTGCGGCCTCCGGACGGTTCGGTTCTGGTCGCGGAAGAAGCCGGACATCGCCACGCTGCGCGTGGAACTCCACCGTCATCTTGGCCACGCCGTCTCTAAAACGCATTGACGCCTAGTTACGATTTAGCTATAATCACGTCTCTCCTTCAGAAACCTAAAATGAACAACAGCCAGAACCAGGAACTGCACGCCGTCCTCAAGCGGTTCGACCCCGACACCCTCGTCGAGACGGTTCGAGAACTCGGCGAGGACTGGGCGAAGGCCAATTCCTCCGCTTCGTCGCTCGAAGAGACCAGAAAAACACTACTGGCCAAGCTGACCCGCGAGTACATGAACAACGGGTTGCGGAGCGGTGCCGCCGGCGAGCGAGCGAAGTCGGTGTCCGTTTCGTCAGCCGAGCAATCGGCGCTTGCCGATGAGCGCTACGAGCAGCACCTGGACCTGATGGTTCAAGCGCGCGAGTACTCCGATATCACCCGGGTCCGATACGACATGGGAAAGATGCGGCTTGAGCTGATGCGCTCGCAAATGGCTACCGTCCGCCAAGAGATGAGCTTCTCTCGCTTCGCGACCTGACCAGCCGTTGCCTTCGCCTCCTGCAAAACAAAGACCACTTTTCACTGATGACCGCACAAACCTCTCTCGAAATCTTTGAAGCCCAGAAGAAGCGCCACGCCGCCCTCCAGCAGCGCCGAGCGCGCGTCGAGGAACGTCGCGACGCCGAGGCGGCGAATCTGGAGCGCGCCCGCACGGAGGCGAAGCAGCTGCTCGGCACGGACGACGTCGGGAAGCTTCGCGAACTCTACGCAAACGGCGTGGAAGAGAACGACAAGAAAATCATTGCCACCGTCCAGGCTCTGGACGAAATCGACCAGCGACTTGCTGACATTGAACGCCTGACTGCCACGACGCGCTGATTAAGGGTGCCCTCGATGACATTGAACGCGCCAGAACTCCGCCAACGGGTCCAGGGTACCAGCCTGCGCGCCGCTCAACTCAACGGCGTGCTGACCGCACAAGCTGCTCGCAAGGCTGAATTGCTTGAGTCGGTCGCCGCGGCGAAGGCCCGTCAAGGTCTGGGGGACGAGGTCAAGCGCGTCTTCGAGGCGCTTCAAACGAAGGCTCACGAGCGCAGCGTGGGAACGTTCGACCGGCTGCTCACCGCAATCCTTCAAGATGTCATGCCTGACGAGGGCAGCATCCGTCTGCTGCCGAAGTACCGGGACAACACGACCTGGCTCGACGTGGCCCTGGAGAAGAACGGCCATCTGGAAGACATCCTTGATGGGAATGGCGGCGCGGTCACCAATGTCGTCAGCGCCGGCCTCCGCTTTGCGGCGCTCACCCGCACCAAGAACCGCGGCCTGATGGTCTTGGATGAACCAGACTGCTGGATTCAGCCGGAGCGCATTCCGGCGTTCATCCGAGTCCTAGCCCAGGTTGCTGAATCCGCAAAGGTGCAGACCTTTTTCGTCTCCCATTTCGACAAGCCGGAGTCGTATTCCGGCCTGGTGAACGTTGTCCGGCTCGTTCGCGGTGCCGATGGCAATCCGGCTGCCGATGTGAACAGCATCGTCAAGCACCAATGGGAGAACGATGAGGTCCCGGGAATCCGGGCCATCGAGCTTTTCAACTTTCGCGCGCACGTGCACACGACCATCCCGTGCTTCCCGGGCGCTACCGCTCTGGTCGGCGGGAACAACCTCGGCAAGTCCACCGCCATCACAAGCTCGCTGAAGGCAGTGGCCTATGGCGAGTCGGACGATTCGATGGTGCGCCATGGCTGTGATGAGGCGCGTGTCATCCTGCACCTGGAAAAGGGGCAACGCATCGAGTGGGTGCGCTCTACCAAGCGCTCTCCCGCCGTCATGTACCGCCTGTACCAGGGCACCGAACTTCTCCACGAGGGTCGCCCCAAGGCCCGGAACACTGCGCCTGAGTGGGTGACGGAAGTTCTTCGGGTTACGAAGCCGGACGACCTGGACATTCAAATCGGTAGCCAGAAGAACCCGGTCTTCCTCCTCAACGAGACGGCTTCCCGGCGCGCTCAAATCCTTTCGCTCGGTCGTGAATCCGGCCACCACAAGGCGCTGATGCGCCTCTATGAGGGCATCCGGACCTCGGACGGCGAGACCGTCAAGCGTGGCGAGCTCGAGCTCACCCGGCTCACGTTCAACCTGGACCGGATGACGCCGGTGCCCGGCCTGGTCGAGAAGCTGGATGCGCTGTCTGCGACGGCCAACGAGCTGGCCGACTACCTTGCGAAGCGCGAGCGCATTTCCTCCCTTCTTGGCCGCATCGAAGAGGCCGCCTCGAAGCTGTCTATCGCTCAGCAGGAATTGTCGGCTCTTGACGGTCTCCCCGAGCTCCCGACGCTTGTTGACACGGCCAAGCGCAAGGCCCTGGCCGACGCCATCGAGCGTAGCCAATTCCTGGTGAACACCCTCAAGGTGCCGGAAATGGCAGACCTGCCCGACCTTGCTGACATGTCGAGGGCAAAGACGCTTTTGGACACCATCGAACGTGGCCAATACCTGCTCGAGAAGATTCAGGTTCCTACGCTCCCGGAGCTACCCGTTTTGACGGACACCGCCTCTATCGCGGCACTGGGCGTGCGGCTCACAGGCAGCATCGCGAAGCTTGCCGCCATGGAGTCGCTGCCCGAGCTGCCTGCGCTGCCGACGCTCAAGGACTTCAGCGGCATGCACCGCGCCATCGAGACCATCTCGGAGACCGAAAGCCGGTTGGCTGCTGCTGTGGCCGAAGTTGCTAAGGCGACCGCCGAAGAAACCACCGCTCGCGACGAGTTCGAAAGCCTAAAACAAGCCCTGGGTGTCTGCCCGCTGTGCGATTCGCACCTGGCCACCCACACAGGAACAGACCATGCACATCACGCCCACTGAGCAACGCAGCTTCAACGGCATCCTGTTCATAGGTGACCCTCATGTTACCTCCAAGCGACCTGGGCGCCGCAAGGATGACTATCTGGCATCCGTCCTCGCGAAACTCGAGGAATGCGCCGAAATCTGTGACGACTATGGCCTGCTGCCGGTCATCCTGGGCGACCTGCTGCATCGCAGCGATGACAACAACCTGCGCATGCTCAACCGCCTGATGACCGTCTTGAAGCGCTTCCCGGTGCCGCCGCTCACGCTGGAAGGCAACCACGACAAGGAAGAAACCTCGTTGACCGAGAGCGATGCGCTGTACTTGCTGGCGCAGGCCGGCGCCGTGCACGTGCTGGAAACGGCCGGACTTGTCGGCACATTCGATGTCGCGGGCCAACCTGTGCGGCTCTTTGCGGCACCTTACGGCTCGGCCATTCCACGGAGTGTTCCGGAAGGGGAGGGCACCGCTGTGCTCATCACGCACCACGACTTGGCCTTCGATGGCGCCTACCCAGGCTCGCTGCCAATCGACCCTGTTGACGGCGTCATGATGGTCGTGAACGGCCATATGCACGACACGAAGCCCAGCGTGATTGCTGGCGCCACCACTTGGCACAACCCGGGGAACATCGAACCCCTCTCCGTCGACCTGGCACATCACGTGCCGAAGGTGTGGCTGTGGTCGCCGGGCACGGGAAATGGCGCCGAACTCACCGGCATCGAACTCAAGCACGGGACTGACCTCTTTGACCTCACCGGTCTGCAGGTTGCCCCTTCTGACGCCAACGCGGCAGTTGCGGCCCTGCCGAGCACCAGTAAGTTCGCGGCGCTCATCACGGAAGAGGCGAAGGCAGATGTTGATGCGGAGCGCACTGACGACGCCTCCATCCTGCATGGTGACCTGACGCAGATTTTCGGCGCCGGCGCCATCTCGGACGCGACGCAGCAACTGCTTCTGGGCCTTTTGGGCCAAGTTCGGCAGGACGCCATGTCCTTGTGAGCTAGGGCACGGTGGCCGAGCAGATGGGCTTACCTTTGGACGGCCCGGAAAGAAAAAAGCCCCTCGTGGAGGGGCTTTTGCGTGAATGACGGCAGGGATGGTGGCTTACGCGGCCATATCGAGCTTGATTGCAGGATGGCACTGATAGCCGACCAACTTGACATCCTCGGGGTCCAAGCGCGCAAACACGCCAGGAATTTCATCGACTGAGTTCAGCCTCGGGATATTGCCCAAGTCCAAGGTTGGCTGGGGAAAGTGTTCGCGGGACAGCAGCTCCTTGACGCCCGGAATATGCGGCACATAAATGTGGGCGTCACCGATAAATTGGGTCATGGTCCCCGCTTTACGTCCAGAGAGCCGCGCCATGATTTCCAGAAGCAGTGCGCCAATTACTAAATTAAAGGCCAATGCGGTGTCAAAACTTCGCTGAAAAAAGCACATGTGCAGCGTGTTGCTTTCCGTGTCGACCAAGAATTGATAAAGAACGTGGCAGACGGGAATTGATGTCTGGTCATGCTCGTCCGGTCGCCAGCCATTTATTATTATGCGGCGGTCCGTCGGATTGGTCATGATGGCTTTGAGCGCCACCTCCAACTGGTTGATTCCCCGACGCATCACCCAGACGTTGCGAGCGGCGTCATGGGCACGAACCTCGTAGCCAAGCGCTATCAGCTCGTCGCATTCCTTTTGCGAATTGACCTCCCGCCAATCCCGGCAATCGGTCCATTGTTTTGGGTATGAACGCCCAATATCGTCTTCGCCAGTTCTGTGCTTGTTTGCTAGCCACGATGGCGTGATATTGGCATTGCCGTCCCACACTTTGCATCCGAGCTCCCTGAATTGAGCAGCGCTCGTAAAACCTCGGAAGAAACCAAACAGTTCGCCCTTCGCAGTTTTCCACGCGAGCTTCTTGGTGGTAATTGCGGGGAAGCCATCCGCCATGTCGAATTTCAATGTGACGCTGGGCACGAACAGCGTGTCGATGCCCGTGCGGTTTGGCCGCAGGACGCCTTCGTCGAGAATGCGCGACAGCATGTCGTGAAACTGCTGCATTGGGTGGGGCTTCGCAGCCACTGCGGGTGAAGTCGTTTCAGTCATATATTCGTTGATTTGATGTGGCCTGTTGAGACACAGTGTAGGGAACTGCCATCCGGCAACCTGCTTTAGCGCCGACCACAAAAAGAAGCTCGGCCGGACGTGAGTCGGGCCGAGCGGATGAATGAGCGCGGGCTAGGCGTCGAGCAGAGGCTTGCGGTTCTTCACGGTCTCCAGCTCCTTGCGGAAGTGGAAAACACGTTCTGCATAGCCGCGGGCCTTGCCTGAGTACTTTGCCAGGGTCGACGTGAGCGACCCGCGTTGCTGCGCGTGGTATTCCGCCAGGATGGTGGTTCCGACGCGGATATTGACCTCCGGCGAGCGCAAGAGGACCTCAGGGTCTTGCTTGGAGCGCATCTTTTCCATGTGGAAGCGAGGCACGACTTGCATCAGGCCCACGGCGCCGTATCCGCTTCTTGCCGCCGGGTCGAGGCTCGACTCCTTCATGGCGATGGCCAGAATCAGCAGCGGGGACATGCCGACTTTGACCGCCTCGGAGTAGGCACTGGAGACGATGCGCTTTACGAGCCCTTCAGGCTTCTTGTACTTCGACGCCAGGTGGTCTACGAGCACTTGCTGCTCCGCAGCCACCGCGGCCACGCGCTTAGCCTCCTGAGCCCTTACTTCGACCAGGGCGGTCGGGAACACCTCAGTTGCGACAAATGTGCTGTGCACTGGCGCGTTGGCGAGACATAGAACGAGCGCGAGAGCGAGCATTCCGACGTGAAACGTCAGTTTGATTGACTTCATGATTGCCTTCTAAAACAGATGTAACTCCTGCGTTTAGGCAACGCGGGACGGCAGGGCAGGGCGCCAGCAAAGTGGCGGCCCGATGGCCCGAAGGGCCATTCGCCTCGTAGGTCGAACAGAGGCGCTCGATAGACGAGGGGAATCGCCGGCCTGGAGTAAGGTGGCCGAACGTGCCGTGCGAAGCAACCTATAGGGATTTCGGTTTATACGCGGCAGCGCCTCATAACGATTTTAGGGCCGCATGCTATAATGTAAATCCAATCTCGCGCCCACATCGCCTATGACGCAACGTCAGTACAACGAATCCGCAATAAAAATTTTAGAGGGCCTCGAGCCGGTCAAGCTTCGTCCAAGCCAGTTCACCCGCACCGAAGACCCCTTGCACATCGTGCAGGAGTGCATCGACAACGCAATCGACGAGGCCATCGCTGGCTACGCGAAGACGGTGAGTGTTGAACTGCTGCCGGAGGGCTTCGTGCGCGTGGCGGACAACGGTCGCGGCATCCCTGTCGGTCTGCACCCGGAGAAGAAGATTCCGGTCGTCCAGGCCATCTTCACCGTCCTGTACTCTGGCGGCAAGTTCGACAAGACCTCCGGGGGCGCATACAGCTACGCCGGCGGTCTCCACGGCGTGGGCGTCTCGGTCACCAACGCACTTTGTGAGTCCCTGACCGCCTCAGTGGTTCGTGACGGAAAGCGCCACGAGATTTCTTTTGCCGACGGCGACGTGGTGAAGCCACTCTATATGGTCGGGAAGGAAGAGGGGACGGGCACGACAATCACGCTGAAGCCCAATCCGAAGTACTTCACATCGGCCGAGCTGCCAGTCAAGGTTCTGCGCGAACTGCTCAAGACTAAGGCGGTCTTGCTTCCAGGGCTCGAGGTGCGCTTCACGGACGCTCGCCAGGGCCCTGATTTGTTGACGCCGACCGAAAACTGACCATCTAGAGGTCGAAGTGCCTACTGAAAATTGACCAGGGTGTTCCACTGACCTGCTGAAACTTTCAGCAGGGAAATTAGGTGATCACCATGGACATGATTGGCAAGGTCAGGCGCATGAAGCTGCGCGACCAACTCTCCCTGAGCGAGATTTCCAAGCGAACCGGCTTGGCCCGAAACACGGTCAAGAAATGGCTCAAGGCCCCCGGCCATGAGCCTCCGAAGTACGAGCGACGCGTCGTTGAGCGCAAGCTCACGGCGTTCGAGGGCACGCTGCACCAGGCGCTGGCGGCCGATGCGCACCGGCCCAAGCAAAGCCGGCGTTCTGCAAGGGCACTGTTCTCCCAGATCCAGGCGCAGGGTTACCGCGGTGGCTACAGCGCGGTCACGGACTTCATCCGGGCGTGGCGCACGCGCTCTGACAGCAGTCCGGCCAAGGCGTTCGTGCCCTTGAGCTTTGAGTTGGGCGAGGCGTTCCAGTTTGACTGGAGCGATGAGGCGATGGTGGTGGGCGGCGTGTTCTACAACGTGCAGGTCGCGCATTTGAAGCTGTGTGCCAGCCGAGCGTTCTGGCTGGTGGCGTATCCCAGCCAGGGGCACGAGATGCTGTTTGACGCGCACACGCGCTCGTTCCAGGCGCTTGGCGGGGTGGCGCGGCGGGGCATCTACGACAACATGAAGACCGCGGTGGACAAGGTCAAGCGGGGCAAGGGGCGCATCGTCAACGCGCGCTTTGCGGCCATGTGCAGCCACTACCTGTTCGACCCGGACTTCTGCAACGTGGCCTCGGGTTGGGAGAAAGGGGTGGTGGAGAAGAACGTGCAGGACAGCCGCCGGCGTATCTGGATCGAGGCGAGCACCCGGCGCTTCGGCTCATTCATCGAACTCAATGCCTGGCTGGCAGAGCGTTGCCGCTCGGTGTGGGCCGACACGTCGCACCCGATCCATCGACAGTTCACCGTGGGTGAGATGCTGGAGTTGGAGAGGGGCCACCTCATGTCCATGCCGACGCTCTTTGATGGTTATGTGGAGCGCCTGGCCCGGGTAAGCAGCACCTGCCTGGTGGTGGCCGCCCGCAACCGTTACTCGGTGCCGTGTGAATGGGCGGGTCACATCGTGAGCACCCGGGTGTATCCGGAGCGGGTGGAGGTGGCTGCCATGGATGCGGTGGTGGCCAGCCACGCCCGGCTCTCGGGCAGTGGACAGACCGTCTTTGACTGGCAGCACTACATCGACCTGGTGCAGCGCAAGCCGGGTGCGCTTCGCAATGGAACACCCTTCCTGGATCTGCCGCCTGCGCTGCTGCGGCTGCGGCAGTCTTTGTTGCGCCACGCCGGAGGTGACCGGGTCATGGCGCAGGTGCTGGCGGTGGTTCCGCAGGCGGGTTTGGAGGCGGTGCTGGTGGCTGTAGAGCTGGTGCTCGAAGGCATGGCCCCCAGCGGCAGCATCAGCGTGGAGCACGTTCGCAATGTGCTGGCGCGGTTGAACAACCCGGTGACCCCAATGCAGGCCGAGACCGCGCTGCAATTGACCTTGGCGCCCAAGGCCGACACAGCGCGGTACGACCGGCTGCGTCCCACCCACCTGGATGATCAGGAGGTGCGTCATGCGTGATACGACACGGGATGTTCACGCGCAGCTCAAGGCATTGAGGTTGAACGGCATGGCCGTGGCCTGGGCGGATCTGGTCGAGCAAGGTGGGGACTCGACGCTGGATGCCTCACGCTGGCTGGTGGAGCATCTGCTGCAAGCCGAAGATGCGGACCGGGCGATGCGCTCGATTGCGCACCAGATGAAGTCGGCCCGCTTCCCCATGCACCGCGACTTGGCCGGGTTCAACTTCGAGGTGTCGCAGGTGGACAAGGCGCTGATCCAGAAACTCTCAGACCTGTCCTTCACCGACGATGCGCAGAACGCTGTGCTGATCGGTGGGCCTGGCACGGGCAAGACGCACCTGGCCACCGCACTGGGCATTGCCGGGTTGAGCCGGCACGCCAAGCGGGTGCGGTTCTACTCCACGGTGGATCTGGTCAACGCGCTGGAGCAGGAGAAAGCCCAAGGTCGCGCAGGCCGCATTGCCATGAGTTTGGTGCGCATGGACCTGGTGGTTCTGGACGAACTGGGCTACTTGCCGTTCAGCCAGTCCGGTGGTGCCTTGCTGTTCCACCTGCTGTCCAAGCTCTACGAGCACACCAGCGTGATGATCACGACCAACCTGACCTTCGCGGAATGGTCCAGCGTGTTCGGGGACGCCAAGATGACCACCGCGCTGCTCGATCGGTTGACGCACCACTGCCACATCATCGAGACCGGAAACGAGTCCTACCGCTTCCGCCACAGCTCCAAGGAGGCCAAGGGCCGCATCAAGTCCAGGGAGCAGGAGCGCAAGACTTCAGCCAGTCAACCCTTGAATGAAGGGAGCGAGAAACCAGGAACGTCTCTATAGTTATCCACAGCTGACCTCCTGCGGAGGCAGCCTTAGCCCCTGGTCAAAATTCAACCGGCACAGCTGGTCAATATTCCATCGGCGCCAACACCTGCCCGCCTCCCATTCACTTTGCTGAACGGGTCCAAGGGCGTTGCGGTTGGCCTGGCCAACGACATCCTCCCGCACAATCTGCGAGAGGTCGCCAACGCAGCAGTGGCGGTCATCGAGAATCCGGACGTCACAGTCTCGGAGATTCTGAAGCTCATCCCGGGCCCGGACTTTCCGGACGGGGCGCAAGTCATCAGTTCCGCCGCAGACATCGAGGCCGCATACACCTCCGGTCGCGGAAGCCTGCGTTGCCGTGCCGTGTGGAGTCGAGAGGACCTGGCACGTGGGCAGTGGCAGGTCATCGTCTCGCAGCTCCCCTACCAGGTCTCGGTGAAGACAATCATGGAGGAAATCGAGACCCTTACCAACCCGCAACCCAAGGCCGGCAAAAAGACCATCGACCAGCGCCAGGCCAACCTGAAACAGGTCGCGCTTGACTTCCTGGACACGGTTCGCGACGAGTCGGGCAAGCTGGCACCCGTACGCCTGGTGATTGAGCCGAAGAACTCGAAGGTCGACCAGGAACAGATGATGGCCTTCCTCCTGGCCAACACCAGCCTCGAGGCGTCGGTGACCGTGAACATGACCGTCATCGGCATCGACAACCGGCCTCAGACGAAGGGTATCGATGCACTCCTGAAGGAGTGGGCCGAGTTCCGGATGACCACCGTGCGCCGGCGCACGCAGTTCCAACTGGACGGAGCGAACAAGCGTATTCACATCCTCGAGGGCCGCATGGTGGTCTTCGTGAGTCTGGACCGTGTCATCAAAATCATCCGAGAAGCGGACGACCCGGCGGCTCAACTGAAGGCGGAGCTTGGCCTGAGTGACATCCAGACCACGGACATCCTGGAGATGCGCTTGCGGCAGCTCAACAAGCTGGAAGGTTTCAAGCTGGAGAGCGAGCTGGACGAGCTCCGCAAGGAACGCACGCGGCTCGAGGCGCTGTTGGCGTCCGACCCGGCAATGCGCCGCATGGTCATCTCTGAAATCAAGGCCGACGCTGCGAAGTACGGCGACGACCGCCGGACCCTGCTGCAGCCCGCTGCACGCGCAGAGGCAGGCGTTTCCTCGACGGTGAACCTGCCGGATGAGGAAATCACGGTCGTTCTGTCCCGCAACCTCTGGCTCAAGGCCTACAAGGGGCACGACGTGCCGCCGGAGGCCTATGTGCTCAAGCAGGGCGATTCGGTTCTCGCGATGGTCAAGACCCGCACGGTTTCGACGCTTTACTTGCTCGACTCGAACGGCCGCGCCTACAGCCTGCCGGCAGGAGGCGTTCCGAACGGCCGCGGCGAGGGTGCCCCTCTCTCGGCCTCCATTGACCTGCAGGCCGGCGCACGGGTTGTCACGATGCTGGCTGGTGCCGACGACGACCGCTTCATCTTCGCTGGTGCGCTTGGCAATGGCTACGTTGCACCGCTCAAGAGCCTCGCCTCGCGCCAGAAGGCCGGCAAGGTGTTCCTGAAACTCGCCGACGGGGAGGCGCCGATGCCACCAGTCGCAATTCCGCAAGACGACACAGGGTTCGTGGTCTGCGGTTCAACGGACGGGCGGATGCTCGCCTTCCCGCTGGCCGAAGTCAAGACGCTGCCCGCCGGTGGAATGGGTGTCATCCTCATGGTGCTGGGCAACGACAAGCTCTCCGCGCTCCTGCATACGGCTGACGCTCCTTTCGAGGGCAAGGGCCTGGCGAACGGAAAAATGGTTGATATCAAGCTGAAGGGGGACGATTGGACCCGCCACGTTCTGCACCGGGCTCGCAAGGGGGCCCAGCTGCCGAAAAAGGCGGTTCTCCAGCCCATCTGACCCGCAACCTCCCATAAAGCCCGGCTCGAGCCGGGCTTAGTGGCGCTGCGGTGTTTAAGCGTCGCGAGCTATTCAAACCATGCGATTCCTCCGAACCAATCGATTCCCGCTCGGCGTCCTTGCCGTCTCCCTCGGTGCCTTGGCGCTCGCCCTCGTGCTGCAATATGGGTTTAGCATGGCTCCCTGCCCCTTGTGCGTACTCCAGCGCCTGGCGCTCGTTGCGACTGCCTTGGTCGGCGCTGCCCAAATGGCCTTGCAGAAGCGATTCACGACGCCACTCACCTGGCTTGGATTCGCAGCTTCACTAGGCGGGTTCACCCTCGCCACGTGGCACATCTTCAAGATGGTTGCCGCCCCCACGGAGGACGCGGCGTGCGGCCCAGGCCTAGCCACCTGGGTCGACAGCCTTTGGACCGCCGAGCTGCTGCCGAGCGTTTTTGCACCCATGGGAGATTGCTTTCAGGACGCGGCCAACCTCCTCGGCCTGCCTCTTCCGGTCTATGCCTGCGGCCTTTTTCTGACCGTCGCAGCTCTTTTTCGTCTAAATGCAATTAACGCAACTAGCACACTAAATTCTTAGTGGCTGTAAACTAGTGGTCCCGCTGGAATTGCGTTAATTGCATTTTATGGACCTCTTTGAATGGGCATTGAAAGTCTCTCGAAAACGGCTCCGCCAGAGCAGCCTGGCCGTATATCGGTCAATGTGGAACGGCTACACGACACGCCTTGCCTCGCCCGCCGCGCCGGCGGGGCCCGCAATCCCCGGCGCTGAGTCGGCCGCGCAACTCGTCGGCGCCCTCGAAGGGGCAGGGGACTACTCCGTCCGCAAGCGTGTTTACGGCCTGGTCCGGTGGACCTACGACACGCTTCAGAAGAGCGGACTTCCGCTGCGCAACGAATGCAAGGAAGTGGAAAAGCTGTTCATGCCGGACTTCAGGCCCGAGCACGAGATGCTGGGCAGGTCCTGGGCCGACAGGATGACCGAGGAGGCGCGCGCGAGCTGCTCGGGATGGAAGAGCGTGCGGTTGGCCGCCATAGTGATGCTCCTCTGTGAAACTGCCCTCAAGAACAGCGAACTCGTCGAGCTCAGGCTCGAGAATCTCAGGGGCACGCCACCGCGGTGGCTCAACGCCGGCCACAAGGCCAAAGAGCGTGAGTTTGTCCTCAGTGCGAAGGCATCGGCGCTGATGACGGAGTGGCTCGCCGTCCGGCCCGCCGTACCGACTGACTTCCTGTTCGTTGCCGATGCGACTGGACGGTGCATGGACCATGCGACGCTTTGGCGTCAACTGAAGCGCGTGACGCTGGCCGCGCAGGGCAGCGAGGGCGTTCGCCACTTTGGCACTGGGCTCATCCGAGCGACGAAGGCACGGGAGTTGAAGGACATGGGGACGGACGTCGCGGAGATTGCGGATTTTCTCGGCCATATGCAGGAAGCCTCGACAGGCGAGTTGCTCGACCGAGTCCGCACCCGACGCGCGGGCAGGGAAGCCGCACCCAGCCGCTGATTTCGCTCCGTTTTAGGCAGTTTGTCCGACTCGCTATAGGAGCTAGGACAACCTGCCTCATAGGAGCAAATCATGGCAAAACGCATCCCCAAGAAAGAGAACCAGCTTTTCGCAGACCGCGCAAAGGCCGAGAACGAACGGGAGTTCTCCCTCGATGGTGACGACGAAGGCGCTGAGACCGAGAAGCTAGACCTCGCCGTTCTCCACGGACAGGGAACCTCTTCGCGTGCAGGTCGCGGTATGGACTCGGACGAATACCGAGGCTTCGCCGGCTTCTGACCCATTCTTCCAAACGCCTGCATCACAGCAGGCGTTTTTCATTGTCCGACGGCGCCCAGACGGCGAAAAAGCCTGGGGTGCCAGGCTCCTGTGCGGTGAGTTGGCTCAGGCCGCCAATCTGGCCAGGTCCATCACGCGGCTCTGGACGGCTGCGCCGCCGATGAACGCCACGGAAGGCAACTTACTCGTGGCCTGCACCAGGTTCCACGCAGAGCGGCCCGCCTGGGCGATGCGATAGCCGAAGTTCCCGCTTTCGCCCTGTCGCTCAACCAGGCCTTGCTCGACCAGCTTACGCAGGGTCATGGCGTGGTGACTTGAGCGGAACGCCCCCAGGTCCCGGGGCCGCCAGTAGCGCCCATCTCGCAATTGCTGCTCCAGTTCATAGAGCGTCTTCAGAAGCTCCGCTTGAGGCGTGGTCATCAAACCCAGCACCTTGCAACTCTGTCTCATCTGTTTAGGCGTTGAAAATGTACGTCGGCAGTGTTATAATCGAGGCCGCCCGTAGCAGCACTTCACCCCTATAGCACTCCGTATTTAGGTCTGCCCATAGCGGCAGCACCCTCCGTCGCAAGTGCCATATAACGACCGACACCCTGGGAAGGGGTGGTCGCTACATCCGGTATAGGTCAACAACATTTTTGGAGCTCACATGGATTGGAAGATACTCGCGCTCATCGCCACCCCCATCCTCTTCGCCATCTTCGCCCAGGGGATTCTCGACGCGCTTCATCCCAACGAAGTCGAAGAGAAAGAATGCGAACGACGCCAGAAGAGGTCGAAATCGGTCGAGCAGATGGCTGACGCACACCCCGCAACTCCCAGCGGAGTGGTGGCGGCAACAGGAGTGCCCGTGAACCACGCCGCCCAACTGGCTCAGAGCAATGTAGAACGTCAGAGGCGCCGCAAGCTCGAAGAGGCGCATGACTACGACGCACCAGCGGACTTCGCGATGCCAGACGACTTCGACTTGGCAGCTGCGAGGCAACTCTAACCCGGTTCCCCCTCCTTCGAGGCCTTCCAATGCAACTGCATTGGAAGGCCTTTTCTTTGGCGATGGCGTCTCAGTCCTATTCGGGTCGACGGCTGCCCAACGGCAAAAAGCCCTCCGGGCAAGAGCCAGAAGGGCTTTAAGAGACGACAGAAGAGGACTAGTGCAGCCTTGCGCGCGTTGAACTCAGCGCTGCGACCAACGGAACAGGGCCAGGCGAAACCGGAGCCTGAACGGGGCTCTCTTGCCCAACGTTCATGGCCACACCGCGTAAACAATGCCAACCGCGAGGGCTGCGGAGAGCGCACTGATAGACGCCAAGTGGTTGTAGTACGACCCCATCGCCTTGCGTTTGGAATAGTCTTCACGCCGCGGGGCAAGCGTGAAATGGGTGACCACCGTTTCCAGGCTCGAAGCAGCCGCCGCCATCACGATGCACATCCAGCTCGTCGGCTCTATGCCAATGGCGAATGCCGCCGCAACGATGATGGCAAGGGGTACGGCCGTCTTGATGGCTGCGTCTGCCCCACTGGGGGCTTTAAGAGTGGTTGTCATTCTCGGGTCCTCGTCTTACCGAAACTCCTTTCGAACTGCGTCCTGGGCAGGGCAGTATGCTCGGCCATTATAGGCCCTTTTAGGGAGCCGGGTCAATACCTAAATCGACAGAAGCGTTATAGCTCGACGCGGCTGGGGCGAGGACTAAAAGGCCTGGCTAGATTTGCCATTAACCTGAACCTCTCAGCCATCAAATGCCCATGACCCCAGTCAAATTCCCGCCCGTCTACCTGCTCGAAATCCTCAGCAGCCCCGGTGGCGGTACCGACGAGTGCGACAACTTCGGGAAACTGGAACTGGCCGTGCAGCGAGCGGTCGACGCTCTCAGCGAGGCTTCCGGGCCGATTGAGGTCGATGTCTCGTTGGATGTGAGCGATGAAATCGAGGGCATCAGCTTTCTGAACGAGGAGCAAGAAGTTCTTGCTCTCATCTCGGTCTACCACCTCGACCGCGACACAGGCGAAGCAACGGACCCCGCCATTGCGATGGCCTGCCGTGGCGACAAGAACGCTCTGCAGTCCGCCATGAATCGCATCGTCCGAGCCTGAACATGGACTTCTCGAGTCTGTATACGCGAGTGCGCTCGCAGTCCGCGCTCAACCGCTTCACGGCAGACGCCAAGCGCATTTCCGAGGGGGAGTCATCTCTCACTTCCCTGCCCGCAGAGGAGCTCAAGGCGCGGTTCCTGGCCCTGCGCGACCTTCCCGAGCCCAAGCGCACTGTGCCCGGGTTCGCGCTCGCGCGAGAAGCCGCACGCCGCGCGCTGGGTTTGCGGCCGTTCGACGTCCAACTGATTGGGGGCTTGGCCCTTTTGCAAGGCAAGCTTGCTGAAATGCGCACGGGTGAGGGGAAGACCCTCACACTCGTGGCGCCCGCGGCACTGCTTGCCCTGCAGGGCAAAGGCGTCCATGTCGTGACTGCGAACAGCTATCTGGCCCGCCGGGATGCGGAACTGATGCGTCCAGTCTTCGAAGCCCTGGGCCTTTCTGTAGCGTTCATCGAGACCTCGCAGACGTCGGCTGCGAAGCGGGAAGCCTATGCAGCGGACGTCACGTACGGGGTGGGCTTTGAGTTCGGCTTCGACTACCTTCGCGACAACATGGTGAGCGACGCCGGTGACAAGGTACAACGCCCGCTGTCGTTTGCTATCGTGGACGAAGTCGACTCGGTTCTCATCGACGAGGCACGAACGCCGCTCATCATTTCCGGCTCGGGAGACTCGCAGGATGCCATCGTTCGCGCGCTCAACCTGACCGCTCGCCAGCTCAAGAGCGGCGTCGACTACGTGGTGGACCCCAAGGAGCGCAACGCCACGCTCACCGAGCGCGGCTACGACGAGGCCGAAGCGAGCCTTGCGAAGCAAGGCATCATCGCGGGCCAAGGCGAGCTCTACGCTGCCCACAACCTGCACATTGCGCGTCGCCTGCATTCCGCTGTGCGCGCCCATGGCGTGTACCGCCTTGACCGAGACTACGTCGTCTCTGCCGGTGAGGTGGTCCTGGTCGACCAGGGGACCGGTCGAAAGATGCCGGGCCGTCGCTTGGAGGATGGGCTGCACGAAGCAATTGAGGCGAAGGAAGGGCTGGAAATCCACGCTGGTTCCGTCACGCGTGCGACTATCACGTATCAGAGCTTTTTCGGCCTCTACGAGCGCCTGGCCGGCTTGACCGGCACCGCGCTCACGGAAGCTGAGGAGTTCACCGAGTTTTACGGCCTCGAGACCGTGGTCGTTCCTACCAACCGACCTGTGGCCCGCATTCTCAAGGAGGACCTGGTCTACCTTGGGAAGTCTGCCAAGTTCGTCGCTGTGGCGGACGAAATTGTTCGCAGGCAAGCGTCAGGCCAGCCCGTGCTTGCGGGGTGCGCGTCCGTTCGCGACGCGGAAGTGCTCAGCCGCCTGCTTGAGAGCAAAGGCGTGGTGCACGAAGTGCTCACGGCGAAGCACCTCGAGCGAGAGGCCCACATCATCGCCCAAGCCGGGCGTCCTGGCGCCGTTACGGTAGCGACGAACATGGCCGGGCGGGGAACCGACATCATCCTGGGTGGCGAAAAGCCATCAGAGGGCGACTTCACTGACCCTGCGGCCTACGCACACGGTAAGGCGCAGTGGGAGTCCGCCCGTGCTGCCGTTCTTGCAGCGGGCGGCCTGTTCGTCCTCGGTACCGAGCGCTCAGGCATCCGCCGGGTGGACAACCAACTGGCCGGCCGCTCCGGGCGCCAGGGCGACCCTGGCGAGGTTCAGTTCTTCCTGAGCTTGGAAGACGAGCTCCTGCGGGTGTTCGGGCAGTCCAGGCAGCTGAAAGTCGTCGCCAAGCTCATCGACGGCGCCGGCGGCGTCCTTAGCGGCAAAACCATCGCGAAGCTTGTGACTACCGCGCAGCGAAGCCTTGAAGGGCAGGGCTTCGAGGCTCGCCGGAATGTCATGAAGTACGACAGCTCGATGTCGGAACAACGCAAGGCCGTTTACGCCCTCCGTGACAGCCTGCTCGCTGACGGCGTCATGGAGTACTGCGAGGCAGCGGTTGACGCGGCTGTCGCCAATTGGGCAAACGTTCGGCTTGGCGTGCACGACATGCCTGAGCAGTGGGACCTGCCCGCGCTAAAGCGCGAACTGGAAGCTGATTTCAACATCCAGCCCGGCCTGGTCGGCTGGGTTCACAGCGAGGACCTGGGTCGCGACGAGGTGGTCGAGCGCATCCGCGCCGCTGTCCAGGCACGGCTCGCAGCCAACCCGCTCGACACCGCCGCGCGCCGCCGGCTGGTACTCAGGGTGCTGACAGACCTCTGGACCGAGCACCTGACTGCACTTGACGAGCTGCGCCAAGCTGTTTCTCTTAAGGGCGCGACCGGACAGAACCCGCTCTTCCAGTTTCACAACGACGCGTTCGCGCTTTTCAAGTCGTTCGAGGAAGCGCTCTGCGCAGAAATCTCGCGGCAACTTCTTTCCTCGGCCCTGCAAGAGGAGCGCGAGGCGAAATCTGCGGACGCCGACGAGCAGGCTCGCAAGGCCGCCCGGGTAGCCGTGGAGCTCGAGCAACGGTGGGTCAAGCGCAATGAACCCTGCCCCTGCGGCTCGGGAAAGCGCTTTAAGCACTGCCACGGAAAACTGCGGTAAGCGGCCCGCCTTGCCCGACGAGCCACGACAGCCTCTCCGATGACACCTGCGGGCCGCTAAAGGCGCGCAGCGTGCTTTAGGGCCGTCGCGCGCCCCTCGAATTTCCTCTAAGTTATTGTCGCGCAACGGAAATTTGCTTGAACGAACGTTGGAGAAATTTCTGGGGAGCGTTGGGAGGTCCGGTCGCTAGACAGGTCAGAACTACTTTTCTGAGGTCAAACCACATGCTAACAATCGCAGTTTCCAGTCGCGCCCTCTTTCACATCGAAGATGGCGATGAAATCTTCCAGACCCAGGGCCAAAAGGCCTTCGACGAGTACATGCGCTCCAAGGCTGACGTCCCACTTCGTCGGGGAACGGCCTTCCCGCTCATTCGCAAGCTGCTCACTCTGAATCGGCCCGGTGCCAAGCGCTTGGTCGATGTGGTCATGCTGTCGCGCAACAGCCCGGTCGCCGGGGTGCGCATAGCGAACAGCATCGTTCACCACGGCCTTGACATCAAGGGCGCGGTGTTCACCAAGGGTTCGGACCGCTTCCGCTTCGCTGCCGGCATGGGCGTCCAGCTTTTTCTGTCTGCAAATTCAGCGGACGTGCAGAACGCCATCGCCAATGGCATCGCCGCGGCAACCATGCTTCCAAGCGAACGAGACGACGACGCCAGCGACGACGACATCCGCATCGCTTTCGACGGCGACAGCGTGTTGTTCAGTTCCGAAGGGGATGAGTGCTACCGCGAGCACGGTCTGGAGGTCTTCCATCAGACCGAGCACCAGAAGGCCGCTATTCCGCTGGGCGCTGGCCCCTTCAAGCTTGTCCTGGAGGAACTGCATCGGATTCAACACGAGTTCCCCGTGAACGAGTGCCCTCTGAAACTTGCCCTTGTGACCGCGCGCGCAATTCCAAGTCACGGTCGCGTCATGACAACGCTCGACTCCTGGGGCGTTGTGCTCGACGTGGCCACCTTCGCGAACGGTGCCCCGAAAGGCCCCATTCTGAAGGCGTTCGGTGCCGACATGTTCTTTGACGACGCTTCGAAGAATATCGACAGCGCACGAAGCAGCGATGTGACCTCCGGCCATGTTCCTTACGGTACCGGGCACGGAATCACAGAGCCGCTCCTCACGCGCGGGGACGTCCCCAGTGCCTCCCGCAGGTCCGCTGCGGCGGGCGTTCAAGAGGCTTGTGCCGCCTAGTCTGCTCATTCGAGACGCCGCCACTTCATGTGTCGGCGTCTCTTTCTTTCTCTGCGCTAAAGGGCAGGGCTATAAGGCTCATGAGCAACCCGACCGCCTGGCTGTGCCCCCTTGAGCTCGAACTCCGCCCTACGGCGGATGCCGAGTCCTTCCGAAGCATGCCCCCTGGCGTCACCGGGCTCCCGATTGGCAGCCACCCGGGCGCCTTCGGCGTGGTGCGGCGTAACCATATCCACGAGGGCGTCGACCTCTATACCGAGGAGGGCTGCCCTGTGCTAGCCGTTGAGGAAGGTCTCGTGGTCGGCGTGATGCCGTTCACGGGCCCGGGCGCGGGCCTGCCTTGGTGGCGAGACACCAAGGCCGTACTGGTCGAAGGCCGGTCAGGCGTCGTCGCCTACGGGGAGGTTTCTCCTCTGGTCTCTTGCGGAGACCGTGTCCAACCTGGGGAGGTTGTGGCGCGGGTCGTGCGAGTTCTTCGCCAAGACAAGGGGCGGCCGACGTCCATGCTTCACATTGAACTCCACGAGCCTGGCGCGCGGCAGTGCCCAGCCTGGCTCAGCTCGGATACGCGTCCGCACACCCTGCGCGACCCGACGCCTTACCTGCTCGAGGCGTCTCACCGCCTCTACCGGCTCCCGCGGAAAAGCTAAATCCGGCGGCTACACGCCGGATGACCCTTTTGCCGAGATACCTCGCCGCCACGCTGGTAGCCCTGGCCTGCACAGGTGGTGCACTTGCCGCCGAGGTTGAGCGGAATCCGTTCAACCCCTCGCCATCCGCGAATACACCGCAGTCCGAGTCGCAGGCTCCAGCCGGTAAAGGCACGCTACCTCAGGGCCTTCCAGCTTTGCGCCTGCCGCCCCCAATCCCCACGGTCGAGGGGCGAGCGGTACTGCCTCCCGTTTTGCCTCCCTCGCTTCCTCCTCCGCCGCTACCAACTGCCAATGCGGCCCCGGCTGGTGCCGACCAACCGTCGCCAGGCAGTGGCTCGCGCCGCGTGTTCCTGAATCAACAGGAACTTCAGGCCCAGCGCAGCCAGTGCGACATCTCGCGCAAGGCGAGCGGCACGGAGGCTGTTTCCCCTGCCGGCGGCACGGTGACGCTGCGCTATGTCGTGAGCAATGGCCGGGTATGCCTTTCAGGCGCAGCTTCCGACTCGACCTGGGCCAACGTGAGCCGCGCTGACGAGAGCCAGGCGTCCGTGGTCATCGAACCCAACGACAGCGCTACGCCTCGCGAAACCACGGTCACCGTCGTCTCCCGCAATGGTCGTAGTGCCGCTTTTCGGATTTCTCAACCCGCCGGCAACGGCTTCCGCGCAATCGAGCCGCAACGCACGGCTACCTCGCCATGAAGGTTATCAACCTGTTCGCAGCACCCGGGATTGGCAAGTCCACCTCCGCACAGATTCTCACTGGCCTCCTGTCCATCGGTGGCTACCGAGTCGAGTACGTTCCGGAGTTCGCCAAATTCCAGACCTTCTCGGGGAACCAGGCCGCCTTGAGCGACCAGGTGTACATGTTCGCCAAGCAGGAGAACCGGCTCCACGTGTTCAAGGACCAAGAGTTCGATTTTGTGGTCATGGACGGTCCGCTGCCTATCGCGCTGCTGTACACGCCCGAGACCTACTTCAAGTACTACGAGCCGCTCGTCATGGAGGTCTTCAGCTCCTTCGACAACGTCAATTTCTTCCTGGACCGAAACCCCTCATACGAGCACAAGAAGCACGGCCGCATCCAGGACCGTGCGCAGTCCGACGCTCTCTCTCTCCGGCTCGAGGCCATCCTGTCACGCCACAAGGTTCCGCTCACCCGCGAGATGGTGCGCCCCCAACTACCGCTTGTGCTCTACGAAGCCTTGACAGGGGCAAAGCCGCCCTCACTTGAAGACCTGGCCTGAGGACAGGTCCAGTCATCCGAAGGCCCTCCGGACCATCAGGTTGGAGGGCTTTGTTCTGGCCGCGCGTTCGCGAAGCGACGAGCTGGGGGCCTCAGCTGACGAAGTTCAGATGCCCTTCCTTCGCCTTCCAGCTAATGTGGACCCAGCCACCGAGGGCGTAGTGGCTCACGCCCTCCGCGTCGAGCAGCCGATGGCCACTGCTTTCGCTGGCCGACAGGAGGGTGGCCGAACCCGAAGACGGATAACAACGGCCGCAGGCCTGGCGCGCATTCGGGTTCGGCTGCGCCAAGAGAAACGCCGGCAAGGCCGGCGTTTGTTCTAGTTCACCGCGCGTAGGTTGCGCTTCTCGCCGCCCACCAGGGCCGGCCGAACGAAGAGTTTGAGCTCTTCGGGCTGCAGCGGCTCCGAGGGCACTGCAACCGGGGACGGCGCCGGGGGAGGAGGCACCACCGCGGCAGGTGCCTGAATGGGCGGGGCGGCAGCGGCGACGGGCGCCGGTGCGACGTGGGCGGCTGGCACGGCGGCGGTCGACTGGCGTGCACTCGTCGCTTCAGTGAGCGCAGGCAGGGGTACGCCGCTCGTGACGACGAGTGCGTTCGCGACTTGCTCAGCCAGGATGCCGCGAGCATTGGCAACTTCGCGCAGGCGCTCCCATTGGGCCATCTCGGACGTGTACGTGATGTACTGAGTCAGATTGCGGACCTTCATCGCACCAGGTTGCAGCCGGTCGTACTGGGCATCCGGCAGTAGCACGCCCATCGTGTCGGGAACCCACTCCACGTCGGTCATCGAGTCGGGGTCGAACGAGACGCTGCGCAGCGGATGCACCGAGACCTCGAGAATCGCCTGGAAGTTGGCGAACTTCAAGGCGAAGCACGACTTTGCTTGGAACGTCAGGGCGGGGTCCGATTCGCGGGCGAGGTAGGCCACTTGAGCCTTGCCGAAGGCACGGAGCATCACGCCGAGCGGCTGGTACGTTTTCTCTGCACGCGAGAAGAACGGCTCTTCGATGCGCCAGTAGTGCACGACGTCGGCGCGCGGGCTCTCGCCGTGGATGCCGAGGAATCGCAGAATCTCGAGCTGGGTCTCGAACTCCACCTGCTCGCCGCTCTCACCGCCCTGGTCGTAGAGCCAGTTGTGCATGTCCTCGCTGGACACATGAGCAAGGGTGCAGAGCGTTTCAGTGGAGATGCCGCGCAGGCTCATCAGGGCGCGGACGACGGCGGTATTGACGTGAGACATTGAACTGGTTCCTTAGCGAGCGATGACGACCGCAGCGAGCGTGGCCAGGAAGAACACGCAGTACGGCAGGGCGACTTGGGACTGAGGCACTTTCCAGGGCGTCTTGGCGCGCTGGAGGTGGCGCTGCATGGCGAATGCGCCAAACAGTGCGCCGGCCATGAACAGCCCTGCACAGACCTGGCGCCTGTGCGGGATGTCCACAAACTGGGAGAAGGGCGGCATCGGCACGTTGCTGATAACCAGCGACACGAGCAGGATGAAGCCGATGCCGGCTGCGTACAGCATGTTCGGGCGGCTCATATCAACAATGGACTTCGTCATCATGGGAACTTTCCTTTTTTACGGGTTGATGGGCAGGTAGCCCGAATCGAACTTGGCTCCCTTGCCTTCAGCGCCATGGAAGACGCCCAGACCGGGAACTGACTGACCTTTACTCACAATCACGGTGCGCTGGTCACCAATGCGCACCCAGGCCTTGTCGCCAGTCGGACTGGCGGCGACGACCGTTGCCGGGTTGCCGCGGACCTGTGCGTCGGCGAGTACCGGCTTCTGGATACGCACAGGCTCCTTGGCCGCAGGGCGTTCTGCTTGCACTGCCTGGCGCTCCGCCGGCCCAGCGATTTGCTCAGCCGGGGCGGGCGCTGCGGGGGCGGGGGAGGCTGCTACCACCTTGATGGTCGGCTTCTCGGACGCCGGCGAGACGGCCACGGGCTTGTCCGCCACAGGCGCCGAAGCCGGCACAGGGTGAACAGGAGGCGGCGGTGGAAGCGCTGTCGGCCCAGCAAGGTTGTCGCGCTTTGCCAGGACGGCAGCGGCAGCTCGTGCAGCGTCTGGAAGCAGCTCTGAACGCTCTGGAGCGACGGGCGCCGCGAGGGTCGCAGTCGTTTTCAGCCCTACCTGCGGGGCCCTCGCTTCCTGCACGGGTTTGCGCACCACAGGCTGTCGGGCGACGGGGGCCTGCACGACCTTCTTTGCGACCGGACGGCGCGCAGGCTCTACGGGCTTCGCAGGCGCGGCAACCGACGCGTCGGCGGGGACAGCCGCCGACACCGGGGCGGGCGCGGAAGCGATGGAAACTTGAGCGGAAGGCGCGGGGGACGCTGCAGACGCGACCGCCAGCGGCGGCGTATCTGCCTTCCTCGCGTCCGCGGCAGGCGCGGCTTGCACATGGACCGTAGTCGCCGCAGTTGGGGCTTCGCTCGAAACAACGGGCTGAGCCGCAGCGGTGTGGTCAAGTGCCTTTACCGGAGCTTGAACGGCCGCCACCGGCGCGGCGTGTGCGGCGACGAGGGGCAGCGCTTCGAGGGGCGTTGACTCACCATCCCCCGCGGACGCGTGTTCTGCGACCACGGGTGCCTGCTCAAGCTTGATTGCCGGGGCAGCAACAGGAGTTACAGAGGCGGCGAGCGGCACGGCGGCCGTGGGCGGCGTGGCGCGCGACTCAACCGCAACGGGGTGTTCCGCACCTCCGAACATGACAACAGACGCCGACCCCGCACCGAACAACAGAATGACGCCTGTCAGGAGCATCGACACGGTGGAGGATGAGCCGTTAGGTTTGGGTTTCTGCTTCATGAGGTTAAGAAGTTGGAGCACATCAGGAGACGGACGGTCCCCAGGCTTATCGCATCGGGCTCGAAAACCAGATGCCTGACCTGTAGAAAGCTGATTTAGCCTTCCAACGCGTGCGCTTCGAACAGAAAGCCCGATGGATGCCGACCGCCATTGGGGTTGCGCTTCTGAGCCCGCGAGGCGCTGTACGACATGCGCAGGAAATCGCGCGCGCGAGTCATCGCTACGTAGAAGAGGCGGCGCTCCTCCTCCTTCACGCCCAGGGGATGCGGAAACAGCGATGCCTCGCAGCCCATCACCCACACTTCCGGCCACTCGAGGCCCTTCGACTCGTGCACGGTGTAGGCTTGCAGGTTCAGTTCGCGCAGCGGTGAAATCACGGCTTGGGTGCGAGCCAGAACTGCCCGGCTCTTGGGAGAAGCCTCCAGCCAGTCCTTCGCTGCCTGCAACTCCCCGGCAGCGTCGTCGTAGTGGTTGATGACGACCTCTCCGATGTCCGTGCGGTGCGCCTTCCACTGGATGGGGAAGCGGTCGGGGTTGACCGAGATGACGTTGTTGGCATGTTCGACGATGCTCAACGCGCTGCGGTAGTTCACAGAAAGGACGTGCGTGTCATCGCACTCCTTCTGGAGCTGATGCATCACGCCGCCATGGGCCCCGCGGAACGCATAGATGGCCTGGTCGGCATCTCCGATGTACCAATACTTGGCGTTCGGCCGCCCGAGCTTGCGCAGGAAGGTCTTTTGGAGCGAACTCAGGTCCTGTGACTCGTCGACCAGGATGTGGTCGAAACAGGGGTTCAGCTTTTCGGCCCCAAGTTTTAGAAGGCCCGTGAAGTCAACGACCTCTTCCTCCTGGAGCATCTCCTCGAACCGATAGGCGATGATGCCCATGGTCGTGGTGTGCTTCTCCTCCTCGCGGGACCGGTTCAGCGCGAGCAACAGCTCGGAGTCGGAAAAGTCCTCGTAGTCCTCCGGCAGCTCAGTGCGCAGATTGTCCAGAAAATAGACGAGCTCATCGTCGTTCGCGATGACGACCTGCAGTTTCTGGCTGGAAAGCTTGGACAGGGCCAGGGAGTGGACGGTGCCGCACACCGGAATCTTGGAACGGTCGCCGAAGCGAGCCAGCATACGAGACTGGATTTCCTTGGCGGCCTTGCGCGTAAAGGTGACCACCGCGACCCGGGCAGGGTCCGCGCCAGCCTGGATGAGGGCCACGGCTCGCTCGACGAGCAACCGGGTCTTTCCAGCGCCAGCACCGGCGCAGATGACAGCATTTCGATTGAACGACGATTCGAGTGCGCTTCGCTGCTCGGGCGAGAGCGTCCCGCCTTCCGCGCGCAGGGCGGAGGAACGAGGCGCATCGGACGTCTCGCGGACGTCGGCAAAAAGGTCAGCGTAATTCAAGATAAAACCCTTTAGGAAGATAACATTTTAAGCTATACAAGCACTAAAATCAAACCCAATCTAAAACGTATGAAGCCACTTGCTCGTCTGGGTCTAAATACTCTTTTGGTTGCCGCCTGTACCGCGCTGGGCGGCTACGCGTTCTTCCACGTGGGCACCTCTACAGGCGTCCTGAAGCGCACCCCAGAGCATGCGAGGCTGGCACCCACGGCAGTGACGGCCGCGGTGTCCTACCTGGAATCGCTGGGGCAGGGTGAGGTGGCGGTCACCGTGCAGCCGGGCCCAAAAATTCAGGAAGCTGCGCCTGTCGAATTCCTTTTCGTGAGTGCCAGCTCGGCGGTCAGTGCGGCAGACGGGGCAACCGTGAAGTTGGAGGTTGTCGGACGAGGCCCGACCTGCGAGGGCACGTACGAGGCCGGCACGCGACGTTTTCAGACGTGGGCAGAGGGCGTGACGGCCGCCGCAGGCGCCCAGGTAATTGCCGATTGGTGCCTCGTCGCTGCGCCGGGGACCGAGGTCGCCTACCGCACGATGGACCAGCCTTGGAAGACCGAAGCAGGTGAACTCGAAGCTGATTTCGCAACCCGCTACATTCGCTTCCTTGCCCCCGGCGGAGCGCCTGCCGCCATCAAGGCCACAGCCCTTGCGGTCTGCGACGACGACAAGGGCTGTGGCTATCTGGCAAGCATCACTGTTGGCGATGACGACCGTCAAATCTCTGAGCTGGTCACCCAAGGTGACGCCGAGCTCGTGCAGGCCAGAACTATCGCCGACGACGATGAGATTCAGGCCGTGACTGTCCCTGCCCACCCTCCTGCCGGACTGCACGGGTTTCACCCAGTTCTCGTTCACTCGATTCGGTGACCGGCTGCAAGGCGGCGCCATCGTCCGAGCCTTCAACGGCGACGGAGGCCCCGACGTTGCGCTTCGCGCTTTCTTCAAATTTCTTTTCGAGCTGGGCCAGCATGTCACTTGAGGCCGCCCGCCGCTCGATTTCGATGAAGCGGTCCAAGAAGGCGATGGCCGGCTTGAACTCGTCTTGCACCTCCAGCTGTCCTCCTTGCAGCGAAGCGATGACCTCACCGTCAATGAGCTTGAGCATGAAGGGCTTCGCGGCCAGGATGTGATACCAGACGTGGTAGGTCGCGCCGATGAATTCAAGTTGCAGGGGAGCGCCTGTTGGTCCGTGAAAGACAAACTGCGTCCGCATCCATGCCGTCGGCGACTCGGAGGGCTCATTGGCGCGGGATAGTCCGCCATTCCAGGATTTTGTTTTCATTTCTTGGTCGCGGTGCTGGGTTTTGCTTTGCTCGGCTGGCTCTTCTGTGGTGCGAACACCTGCTGCGACCCGTCGTTGTAGGTCAGGGTCAGCTTCCCCTTTGACAGCACGTAGGTGTTGTCGACCGAGCCGTGGGGCGGCATCTCAAAAGTTAGCGTACCGGCGCTTGACTCCGCCGTGCTGCCCGTCGTCCAGGTACCAATGAGCGGCGCAAAGCCGTTGGGGCCGAGCTTCGCCGAGCCATCCGCCCCCAACTCCATCACGCCCGTCAAGGCGCGGTCACTGCCGGACACGGTCTCCCACTTGCCCACGAGCTTGGGGTTGGCCATCGCCATGGCCGGCACTGCAAACGCGAGCAGCAGCGCGGATTTGAGAAGAGATTTCATGCGCCGTTTAGCCAGGCTCCTTTATCCGCCTGGCGGCTAAACACGTTGGATAGACAGCGGGCAACCCCCTCCGGGGAGCCTGCCAACGCCTCCTGCGTCTCGTCGGCTCTCCGGAACTCGTTTTTCGGAGACCCTTCTTGAGTTCAACCGCCGTCGAGACTGTCATGCTGGTGTGCACGGACGCACTAAATAACAACAACAAATTCTGGGAGGGCACGCTTCAGGCAAACGGTGACGTCCATTGCAGGTGGGGCCGCGTCGGCGCGACGGGGCAAACCAAGGTGTTCGCCAGCGCAGGCAAGTCGTTCCTCACGAGCAAGGCCAACGAGAAGCGACGTGGCGGCTACACCGAAGTGGCCGTGCTAGGCAGCCCGAAATCACAGGTTGTCGCGACGACAACCGAGGCCGTGAAGAGACAGATATCGAGCGCAGGAAACCCAGTCATCGAGGCGCTGCTCGAGCGCCTGGTCAAGGAGAACCGCCACGAAATCTTCGTGATGTCCGGCGGGCAAATCAATGTGTCCGCTGACGGCGTCGTGACGACCGCCGTCGGGGTCATCGATGGCGAGTCGGTCCGCTCCGCCAGGCAGGTGCTGGCCACTATCGCGTTATCCCACGCGACCAAGGACTTCAACTCCACGGTGTTCATCGACTACCTGCAGCAGTACCTCACGCTGGTTCCCCAAAAGGTATCGGCGAAGCGCGGCTGGCACACCACCTTCCTCGCCGCGGACGATGCCATCATCAAGCAGAGCGCGTTCCTCGACCAGCTCGAGGGCTCCATCGAACTGGCTCTTGCCAACGCAAAGAGCTCAGGCCCAGAGCCGGCCAAGGTGTTCGACGTCGAACTGGAGCTCATCGAAGACGGAGCGGAGTGGACCAGCATCGAGCGCTTCTTCAAGCAGTCCATCAACCTTCGGCACGCGTCCTCAGGCCTCAAGCCCGTTCGGGCCTTCCGCGTGACCATCGGCTCGATGGCGCGGGCGTTCGAGAACGATGGGATGAAGGTAGGTAATGTTCAGCGGCTCTGGCACGGCACCCGGGCCTACAACGTGCTGTCCATCCTCAAGCAGGGCCTCATTGTTCCCAAGAGCGGCGGTTCGTACAACATCACCGGGCGCATGTTCGGCGACGGACTCTACTTCAGCGACCAGTCGACGAAGTCCCTGGCGTACTCGCGGGGCGACTGGAGCCGCTCGCAGGGCATCGACAACCGTTGTTTCATGTTTCTCGCGGACGTCGCCATGGGCCGCGCCATGACGCCGAGCGGACCCAACGCACGCGCGCAGTATCCGGCCAAAGGCTACGACTCCACGTTCGCAAAGGGAGGGGAGAGCGGTGTCCTGAACAACGAGATGATTGTCTACCGTACGAGCCAGGCGAACCTGACAACGCTCGTTGAATTCAGCGGCTGACCCCTGGGTATCAATGACGACGCTCTAGCGTTCAGCGGAAAGGTCCATCCTGGACCGCCGTCAGACGGGGTACGAACTCGGTAAGCCTGCGGACCTCGGGTCTGAAATTCGGGGTCGTACGAGGCGGCCGCCGGGGCACGTCCTTTCGAGCACGGAGCGGCTGCCGGCCGACCGTACGACCAGAAAGACAAGACACGGAACCGCAACCACCTTGCTGCCGACACGGCTAGGCCAGCGCCAACTGAGCGGGCAAAAAGAAATCCCCGGAACCAATGGCTCCGGGGATGTTAATCACGGTATCTGGAGTGGCGCGATGTAGCTCGCGCGCGGGCAAGGGAGCTTCCAGCCTTCGGTCACTTGTGGCCGAGTAGCTCGGGCATGGAGATGGCGACAATGGCGTTGTCCAGACCTGGTGTTCCGTCCTTCTTGAGGTACGCCTCCACCTGGGGGCGACCTTCGACGAGAACTTGTCGGCCTTTGGTGTAGTTCGCCAAAGCCTCGGGCTTCTGCGCCATCGCGCCGAATAGCAAGACCTTGTACCAAACGGTCTGCTTGGCGCCACCAATGCCTCTGTCGGTTGCCACACTCATCTCGAAGTACGGGTTCCCTGCACCTGACTTTCGGGTTTCTGAAGACCCGATATTTCCTACTACCTGAATTCGCTCGTAAGCCATGAGAAAACTACCTGAAACGCGGATGACCTCGATTGCCAGCCCCAAGACGTTGAGCGCATAGGGCCCCTTTCCGGCGAGCGGCGAAAAGGTTAGGCAAGAACATATACGAGTCGTATAGCTCACGGCCCAAACTTGGGCCCTGGCTGGCGTTAGTCTGAGAAGGAAAGCGTCAACTTGACGGCAAACGCCTATAGAGTCGGCCCGTCTCCGTGCGAAGAAGGCCGCTTTCCTCCAGCTCGCTGACCGTGGCGCACGATTGATGTGCATCCAGGTGAGGCTCGACCGTCTCCACCTCGAAGGGCGTGAACCGGAGCCCTCCGTGATAGAGGCTGTAGCCGTCGTAGTCGTAGCCAAGGCGCATGGCCTCGAGGGCCTCGACATATCCGCCCTTGCCGTTCTTGACGAGGAACGACGTCATGGAGGTATTCCTTCCTATTGTGCTAGTTAGTGCCTTTGCGGTGTAGGGACTTCGGAGCCTGAGGGGATGATGCCCGTGCCAACGAAAAGGCCTGCCTCGAGAGGCAGGCCTTTGCAGGAAGGGCGGTCTGTGCTGGGTCCGGTTGAGCCCCATGCTCCGCGCGTGCGCCTGCTCAGCGACGGAAGCGCTGCAGCTCCGGGTCGGTGATGGCCTGTTCGGGAAGGCCAGTGATGCCTGGCAGGTCCCTCAGGCCTGGCATACCGTCGACCTTTTGCACCTTGCCCTTGGCATCCTTGTAGAAGATGCCAGGCGTACCGCTCACGCCGAGCTCGACCATGAGGCTGCTGTTTGCGTCGAGGGTTTTCTTAGCAGACATGGGGATGCTCGCCAGCGGCGTGATGCCAACCTGGTTCTTCTTCGGGTCCCAGGTGCGTTGGTGCTCTGCAAAGGCCGCGACCGGGTCCTTCGACGTGAGGAGCGCCGCGGCCTGGCCGGGCGAGTTGCCGCCAAGGATGGCCACCGGCACCCAGCGGACTTGCAGCCCAACCTTTTCGTAAGGCTGCAGGGCCTTCCAAGCAAAGTGGCAGTAGATGCAATTCGGGTCCATGAAGGCATAGATGACCGACTTCGCAGCGCTGCCTTGCGCGCCCTCGTTGATGGTTTGCGTGCTCTCCAGGCGGGACCAGAACTTGTCGTAGTCCGGCTTCGGGGCGTACTTGTCGAGGTATTGCTTCGTCAGGTCTTCGCCCTTGGCGTTGCGCAGCATGCCCGCGAGCACGACTTCACCACCCGGCGGGGTGTAAGCCACCAGGTACTTGCCGACACCTTGCGACAGAATCCAACCGGTGAGGCCACCTGCGGCGTCGAACTTGTTCTCGACCTTCATGCCGCCCTGGATGGCCAGCTGCAAGGGAGCGGGGATTGCCGCCGGCGAGGTGGGCGTCGCATCTTGTGCGTGACCGGCCGCAACGAAACCGAAGGCGAGGGCGAGGGCGATGAGGGACTTCTTCATTTGCTTGTTCAGGAAATTTCAGGGAAGTGAAAGCCCGCACCGGTTAAGGTGCGGGCCGAATGAGGGTTAAGCGGCCTTCTTGCGGGCGTTCTCTTCGTCAAGGCACTTCAGCAGCCACTTCATGGCGGTCTCGTTGACCTTCTGCTTTGCCTTGTCGCCGTCGAGGTACTTCTTCAGCACTTCATACGGGAACTTCGGCACCTTCACGAGGATGTCCTTCACGAAGCCTTCTTCAGCGTCGCTCAGGGTCAGGTGCCCGTAGTCGAAGCCTGCAACGACCTTCGCGCCGGCCGGTGCCGTGCTGGCCGTGCCGCTGTCGTTCGCAGCGCCGTTGCCAGCCGCGCTGTCGTTCGCGGCAGCGGCCTTCGAGCCGGTGTCCTGGCCTGCAGCGCTGTCAGCAAGTGCATCTGCGCGTGCGCGGCGCTCGTCGTCAGCGCTGGTGTCCGGCACCGGGGCGGAGGTCTTTTGGACCTTCGTTTCCTTGGGCTTCGTCTCGGCAACCTTGACGGATTCCGTTACGGGCGGCATTGCCTTCACCTCGGCGACCGGAGTCACCTTGGCCTCAGCAACGGGGTTGGCTTGGGCGGGGACCTCGGCTGCGGTGTCCGTCGTCTTGCTCGACGTCGCACCGGCTTGGGCCTGTGCAATGGCAGCTTCGCGGTCGGCTTCCGGCAGGAACTGCGGCGGCAAGGTCGGTGTCGACACCAGTTCGCCGTTTTCGTCCAGGTCGACCACCGGCGCCTCGAAGGCGTAGAGGTAGCGACCGATGCCCCACATCACGGCGGCGCGCTTGAAACCGTCGCTGAACGCACCCTTGATGGCGAGTTCCTTGGCGTCGTTGTCCTTGAAGCTGTCGAACTGGGCGCCGTCTTCCTTCAGGACCCAGTGGCCGTCCAGGAGAATCTTGATGCCGGCGATGACGCCAACCGAGGACGGCTTCATCGTGACTTCCCAGCCCTGGGCGCCAACGACGGCATCCAGGCGGGCCTGAACGTCGCGCGCATCGATGTAGGGGAGGGCGAGGCCGCGGCGCTCGCTTTCCTTCTTGCCGGCGCGCCACTTGATGGCCGATGCAGGGAAGAATGCCTGGAGGTTTGCGATGATTTGCTTGGTATCCATATTGCCTTTGTGTGTGTTGAACCTGTTGGGAGAAGAGAAGCTCTACCAGCCACCTATAGCTAGCGGAAGAGGACCGTCTGTCTAGAAGACGCCCTTTAAATTCGGAAAGGCTAAAAATTTGGTGGGTTGGTTGCTAGACGGTTTATCGAAACAGAGAATCTGTCGAGGAACCACCTCCGGCAACTGGGTTCGGCGCCCCTTCGCGTCCGCCCGATGCCCTTCCAGGCGCGCCTGCTGCACTGCGGACGCAACATTTCAAGCCCGGCCGGCCTGCGTGAGTTCCTCCTTCGTGGCGGAGTGGTGGGCGGTCGACCCCTAAACCTCCTAGAACGCGTCTCGGACGGTTACGAGCCGCCGCTGCTGAGTTGCGCGCCATGAACCTCAGCCATATCGTCGCCGGGCTCATCTGCCTGCATTTCCTGACCACCAGGCGCATTGCGATGCTTGCGGTGCAGTCGCTGCCCTCCACGGTCGCGCACGAGCTTTCGCATTTCGTCGTTGCGTTGCTCCTTGGCTGCCGGCCAGCGGGCTTTTCGCTCATCCCGAAGCGGGTTCGCGACAACTACTGGGAACTCGGCTCTGTCACATTCACCCCAGGAAAACTTTCGACTGGATTCGTGGCACTGGCCCCCTTGTGGGTGCTTGGCGCCGCGAGCTATTGGATTCTCTGGCTCCGCCCATCGTCCGCCGCAATAGGAGAGGAACTCCTTTGGGGGATGGTGGGTGGAATCACCGCCTGGGCGGCCATTCCTTCCTCGACGGACGTGGCGGTTGCCCTGCGGTACCCCGCTGGTACAGCGCTCCTTGCTTGCATTTGTGCGCTGTTACTGGTTTAGCCCGGGCTCCGCCCGCCAGATGAACCTCCACGGCTAACGCCTATGGAAAGACCGCAATGACCGCAACCATCGTTCGAGCAACTGAGAAGCTCACTGAAACCGACCGCCGCCGCCTTGAGAGCTTCGCACCCCTCTTTGACATCAACATCGACCGCACCGCAGCCCCGGATACGTTCGTGGACGTTCGCGTTCTTGACCGTGGCGGCTGGCGGACTTCCCGCATCCCGGCCGCGCGCCTGCATACGCGTCTCCTGGCCGAAATCTGCGCCAAGACGCTGCGCTGGGTCTACTACCCGGTGGGACAGCCCTGCCAGGAAGCGCTGCTCAAGCTCACGGATGAGCGGGTCACCCGCATCTCGGTCTTGTACCAGCAGCAAAAAACGGTTCTTCTGGACCTCAGCGCCGACACGGACGACAGCCCGGCCCTTCTGGCCGCCTAGTGAAAGAAAAACGCCGGCATTGCCGGCGTTTCGAATTGTCGCTTCAGGTGGGCTTTCGAGAGCTCCAGTCCATGCCCATGCTACTGAGGGCCACGCGCAGCTGCACGTAGTCCAGCAGCACGCCTTCAGGCTTGCCGGACGCCAAGGCCTCGTACAGAGGCTTCAGCTTGCCGCCAGTGACGAGCTCACCGTTGACTTCAACAAGTGCTTCAGCAAGCCAATGCTGCGTGTCCGCGGCCGCGAAGATGGTCGGGTCGACCAGGCGCTCGTCGATGGCCCGGCGAGCTCGAAGCTCACCTTTTTTTCGTCCGTGACAAAGGCCTTGGCGAGTTGCGGGAGCGAGACCTGGGTCTTGTTCTTGACGAACTTCGCGATGGCTTGAGCTGTCAGCTTGTCGTAGGCCCCATCGGCCTTCGGGAGAATTCGGTCGAGGACCGCCTGCATCCCGTAGAGGTCGATGATTTTGTCCAGGGTCTCCACCGTCAGGATAACGTCGGCCTTGGCCCTGTGCGCTGCGCCTTTGGGGGTCACGCCGTACATCGCGGCCACCTCGACGAGCGTTCCCTTTTTGTTTTCAGCGCACGACAGGTTCAGGTGAAGGTCCCGGACGTCGAAGACGAACTTGAACTCGTCGATGGGGAATCCGTACCGCTCGTTCATGTCTTTGACGGCATGAAGGTCGAAGGTCTTGATGTTGTACCCGGTGAGCCAGGTGTCGCCGGCCATTCGACGGTAGTCGGCGGCGTAGCGCGCACCCCAAAGCTCTTTGTCGGCGACCATGCTCTGTGTGATGCCGGTCAGCTTTTGAGCTTCACGCGAGATTTCTCGCTCGGGGTTGATGAGGTGGCTGTAGATGGCGCCGGAGTCCTTGTCAGGCCAGACCCGGAAGCCGGCAACCTCGGTGATGCCAAAGTTCGCCATGCCGCGAAAGGTGGTGCACTCCAGGTCGAAGATGTGGATGCTGCGCCCCAAGCGGGCTGCCAGCTTGATGACGTGGTTGAATGAGATTTCCATGAACAGGGGGGGTTGGTTGTCCTGTTCACGTCTAGCGATTGCCCCCGCAAGGGGCGCTGGGCGTCTCAAATGAAACGGCGCTTGCCCATAGAAACTGTCATGGCCGTCCAGCCGAAGTAGGCCTATTGGGCCCGGCCATCCGTACCCCTAGCCTTTCCAGCTGCGCAGGCGCCCTGTATCGAGGTGCACGAAGCCTCTTTGCGGGTAGAAGCCCACACCCCCGCGCTGGAAGTGCATGCCAAGTTGGCCGAGGTGGGCGACCGGGATGCGTTGCATGTAGAGGTCGACCGCGCGCCCGTAAAGGTGCATCGAGTTCTTCGCTGCTCCTTCGGACTTCAGGCCATTGTTGGTCCCAACCGTCCGGTAGCCGGAGGTGATGATGATGGGGTAGTTCCAGTTCCAGGCCTCGTAGTAGCCAAGGATGCCGCGCAGAATGTCCAGGACCGCTGGGTCCATGTAGGTCATCATCTTGGCTTTGACGTCCCGTAGCAGGTTGCAGGCGGCCCAGTAGCCCTCAGGGACCAGCTTCCCGTCGCGCCAGTAGACGATTCGCATCCGCTCGGACGTGCCTTGACGTTGGAGGTGCAGCTCGCGGGGGCGCTCCCAGAAGTCTCCTGGGATTTCGCCAATCGCAAGGCGACGCATCGCCTGTTGCCGGGGAGCCTGAGGCAGCACCAGCTCCGCCTTGCCCTCTTCGACCGCCTGCGGGGCAGGGGCGTCTTCTTTCGCGGGCTCCGAGCCCACATCCGTATTGAACACCATCGCGCTGTTTGCCGGAGGGAGGAAGCCGGCAGCGGCCGCGCCGGCGGCCGCGCGCAGGAAACTTCGACGACCTTGGTCAAGGCCTAGTTCGTCGGGGTCGGGGTGGGCGAGGCTCGCATGCGGAGCATTCGCAAGGTTGAATGCACTCGGGTCAAGCCGCGCGAGCAGGTCGGGCGGGGGAATTCGCATGCGCCGTTTAGCGCACCCGCTTTAGCCACAGAAAAGCTCCTGCAGGCAAATGCCGGCAGGAGCTTTTGAAATCAGCGGGAGCGCGGGCCTACAGCGCGAACTCCAGCTTTGCGGGGGCGAGCTCATCGCGGGGTACGAAAGTCAGCGAGATGCCAAGCTCGTCCGCCATTGCGCGCGTACGCTCGAGCTGTTCGGCCCAACGGGCCTGGAACTCGGCCGAAGGAGGCGTCGTGACGACCTCCGAGGCGCCGACTGCAGCGATGGCGCGCAAGCATTCCGAGCAGGGCATTTCAGTGACGACAGCGACGCTGCCGGTCAGCAAGGGCCGTGCCTTGTTGTAGATGGCATTGCGCACCGAGTCCTCGACCCAGAACTGTCGTTCCTCGCCGTCGTAGCGGTGGCTCGCGCCATCATTGGAGCCGCGTGGCATACCACTGTAGCCTTCGGCGAGCTGGGTGTAGGTGCCCGGTTCGAGGAAGAGCGTAGCGCCGGCGCGAGGGTCCTTGGCCAGGTTTGCTGCCAAGGAGCGTGCATGCGCCAGGTATGCGGTCAGCTTGCGGGTGTGCCGTTCTGGGTCGCCGGCGACGACGCCTCCGCGGTACGACTGCACCTTGACCCCCGTTTCTGCGAACAGGGCGAGGGCTCGCTTGAGCCCATCTGTCGGCAGTTGGGTGTACGGGAACCAGAGCTCGCTGGCGCCCACCGCAATGACGGCGCGCGCGGTGCTCATCCCCGGCACTTCGGTTGTCAGGCAAATCGAGCCTCGAAGGAGCGGGCGGACGGCATTGAAGACACCGTTTCGCTCGCCGTGCTCGAAATACTCGTATTTCAGAGGCCGCTCGTGGCGCTCGGGAGCATCGTCGTCAGCCCCACGGGGCATGCCGTTGTAGCCGGCGGTCAGGATGGTGAAATCCGTTGGGTGCAGGAACAGGGCGCCGACCTTAGTCGAACGGTCCTTGGAGAACTCTCGGGCAAAGCTTGCGGCGTGCCGCAAGTACTTGATGGCTTTGTCTTGACGCATGGTCTTTCTGGTTTGGTTTCCTTGACCGCGTATAGGGAGTTGCGCCGGCGCGGGCCCACGCCCTAAACCGGCCGCCAAGCCAGCCAGCAATCTAGAAAAAAGCCTTGCCGCGGAGCGACAAGGCTTTGAAGAAAGGCTAGCTACTTTGTCTGCGCTAGCATGGCGTCGACCAAGTCCTCTGCGCAGGTGCGCAGCACGGCCTTATCGAAGTACGCCAGGAGGCCCGCCAGGAGCGACTGGTCGAAACCCGCATAGAGGCCCCAGGTGTAAACACCCTGCGCGTGCAGTTCCGACTTCTTGATGCGGTGGTCCGTGATGTGTCCGTCCGTGTAGACGAACACGTAGTCCGCCTCCTTGCACAGCTTCATGTTTGCGCGAATGGCCGCTTCCAGCCCCTCGGCCCCAAACTCGGCACCGATTCTGGACGTGGTCTCGACCTGCATCGGAAGCTCATAGGTCTCGTGGATTGGCCCTTTTTCGACACCCGTGAGGACGACGTGTCCGGAAAGGAGCCCCTTGCGTGCCAGCTCCGAGAGCGCGGCGACCAGGATGCGTGCCTCATTGATGTGGAGGCCGTCATTCATGCCCATAGAGCCGGAGCAATCCACCACAATCACGATTTTCTTCTTGGCGCGGCCCTGCAACTCCACCTTTCGGTAGGGCGCGCGGCCGACCGCGAAGTGCCTCGCCGAAACCCGCCGCTGTGGCGTCAAGGTCGAAATATGGCGGCTCTTCGATTCGAAGAACTTCCTCAGCTTTTGGAACACCGCATCCACCCTTGACGGGTCCACGTAGTGCTCCGCGTCACCGAGAACGGTGCCTTTTTGCGACACCGGGACGTCCTTAGACGCGTCGTCTTCTGCCTCGGTGCCCTTCCCCCCGCTTCCTCGAGGTGTTTCGCCGCCCATCATGGGCTTGGCATCCTTGTCGAACTCCGCGAGTGCTTCGGGGCTCGCTTGCAGCCCCTCACCCAGTTGGAGGTCCGAAGAAATTCCCGGAAACTGGCCACTGCCAGGCGGACGCTCAGGCGGCAGGCCAAACTCGGCAATCCACGCCTTGATGATGGGCATAAGGTCCATCGAGCCGCTTACGGCGACAGCTCGCGCATAGAACAATGCAACCTTCGGCAGCCAGACCTTGAGCGCCGACTTGACGTCGGGCTCCAGGCGCAGACCCGTTGCGTCGATGGCAATGGGTCCGTCGGGCCGTCCTGCCTTCTTTGCGTTGTAGGTCCAGGCGTCGAGGTCAGCAGTCACGTCGTCCAGTGCGCCTTCGCGCTGTATCAACGCGAACAGGACGCTTTCCGGTCGGCTGTTGAAGTCGCCGTCCTCCATGAGGCGCCATTCGAACTGGTAACTTGCCTCACGGCGATACCGGTCCTCGATATACGCATCTTCGAACAGATTCCAGAGCGAGAACGGGGCCTTCATCTTCGCCAGAGCCTTCTTCGGGACCGTTAGGTCTCGAATCGTGTACAGGGCGTGTGCCCGCTCGTGGTGATAGTGGTTGGCGATGTACTTTTCTTGCAGCTCGCTCGAGAGCTTCAGCTTGACCATGTCCTTCTCGAACAGGTCCGCCCCGATGTAGATTCGATGCGGCGGCAGATGCACCCAGCATGCCGTGTCGAACGCAGGCTTCATTTTCACCACCTGCTTCTCGCCCAGCGTTATCGGGCCGAAGATTGCCGCCTGAATGGCGCGGTCGATGCATCCTTTGAAGAACTGGTCGGACAGCGTGTACCGCCGAGGTGGCGGGGGTGGCGGCGGAGGCGAAGGCGCTACCGGCGCGCCACGTGGTCGCGGGGAGAGCCCTGCGAAGGAAAGCGCGTGCATTGATAGCTCCTTTTGTTAAGGGAAGTCTTTGTCCAAAGTCGCCGTCACGAACGTCACCTGCTCTGCGACAGGTTTGCCCTCGCTGGTGCGCGCAACCCACAGAAGAATCTGCGAGCGCAGCCCCTTGACGACGTCCTCATCGACCACCGCCAGCTCGAACGCGCGAGCCATGGTTCGGGTCGTCGGGATGTTTTTCACCAGCCCGTTGTTCATCGCCTCACCCATGTGCTTGAAGAACTTGAGAGCCTTCGTCACCTCGGTAGCGGAGAGCCCGTTCTTGACCGCAATCCCCGTGAGGATGCGCTTCAGTTCAGCCTCGTTCGTGTCCTTGCGCAGCACGATGAATCGCTCGGCCAACGCCGGGTCACAGTCATCCACCGCATATTCGGAGCCCACGTTGGTGGTCGCCACGACACAGAGGTTTTCGACCGGGCATTCGAGCGTTTCTTCGCTCGCGATGCCGTCTTCCACAGATACGATTCGACCGGTGCGCAGCCGGTACACCCCGTTGTCCGGCGAGAACGCCGTCAGCAGGATGGAAAGCTCGCGATTGGGGATGCGCAGAATTTCGTCCAGCACCAGCACCGTCTTGCCCTTCTGAGCTTTGCGGAACGCCTCGGAAAGCGGTCCGTCCTTCCACACCATCTGGCCAGGGCCGTATGGCACAAGAAAGCCGAGCAGGTCGGGCGCCTCGATACCTTCGTGCCCCGGGCATTCCACGTACGGCAGCTTTCGGCTGCGCGCGAACGCGCGAGCTTCGAAGGTCTTACCTGCGCCGCGGTCACCCTCGTAGAGCACCGGCACTCGGAAGGCCAGGTCGGCAAGGGTGTAGTGCTTCGAGGACGCGGCGGCCGTTGGCGGGACGCCGCTCGCAACGGCCTTGTAGTCCGTTGCCAGCTCGGTCGCGAAGTCCGGGTTGTTCGTCTTCAGGTGAAACAGGAACGTTTCGACGTGCTTGCAAATCTTGTTGCTTCGCATCAGCCGCCAGAAGTTGCAGCCCGTCGACTCCGGCATTTTCGCGAAGCCTTCGGACATCATTTGGGCAATCAGCGTCCTCGGGTCGGAAGTTCCTTCCGCCGCCTTTTTGCAGCGCTCCTTCGCTTGCGCGTCGGTGAGGTCCTTGCCTTCGGAGAACTTGTCGCCACACCACAGGTTGTAGGTCGGCGCTCCGGCCAGTTCCCGATAGGATACGAAGACCGTGTGGTCGCCTGTCGGGGTCGTCACGCGCGCGCGGTAGGCCGCAGCCAGCGAGACGGACTTGTCGGTTATGTCTTCAAATGGGTAAAACAGCTTCTCGAGCTGGGTCACCGTGCCGTCCACGTGAGTGGAGCTGTTCACGAAGAGGTCGAGCTCGAGAGCCGTCTTGTTGTATTGCATGGTTTTCCTTGGTTATGTCCTGCGCCGTATAGCTAGCGGGGCAGGGCAGCCGAGGAAGGGTTTAGGAGAGCCCGCCGGCGGGTCCGCCAGGCTGCAGGCCGGCGGCCTAAGACCGGTCCTGAGCGCCCCTTTCGGGCGCCAATGTTCACTGGGCGAGGGCAGGGCGCTATACCTCTCAGGCCAACCAGACAAAAGGACAAGTCATGCCGAACCAAGAAAGTCAGCACTCCGATTGGCACCGCAAGGGGCATTTCGCCGTCGTGACCCCGCGGCCCCACAATGCCGTCCTCTACGACACCTTCAGCGACACGGCCTACGGCGCCCGCGCGGCCTTCGTTCGCGAGCACGCCCTCATTTGGTCGAACGCCCTGAAGAAGGGCTACACCATGGCCGAGTTCGCCAAGGCCGGTGTGGTCGTCGACACGCGCCAGGCTCAGGCCGTCGAAGAGGGCTGAGGGGCGGCGTCCCCTCCCAAGACCCAGCGGACATTGCTACAGGGAAGACCTCACGTTCACCAAACGATGCACCAAATCAACAAGCAGATATTCAAGACGCCCAGCGGAACCGTCCGCGGGATGGCCCAGCTCGAGGTCGGGCTCAAGGGCAAGACCGAGACGGTCATCAAGGCTACGTTGCTGACGGACAAGACGCCTGACATCAGCATCAAGCTGCCGTCGCGTCTCACACCCAGCGATTTGCGCGCTCTCGGCGCCGGCGTCCTGGCTTTTGCTGACAAGCTCGACGAGCTCGACGCGCTCCGGACCGCTGTCTAGATTCGTTTCGCTCATTCCAAAGCCCTGTGACCTGTTCACAGGGCTTTTTCCACGCTGGCCCGCACGAACGGTGGCGGCCGCGGGCTTGCCGCGCCGGCAGAACGGTGGGACCATCCGCGTCCCAGGAGGTACCCCTGATGCCAAACCCGACGCCATTCGTTGCCGCGAAAAAGAAGGTCCACAACCGAGGGGTCGCACCAGATGCCTTCCTGGACGAAATCGTCGCATGGGCCAAAACCGCTCCCGACGACATCTTCGCACCTCGACCGCAGCACGAAATCTATTCCGACGTTGCCCCGGTGCTCGGCCCCTTCACGCCTGGCGATATGCGCCAGAGGAGGGCGGTCATGCTTGAGGTGTTACGGGTGCTCGCCGGCTACGAGAGTTCCTGGAAGTGGACCGCAGGCGTCGATACGACGAACCCGGACTCGAACACGCCGTGCACCATCGAGGCTGGAATCTTCCAGGTCTCGGGTAACTCCATGAATTTCGACCAGTCCCTCAAGGACCTGGTGCGAGCCGCCGCCGGCACTCTCGATTGCGAGGCGTTCCAGGCAGTCACCAAGGCCAACCATGCGTTCGCCATCGAGTACTGTGCCCGGCTCCTGCGGTTCACCCTGGAGCACCACGGCCCCATCCGAGACAAGCACATCCACCAATGGCTGAGCAAGGAAGCTGTCGCCGAGTTCGAAAAGGCTCTCGCGTCTTGAAGCTTGCCCCCAGGGCGGGCTACCGCCCGCGCTGCTGCTCGGCAAACGCGTGAATGGCAGCCAGCACCTCCTCGGCGCTCGTCGCGGCCCGAAAACGGCCCGCTTCGTGCGGCGTCAAGACTTCAGGCGCCTGGCCTGGCAACAGGAATTGGATGCACAGCAGCCCCGCGTCCAAGGCTGCCCGGACACCGGGAGGGCTGTCTTCCACCGCAACGATGACGAGCGGGCCGGATTTTGTCGACAAAAACTTATCGGCCAACAGCGCGGCCCCTCGCAAATACCCCTCAGGGTGCGGCTTTGACTGCGTCACATCGTCTGCCGTCAGCACGAAGGCGAAGTGCTCGCTGGCCGGGCCCACGGCTTTGAGGTTGGCAGTCACCTGGGCAGGGATGCCGCTCGTAACCACGCCCTGGAGAGCTTTGGCGGATTCGAGCTGTCTGACCACCTCTGGTATCGAGCCTCGGGCTTCGATGCGGTGTGCTTGCGCCAGGTAGTGGTCGAGGAGCAGAGCGAGCCACTGGTCCAGCGAGAGTACCTGCTTGATTTCAGGGCGAATGCTCACCAGCCAGTGGTAGACGTTCTTGTCGCCAGCGCCGTATAGCGGCATTTGGGCCTCCACAGGCGCGCCTTCCGCTCCAGGCACGGTGAAGCGCTGTACCGTCGAGAAAGCAGCTGCGGGAATCTCGACGCCGCAGCGGCGCGCCACCGCGACCAACTTCTCCATGTGAAGTGGCTCGCTGCGCACAAGGACGCCGTCGACGTCCCAAAGGATACCTACGCCGGGGAGGGCGGGTAAGACGGGGAGGTCACTCCTGGCGGGAGCGGCTTGACGCAAAGCAGATAGTTGGGGCATGCACCGTCTAGCAAGGAGCCCCTGAAAGCCGCACCTCGCGATACACTCCGGAATAGTGGGTAGCAGCCCCGCCGTTCGCGCCTCCTCCAGGCTTGGTGAATCTGCTCTTCGAACTCTTGTCGCCACCTTGGTTTTCCCAGGCCGGCGTAATGCGAACAACGCCTGTTGATGTGCCTGGATATGGAGAAACCATGGAATTCAAATCGACGCATACGCATGACTCGCTTTACAGCCTCAAGGCTCAGGCGGAGGCATTGCAGGTGCAAGCCAACGCCTCAGGGCACCCGCTCAAGCGAGCCGACGCATTGGAGGCCGTCGCAAAGCAGAACGGCTTCAGGGACTGGAATGCGGCCGCGGCGGCCGGCAAGGCCGGAAGGCTCGTCGCAGGCTCGGATGCCGCGCCCTGGACAACCATCGACGCACCGTTGCCCCAGCTTCGGTTGCGCGTGCAACGACCAGGGGACCAGAGCCATGCAGCGGTGGTTGAGCTCATGCGTTGGGCCAAGCAATTGGATTACATCGGCGACCACGTATCGGACGACCCAGGCGTGGGCGACCTGATGGCCCACATCGGAGGTGACATCCCGTACGTGTTCGTCCGTGACCCTGGGCGATTCGAGGACGACCTGTTCCACCTTTGCGACCGGGGTTACGACGACATTGAAGGCGTGGTGTTCACGCGGGAGCAACTCGAGGAGTCGGGGGTCGTCGCATGGCAGAAGCTTCGTGGCTCCCACGACGGCGACAGGATGTTCTCAGTCGTGGACGACAACTTGCGAATGCACTCCGACCGCGTGGAGCTCAAACAAGCCGCGCGTGTTGTCGCGAGCATCGCAATGATGGCGGACCAACTGAGCGACGCGTCAAGGGCTCGCCCTTAGAGGGCCGAGCCGAACTGGACCAAAGATATGGACGATGAGAACCTAGCACTGGCCGCAGTAGCTCGCGCGGTGCACTCGCTTTCTGTTCCGGAGAAGAGGCTCCTAAGGCTTGCCCTCGAAGGGGCCCCTGGGCGGCGTATCACGCCATCGGAGTACGGTGCAAGGTTCGGGCTCAGCCAAGGCCCCGCCGCCGCGGACCTGAGAACTGCGGCTGATGGGCTGTTTGACGCAACCGTGAAGTTCCCGGGAAGCCGACCCGGCTCTTACGAGATGCGGCGCCTGCTCACTGCCTGCGACCAGAAGGGTCCGGGGTCGGTACGGCTAACCATTGCCTCTGTCGTCCGGGAGCTCCTGGTGCGAATCCCTGAGTACCTCGAGGAATAGGGGTCCGCGCGCTAGCGCGCGGAACAGGGAAGGTCGGCGTCGAATCAGCCGCCGGAGACTTCGGATAACCGGTATTTCGATGGCCAAGAGGAGTTCCGTAAGGCACTTCAGGCACTTGCGTCACTTCAGGCTCGCGAGGATTGACCCTGCGCGAAAGGGCCAGGGACCAGGCCCCCCGCTTATCGGCTATGGCCTCGGGCTACGAGCATGGCAGCTTCCTCAGCCAACCCACAGGATGCGGCAGCTGCTGCAAATTCCCTTTGGCCCGCGGTCGTGTTCGGCCACCAGCGAAACGCTGGCGGGGAGTGGTCGGGTCCTTCCAAAGACCTCAGGGCCGCCTTCCAGACATCGTCTTCCCGTAGCGAATCTGGAGCCGGAAGGGGGTCGAGGCAGTCGAGCACGTCCCCCAGCGACCCGCCACATGCAGTTGCGAGCTGCATCTCCGCTAGCTGAACCACTTCGTCCCTAGTCGCCGAAATTACCCGGTACGAGGCCCAAGGCTTGTCTTTAACGATGCACAACACTTCACGGTCCTGCATCTGCTGCATGAGCTTCCGAGCGGCGGGTTCCAGCGCCTGGCTACACCGACGGCGCTCGTCGTAGTGGTCGAGGGATTGCTTGCTAGCTCGTTGCATGCTGGAGGAATCTCGGGGTTCGGACAGGCGGGGTAGGCGGGGTAGGCGGGCCCAAAATAGTAGCCGACGAAACCACTCGAAGTCCAACCTCCTGCTTCTGATAACCGGTATTAGCAGAACTGGCGCCCCGGAGCTCAGCAGGAGCTCAGCCCTTAGTCGCGAGCTCTGCGGCGAACGTCTCGCAATAAAGGGGCCATGGTGCCGATTCCGGGGTAAGCCAGACTCGGGCTCGACCAATGGCGCCGAGGCGGAGCACGCCGGGTGAAAGGCGCAGCCGAAGGGTCACAACGGCCGTAGGTAGGACCCAAACGGGCGTTTCGCCTGCGTATAAATCGCGACCCCTAGACGCGCTATAGCCGCCGCAAGCGCGGCCCTCAACAACACCAGCACCCACAAGGATATTCACTCGTAGCACCGCCTTCTGCACAAGCAGGCGGAAAGGTCGACTCACGCTTGCTACGGGTGCTGCTCTTTCTTGGAGCAGACCTTGGCCAGTGCCAGTGCAATCCGCGCTACCAGCGCAAACAATAACTCACTCGCCGCGGCGAAACGCGCAAAAAACGACGAGTTCTACACCCAGCTTTCCGACATCGAGAAAGAGCTACGGCAGTACAAGGACCACTTTAAGGACAAGGTCGTCTTCTGCAACTGCGACGACCCTGAGTGGTCGAGTTTCTGGAAGTACTTCACGCTAAATTTCACGCATCTTCGGTTGGCCAAAGTTGTCGCGACTCATTACGCTCGAGGCGAAGTCTCCTACAAGCGTGAATACACCGGTGGCAGCGACATGGCGGGTGTCAGGACTTCCCTCGAGGGGGACGGAGATTTTCGGAGTGCTGAGTGCATCGAGTTGCTCTGCGAAGCCGACATCGTGGTGACTAATCCCCCCTTCTCCCTTTTCAGGGAATACGTCGCCCAATTGATAGAGCATCAGAAGAAATTTGTGATTATTGGCAACAATAACGCCATTACCTACAAAGACATCTTCAGGCTGCTCAGGGATGGCCAACTATGGCTTGGTCATTCTGCGAACAAGACGATGGAGTTTAAGTTGTCGGCCGACTATGAAAAGTGGGATAGGCTGGACGAAGCTGGCAACAAGTTCGGCAAGGTTCCTGCCATTTCTTGGTTCACGAATCTTCCGCACGAGAAGCGCAACGAAGAAATCATTCTTGTTAAGGAGTACCGTGGCCACGAATATGCGTACCCCAGTTATGCCAATTACGACGCCATCGAGGTGTCGCAGGTAAAGGACCTGCCAAAAGACTATTCTGGAGACATGGGCGTACCTATTACGTTCCTGGATAAACATAGCCCTCATCAGTTCGAAATAATAGGACTAGGGATTGCCAGCTCTGGGCTTGAAATTGGCGTCAAACCCTATCTAGCTGAGCACAAGGCTTATAGGAAAACCGTACAACAGAGAGGAGCGGTCGACGGCGACCTCTACATGTTGCGGGAGAGCGAGGTTGTCGTGCCGTATGCGCGAATCATCATCAGGTCCAAGACTTTATAAGAGGCTCGCCTTTAAACATTTGCCCGCAACAAAATGCTTATCGGCGACCTTTAAGCAGAGTGGTTTAAGCCCGGCCGTCTGTTCGAGGGCGTCCGGAACGCAAGGCCGGCTTACCTGCGTGAGTTCGCTTACAAGGATTAGCACCGAACGTGACGGCCCTCCGGAGGGCAAAGCACCCGTTGGACGGGCCGGCTGCTTCGAGGGTAGCTGACACTTGGGGGAGGGATGCCTCTGATAACGACGCCCTGGAGCGCCCCAGCTAGTGAGAGTTGTCTCCATGTCAGGTATCGAGCCGCCCACTTCGATACGTTGCACTGGTCAGGGGCTGGCCGCGGAGCTATCGCTTCGGGGTCGGCGGCCTTACGGTATCCCACCCTCCGACAACCGCGAGGGTCTCAATGAGCGTCCGCGCCACCTCCTCAAATCTTTGGGGGCCTAGCACGGCCGCGCTGGCCGGCTGCAGCCATGCTCGCTCCATCTGGTGGTCGCGCCCGAGGCGCAGACTCATCGCGGATTTAAAACGCGGCCTTTATACGCGTTATAGCCGCCGAAAGTGCGGCGCTTAACCCATCGCCAGCACCCACAAGGATATTCACTCGTAGCACCGCCTCACTGCGATAGCAGGCGGAAAAGTTGACTCGCGCTTGCTACGGGTGCTGCTCTCTCTTGGAGCAGACTTTGACACGTGCCGCCACCTCACCAACCAATTCAAGCACTAGCAACACTTCACTGCATGCCGCCAAGCGTGGCAAAAACGACGAGTTTTATACCCAGCTTACTGACATTGAAAAGGAGCTGCGGCACTACAAGGGCCACTTTGCAGGGAAAACTGTCTTTTGCAACTGCGATGACCCCGAGTGGTCCAACTTCTGGAAGTACTTCACCCTGAACTTTGAGCACCTTGGTTTGGCTAAGTTAGTTGCCACGCATTACGCAAGCGGGGGGCCATCCTACAAACTGGAGTTCACTGGCGCCGATAAGTCTCTGGTCAAGACGGACCTTACAGGCGACGGTGACTTCCGTAGCGCAGAGTGCGTAGAAATCCTGCAAGAAGCGGATATCGTTGTCACGAATCCGCCGTTTTCCCTCTTCAGAGAATACGTGGCTCAGCTCATCGAGCACAAGAAGCAGTTCTTGATAATCGGAAATCAAAACGCGCTTACGTACAAGGAAATCTTCACGCTTATCAAGGAAAACGTCGTCTGGGCGGGGACCGACAACGGAGGAACGAAATGGTTTGAGGTGCCCACGCATTATGAGATACAGACGCAATCAAGAGTTCAAATTATTGATGGAGTGAAGTACTTCAGCATGGGCAGCGTATATTGGTTCACCAACCTTTTCCATAGCAAACGGAAGGCGGAGCTGGTCCTTTTCAAAGTTTACGCGGGGAGCGAAAGTTCCTACCCGCGATACGACAACTTTGATGCCATTGAAGTGTCCAAAGTCAGCGATATTCCATGTGACTATGCCGGGTGCATGGGTGTCCCCATCACGTTCCTAGACAAATACAACCCGTCCCAATTCGAAATCGTGGGGAGTTTTAATGCTGGCGCTCACGGCGAGGAACTAGGCGCCACTAAAACCGCAATTGTCACGAAGGGCAAGTCCATGTTGTGGAACGGCCCGGTAGTGAACAAGGCCCCCCTCTACAAACGCATAATCGTAAAATTGAAGAAGCAAAATGAAAATTGAACCAAGACAGATATCCATCGGGGAGCTGGTAAGTGGATACGCAGACAGCGGCGACGCCGGCGTAGTTGGCTTCGGGGGGAGACTAAACATCCGTCCGCCGTACCAGCGTGAGTTCGTCTACAAGGACGTGCAACGCAACAAGGTTCTCGATACTGTTCGCAAAGGATACCCACTCAATGTAATGTACTGGGTTCGAAACCCAGACCCAGATGCTCCTGACGATGAAAAGCTTGCCAGTTTCGAAGTGCTGGACGGCCAGCAGCGCACGCTGAGTATTTGCAAGTACGTGAAGGGTGACTTTTCAATTGACGAGGTGTATTTTCATAACTTGCCCCAAGACCAAATGGACAAGATTCTTGAATACCCGCTGACAGTGTACGTGTGCGAAGGCCCTGAGAGTGAGAAGCTGGATTGGTTTCAAACTATCAACATTGCCGGTGAAAAGCTTACCGACCAAGAACTCCTGAACTCAATATTTGTTGGCCCGTGGCTGCTATCGGCCAAGGCCTATTTCAGCAAACCGAACTGCCCGGCCTACCAAATCGGTTCCGACTACATGACGGGCTCGCCTATCCGGCAGGAATACCTGGAGACAGCCCTCAACTGGATTGAGGGGGGTAACCCGCGCCGTTACATGTCTGGCCACCAACACGACAAGACTGCCTTTGAACTCTGGAATTACTTTAGCAGCGTCATAAATTGGGTAAAGGCTACATTCCCCGTGGTCCGCAGGGAAATGAAGTCCGTCCCTTGGGGAGAGCTCTATAACAAGCACAAAGACGACGACTTGGACCCGGCCGAGTTAGAAACGCGCGTCGTGGCACTAATGAAGGATGAGGACGTCTCGAGGAAGTCTGGCATCTACTCGTACCTCATCACAAAACAAGAGCGTCACCTCAACTTGCGGGCCTTCACTGACAAGGTTAAGGCAGAGGCTTACGCTCGGCAGGCCGGGGCGTGCGCCGACGTGACGTGCCCAGACAAGGGCCGAATCTTCAAGCTTGACGAGATGGAGGGGGACCACGTCGACCCTTGGCACGCCGGCGGCAAGTCCATCCTGGCCAACTGCAAGATGCTCTGCAAGTCCTGCAACCGAAGGAAAGGCGGGGTGTAGGACATCGGTTCGTCAACGCCTACCGAACACCTGCTTCGCGCCGCGGCAGGTGTTCATCCATTCAGGCTTTCGAGGCAATCCAGGGGAGGGTGACTTTTTGGCTCTCTTCGTGCCACGCCTCATCCTGTGAGTGGGTATATCGCTCGGTGGTACGCGCGTCCGCGTGACGCGCGTCCTTTTGCACGATTCGCAGGTCCATCTTGGCATCAACGCGAGCGGTAACTGCCGTGTGCCGCACCCAGTGAGCTGAGGCCGCCAGAAGCTTCTCCTTCTTGTGCGCAGACTCGGATGGCAGAAGGTCCGCGGCTGCGGAAAAAAGCTTTTTCAGTATCTGGTTCAGCCGGCGCGCGGTGATAGAGCTGCCGTCCTTCAACGACACCAAAAGAGGGGAGTCGTCTTTCTTGGTTGGCACCGCGGAGAGCTTGCGGTGCTTGCGGTATCTCACTAGGGCCTGAAGCATGTCGTCGGGCACGGCGACCTTCACGAACTTGTCTCCCTTGCCGAGCACGTGCCACCACCAATGGCCGCGGACCTCCCGGAATGAGCTCATCCGCATACTCTCAAGCTCTCCCGCCCGGGGGCCCAGAAGGTACAGGATGGCGCAGATGAATCGTGCGCGCTCCTTTTCGTCGAGCTGCCGCTCGGAGTCTTCCGGCAGACTTTCTACTGCCTGGGACACGGCCATCCACATCTCTGGGTCGAGAAATCGCTCAATCTTGGCGTCTTCGTCGAGCTGCCGCTCGCCGCGCTTGGCAGCAGTCTTCGAGACCTGCTTACGGACCTGCTTGCGCTTCTGCTTAATCAGACCCAAGGGGTTGCCGTAGAGGTAGCCACTGTTGGCCAGATAGCCTAAAAATGAGTCTAGGCCTGCGAACGCAGTCATCAGCGCGCTTTCACCGACTGGTCCCACAAACGGGCGCCACCGGTCGGTTTCTCGGGGAGCCTTGACCCCGCACCATGTCTCGGCGGGCTGCGGGTCTGCCATGAACCGCAGGTAGGCCTCGTAGTCGTCGGTCATTAGCGCGGATACAGGCTTGTCTCGCTCGTGCCAGGACCAGAGGAACAGCCTCTCCGCCTCCCGGCCGTACTTGCGATGCGTCTCCGGAGACGAATCGAACTGCGCTAAGAACGACTTCAACGCTTCGAGGTCGTTGTCAGCTCGGATGAGAAGCCGCTCTGGTGGTGCACGGTTGGGCCCGGAAGCTCCAAGCAGATGCGCCGGCGGCTTGAGCTGGTCGAGAGGGCGAAGGGGTAGTGGAAGTGCCATAGCCTCGACTGTATCCATCCGCCCTATTTCTGGGAAGAGGAATTCCCAGAAACGGCGCATGCAGCCGCCGGCCCATGACGTGCGCTCTCGCGATATGACAGTTCAGCCGTCACATCGCGAGCGCCGCGTCGTGATTCGGAGCCGGTTCCGCCGGCAAGTCGGAGGCCCTGTGCCCGTGCATGCCGCCTAGTGGCACATCGCGACCGTGACAATCTGCCTGCAAGCGCTCACCCGGAGGTTCGCCCTGGGCCAATCTTTTGGCTGGGCTCGCTCGCGACATGGACTCAGCGCGGCATGTTCTGGTCGGTAGCCTCTCCACCCCTCCGCCCGCCGCAAGACTACGTCCGATTACGTAGAAGAAGTACAATTACGCAAGCACGACATAATTGACCATAATGTCACCACTTCAACCCCTTTGGCACTGCCCGCGCCCAGACCTCGCTAAAGCCTACCTGGCCCAATTGGGGGCTGGCGTCGTCACGAGCACATCCATCTTTGCGCCCCGTCGTACGGGAAAGACCGTCTTCTTGCGTAAGGACTTGACGCCGGCCGCTCAGGCGGCGGGATACCGCGTCGCCTACGTCGACCTCTGGCAAACCACGGTCTCGCCGGCGCTCGCCATCGTGAGGGGTCTGGAGGAGGCCCACGAGCCCAAGAGCCTGCGCGAGCGCGCCGCTGCGAAGCTGCGCGAGCCTATCAAGAAGTTGAAGATGAAGGGCAGCGTTGGAGAGCTCAAGGGCGAGGCGGAGCTCGAGTTCGCCGATGCGAAGACGGCCACGGCCGAATTAGGGCTGCGCATTGACGAGCTCGTGGGGAAGCTGTCGTCGAAGCACCCGCTGCTGCTCTTGGTGGACGAAGCACAAGAACTCGCCCGCACCGAGGCGAATGAAGACGTGGCCAAGAGCTTGCGTACCGCACTGACGAAGCACCGAGACTGCGTGCGAGTTGTTTACACGGGCTCCTCCCGGTCACGCCTGTCGCACATGTTCTCCGACCCCCAAGCGCCGCTGTACGCCCCGGGACTCGGCATCATCGACTTCCCCCTACTGGGCCGGGACCTAGTGGAGTTTGCCGCTGCCAAATTCATCGCGGCGACAGGTGGCACGCGGGTGTTGGACATCGAAGCGGGCGTCGCAGTGCTCGACAGGATGCAGCACCGTCCCGAGCCCTTCTTGACCGCGGTGATGCACCTGCTGGCCACGCCGGAGCTGACGCTCGAGCAAGCTGCAGAAAATGTTGTCAAAGCGGCTGCCGGGCAGGATGACTACGAGGGCACCTGGCGCAGCCTCACCGAGCTTCAGCGCGAAGTGCTCAAGCTGAGCCTGGCCCCCGATTTCAAGCCATTCGCGCGTGCCACCGCACACGCAATCGCGGCGAAGCTGGGGCTCAAGCAGCTGCCGCTATCGACTTTGCAGTCAGTCATGCGCGCCTTGGATGACAGCAACCTGCTCTCAAAATCGCCACGCGGACCCTACGAGTTTGACGACCACCTTTTCAAGCGATGGGTGGAGACGCGGGCAGACGACACCCCTGTCAAGAAGCGCTAGGGCAGAGTTCCGAGGGCTTGCACGTGGCAGGGAGTCCAGGTTCCGCGAGGAGGTCCAGAACGCCATCTGTCGCCTTTCTGGCGACAGCTGTTGCCGCCCTGTGCCCGCCGATGTGCCGCTCCGCGGTACGGCGCCTCGGTGGCACCCTCCTCCCCAGCCCTGGAATGCGCGCCACAAATCACGTCAGCAAGCATTGACGGGGACCTAGCTTGCGCTCGACACTTTGCGACGTCTGCCCTGCCTTCGAGTCCTGCGTGACAAGGAGAACCCCATGAGAACAGCCACCCTCCTCTTGCCCCTCTGCGCGCTTGGGGCAAGTGCTTCCGTATTCGCCGAGGCGACCGAATACGCGGTGCGCTGGGACCCGGACAAAGGGGGGCCCCAGTCGGCTGCAGATGCGGCGACCAAGCTGGAAATCGATGATGACAAACCGAAGAAGTTCGAGGTGCGCTACCTGACCGTCAAGCAGCCGCCCGGGCTGCCGGGCCCGGGCTTCGAGGTCATTGCTCGAGAGCGCACCGACAAGAAGGGACCAGAGGCCATGTACAAGCTGCGCGGACCTAACACCCCCACGGCGAGGCAGACGCTACCGAACTGGCAATGCCCCCTGCAAGGTACGCAGGATGCGAAGGTGGAAGTCGACGTCGCATGGGTCCTGGAGGACGAAACGAAGCCCCATCTTCCGCCCGTCATCCGCGAAGCGATTTCTTACAGCTGCTCGGTCGCGGCGCCCGCAAGCGCAGCCTATCCAAGGTCCTTCAACATGGTGCCGAAGCCGTGCTCCAACCTCGTGAGCCGGCTCAAGGAGGACGTGTCAAAGAAAGTTGCTTGGAAGGTCGAAGAGTGGACTCTCCCTACAAAGAGCCGAATGGTCGAGCTCTCGTATGCTGTCGACGCCGGAAGCGACGAGCACAGGGCCGCTTTCCAGAAGAAGGTGGATGCCCTGCTTAAGGCAGGCGCTATTCCTTTGCCGAGCTCCAAGACCACGATGGGTGGCACCTGTCCGCGGAAGGCGCGGCGCGCCTAGCGGCGAACCGTAAGCTTAGCCAGTCCTCCCCGAGGAAACGACATCCCACCTACACGCAGTTCAACGGAGCGCCAGCTGCGCTCCAGCTGCAGGCACTCCAAAGGTAAATAGGCTTCGCAAAACAGGTCTGCATACCTCCGTGAGGATTTTTCATAGCCGCCAGCGGACCGTTGGGCGCCTCCGCGCTCCGTCCACTCGCTCACGGGCACAGACGTCCTATAAGCACGTAGCTTTCCGCAGAGCACTCCCCCGAGCAGGGGGTTGAACATGGGCACCTGCCCGAAGCTGAAAACCTCAATCCACCGCTCGAAAGGCCGCGGCGAATACCGCATCGGTATCGGAATATCGCTCGGCCGCAGAAAGCAACGGTAGTCGATGTCCACCAGGCTGACCCAAGCCACGTGCAGACCCATGTCGACGTACCCGCGCGTGCGCCGCTCAATTTCCCTCGGGTCGATGGGCGTGTGCTGGAGTTCTACGACGAAGCGCTCTCCATCCCGTTCCGCGTACACATCGGCGCGCTGCGCGCCCAGTGGGACCTCTGGCTCCGCGTCATAGCCCGAGTTTCTCAGGGCGTCCGCCATCGCCTGCTTGGCTTGCAGATGAGCTTGCGACTCTCCGACCGTCCAGGCGCACGCAATGGTCGAGCGGTGTGCGAAATGAGCGACGCGGACCGTGCCCTGGCGAAGAATCACCGTTTCCTGGCAATTTGGGCACAGGAACGGCGCCTGGCTCTTCGAGGCCTTGGCGGCTTGTAGTCGGGACCCCTGCACCGTTGCAACCAACATCCTGGGCGCCTCCTGGTGAGCCGGATTCTAGGCGGCCTGAGACGGCGGCGTGCCGCATCCAGCACGGGCCGGCCGCGCGACGCGCTAAAGGTCAGGCGTCGGATAGAAGAACTCGGTTTTCGAAGTGTTGTGACGTGAGGGATGCAGACTGCCGGCAATCTCGGCGAGCATGGCGGCCGCAGCCCGGTTGGCGGCACGCGCGTCGTCGATGTCGTCCATCCGCACGCCCAGCTCGGTCGTCCACGCGTTGCGCTTGGCGTCGAAGTCCCCCAGGCGGCGGGTTTCGAGACATGCGGTTCCGCTCGGGAACAGCCGCAGCTCCTGCACTTCCCGCACGTCCGCCGAGTCATGGAACATCTGGATTGCAGGGCTTCCGAACTTGCGCAGGCTCCGGGCCTTGATGGCATCGCGGTTGGTGACAATCGCGCAGGTCAGCTGGGTAGGTTGCGTGGTTTTAAGTATGAACGCTTCGCCCGCGAGACTTCCTATACGTGGCAGTTTTCACCACAAAGGACATCTCAATGGGCTACGACTTCGAAGGATACAAGCGCCTCACCCATCGGTTCCGCCAAGGCTGGGCCTCCGAGGACGAACATGAGCACGTGGGTCGGTTTCGCGTCCTGAATGTGCGCCACCAGGCGCCATCGGACCATGAGGCCGAGTACGGGTCCGGCGGCCAAAGCTTCATCACCGTACGTGCCCCTCGTGCCGTCTCCGCGGACATCGTTGCGCAGGTTCTGCGCGACAACTTCGCTACTGGCTGCCGCTGCGAGCACGACTGCTGTGGGCACACGTCGAGCTACCCGGGCACACCCGTCCGGGTTAAGCAGCGTCGCTGGGTTGTTCCTGTACAGCTGCGTCAGAACATCTAATTCAAAGGAGCTCCAACTGTGCTGGAGCTCCTTTTTCTCATTTGGCGGGGGAAGAGGACCAGCCCGCGGGTAATCGGAGGGTCGGGGCGGCCAAGGCGACGCTCAGGAGCGCCGGCTTGGCACCTTTCCTGGCTTCCGCGTTTGTGACCGGACGGCTACCCAGCGGCTACCCAACCTCGGGTCGACAGCTGCATACACCTCCGCGAACACGTAGACCGCATCACGGTTGCATGCGCAGGGCACGGCGGCGCCTCCGCACTCGCAGCCGCTGTCGCTTACGAGCGCTGATGGCCGGTCAGGGTGGTCTTCGCAGACCCATCCGCTATCAAGACAGGTTACGCAGTTCACCTGGGCGAGCTCTCTCGGCGGTTCCGCCTTCATGGCTAAAGGATACTGCCTTACTGCTCTGGCGTCAGAACGCAGCGGCTGAGGAAGGCGGCGGGGTGGCAGGACGAATCCACCCACATCCGCTACGATGACAGCATTAACAAAGCCGCCGTTCCACTGCCGACCAACGACGAAGAGTTCCAGGCGCTGGCTAGGGAGGTCAGCTACCTGCAAATGCAAAAGCAGGCGCAGCTCGTCAAGAATCCGCCCATCGACGCGCGCTGGTGGTTCCCCTGGGCCGTCACCGCCATTGGCGCCTCGGTTGGCGCACTGGCAGTGATGCTGCTGAAGCCGTGACCAGGGCCGGTGGCACGACCCCGGCCGGCTACGTCGGGGGCTCATCGCTCGACGCTACGGCTAGAGCTCAGCGCCGGCGCGCCCAACCACCCGCCCGAGTACCTGCACGTTCGCGCTCTCTGCCAGGTCGATGACATCCTTTGCTTCGATAGGCGAGACCAACAGCACAACGGAGTCACCTTTGCATTGTGCTTTTCGCACTGTGAGCTGACCAGCTCTCCACAGGCAGTAGAGCTTCCCCTCCTCCGGGGCCGTATCTCGATAGTTCAGGGCGAAGGCCTCCCCGGGCATCAGGTACGGAGACATTGACCCGTCCGGCATCTCGGCGAAGACAAGGCTGCCGGCGCTGCCGCCAGTTGACGGGCTACGCAACGCTCCAAACTCCCTTCGTTCGCCGCTCAGGTCGGGACAAACCTCGAGCTTTGTGCCGCCGCTGAAGGTCGTCTTGAGTGCAATCGGAGGGATGCTGAGCGATGGGCTCTGGCTGGAAGCAGCTGGGGCCTCCGTAGTGGTTGGCGAAGCTTCGCTGTCGAAGTCGAACGCTGTTGCTTGTTTCTGGGGTCGCGGGAAGCCTCGCCCCTCTCCCAAGCGCACCCAGCTATGGCTTACGAGGTGGTCTGGAAGGAGTGAGAGAACGGGCTCAAAGTACTCACTGTGCGCACTGCCGCGACGGAGCGCCGCTAAAAGGCTCTGGGCCTCCCGGAGACCAGCACGCCGCGCAAGTGCCGCGCGATTGCGGACGCCTAACGCGTCGAGCGCAAAGTCCAAGCGACCTCCAAACGTTGCAAGCTTCTGTTCTGGTGACTTTGAATCTCCGGCGCTCATCGGTTCGTTCGTGAAGGGTTATCGAACCGCTGATGGTAGCAATATAGGTGACAGCAGTGCAACTAAAGTAATTGTATCCGGCTACGATTGTTTAATTGTCGCCGCGACAAAGCGTCGCGATTATAAGTACGGCTTGCGTGCACACATCGTGAGCCACACCGTACCGTCTGCCGCCAGATAGCTGTCCGCAGCGAAGCTCTCGAACTGGCCGAGACCCGCCCGGGCGACCACGCGAGCGAACTTTTCAGTCGTCGTGTAGTTGAAGAATCTGCCGTCACTGGCGACGGACGTGCCCTCTCCCCGCTCCATCACCGCGCAGAGCACACCGCCAGGCCTCAAGCTGCGCGCGAGGCGCTGCAGCGCATCCACCTGGGCCGAGTCATCGAGGTGGAGCAGGCTGCCGGATGCCCAGACACCGTCAAATGCGCCCTGCCAGACGACCTCGTCGAAGCGCAGGTGCAGGACCTCCTGGCCACAAGTCGCGCTGGCGAGCTCCGCCATCTCCTTGCAACCGTCGAATGCCACGACCTCCAGGCCAAGCCGGCGGAACTCCAATGCGTCCCGCGCGCTACCGCACCCTGCGTCGAGCACAGTGCTGCCTGCGATGCCGTTGGGAAGTCTTTGCACGAAGAACCCCCGTTCGCGGGACATGTCGACCCCGGCAGTGCGCTGTGCATAAACACCGGCAGTAGCGGCGTAGGCGTCCAGGGTGCGGTTGACAGGCTGACGGGCGAGACGTCCGTTGAAGAGGTTCATTTGAGACACAGAAGAGTTGCGGGAGCGTGTGCCTCGTACAGGCACGGGCGTTTAAACAGCGGCCGCGCGGGATTCGCCAGTCAAGAAAAAGCCCCGGGTAAATCCCCGGGGCTTGTAAAAGCACGTTCTTAGCTGGAAGGTCGAACGCCTGGCAGGAAGTCGATGCCGGTGCGCCTGACAAGCTCCTCGTAGGAGATTGGCCGGCCGGCACGCGCGGTGTCGGTGTTCTCCAGCCAATGTGCCCATGCCCGGTTAGACGTCTGGTCATAAACTAGCTTGTATAGGTGGCTCGGAACCCAAACCTGCCCCGTCGCTAACGTCCGAACAGGGCCGGCGAAGACGGGCCCGGTGAAGACGAATACATCACCGGTCGCGCGCATGGCGTACTTCCGCGTCGCGGATTCGATGTCCTTCCAAGTCCTGCGATTGTTCTGCGGCGCCTGCGGCATCATGTTCGCTAAGCTGAAACTTTGAGCCATCGCTCGGGCGTTGGGCATGTCCCCTGCCGCAATCACGTGCCCGCGGTCGACCTTAACTCGGACCTGCTTGGTCGAGTCGTCCGGGTCCTGGACGAGTAACCCTGCCTTGTAGTCCTCCAGCGCGGCCCGCTCCGCTCGAGGCAAGCGCGCCTCTTCGTAGAACCGGTCTGTTCGCTCCTCGCCTTTGGCGTCGAGCAGCAGGCTACGGTTCAGCCTCTCCGCGCCAAAGAGCGGGGTCTTGGACTGCCCGGAGTGCAGGATTGCGAATGAATCGAAGCAGAGCTCCCGTCGCAACTCGGGCGCGCGGGAGACGACTGGCACCTTGCCGCCGACAAAGAACTGCGGGCAAGCCGCAAAGCCTGGCTGCGCCGCACCGGTGGACGCCAGCGCGGTGGCCAGCAGGCCGCCCAGTAGTACGTTCCTCCACATATTTACCTCCTTGGTTGTGTCCAGGAGGTGTAGGGAGCAAGGTTTTGACGCGTGCCTAAGGCGCCTTCAAGAAATTGCGATACGCAGCGCGCGGACTTCAAGACTGCTGCGGGATGCCGATAACCCGCTTACGCAGGACACGCATTGCTGAGTTTTGAGCCGCCTTCCCCCTCCCTTCCGGCAGAGCCTTACTGCTCGCCTCACGACCGTATGCACGGTTGTCGCGGCATCATTGGTCGCCGCCTTGCTCTTTGTTCAGTACCAGGGCTCCCGTGTCGCCCTTCGCGCCTCAGTGGAGAGGCACCACGCGCGGCTCACTGAGCGCACTGCTGCCGTGTTCGAAGACCGCCTGCAAGCGCTAAGCGAGCTTGCAGACGGCGTTGCAGCGTCGCTCGACGAGGCAGCCCTGCGTGACAAGCCCCGGCTTCAACAGCGGCTTGCGCAACTGACCTTGGTTGCCCCGCACGCATTCAGGACGCTGAGCGTCACGGATTTGAACGGATACCCACTCGCATGGGTGCCAGCGACCACCGGACCACAGGCCGACGCTTCAGTGGCCGACCGGAGCTACTTCAGCGGCGTCCTCGCCACACAATCGCGAGTCATCGTGGGTCCGGTGCTCAGTCGGTCCCTTCGCACGCACGTCACGATTTTCTCTTCGCCCATTTACGGAGCAGAAGGCAAGGTGGTCGGCGTGGTCGTGGGGTCTATCGAGAATATCGCGCTTGCCGCCACCGCCGGCCTTGGCGACTTCGCAGGTGGCCCTGCGTCCCTGGTGACCGTCGCCTCCGAGGAGGGAACCATCATTGCCCAACGGAACGCCGACCGGATGGGGGAATCCGTGCGCACGCTGGGCCCGATGGCAAAGCTCTTTACGGAAGCTGAGGCCCCAAGCGGTCTCGTTTACGGCATGAATGCGGATGGCGTGCCGAGCCTAATGTACGTAACCACCATCTCGGGCCCGTCCAGCCCCTGGCGACTGGTCATGGAGGCCCCGGTGTCTAAAATCTTCACTGACGAAGCTGAGCTTAGATGGCACTTCTTGGTCGTGCTTTCCGCGGGGACCGCACTTCTCCCCCTGCTTTGGCTCACCATCCGCGCGGTGCTGCAGCCGTTGCGCGTTCTCCACCGCCAGGTGGCGGCGGTGAGCCTTGGCAATACTGTCCCAGCCATGGACACGTCCGGACTGCACACCTCTGATGAGCTGGAACTCGCGGAGGCGGTGCGCACCATCTCGCGCGCGAGTACAAAAAGTCTCTCCGTCGAGGAGGCGGAGACCACGCGCTTGCGAACAGCCCTGCACAACGTCGACGCCGGCGTCCTCGTCGTCGACTGCGAATCTCGAATCACTACCATCAACCAGGTGGCGGCGAGGCTGCTGGGCTGGCGAGTTTCCGACGCGCTGAACCGGCCCTTGGACCAGGTCTACCAACCGCGGCTACGGGCTTCGGGGGAAACCATGCCGAGCCTGCATCCTGCGCTGCTGAGCGCCAAGACTGCGCTAAGACGAGTCAACACTTTGGAGGCGGTGAGCCGTGACGGCAAGGCGGTACCCCTCTCGGAAGCGTCTGTCCCAGTTTTCCTTGCGGACGGAAGCACGGCCGGCGCCGTCATCGTCATCCGAGGTCCAAGCGCGGCCGAGGTGCCCGCCGTGGCAGGGGTGCACCTCAGAGACGAAACCACGGGGCTGCGGCGGCACTGCGAGTTGCAGTCCGTTCTGACAAAGCTCTTCAACGCCAATGGGCCCGCCGACGGGCACCACGCCGTCATCACCATGGACATGGCAGGTTGCGGGGACCAGGGTCCGAACCTTGGGCAGCTGAGAAATGCGGGCAAGGCGGTTCGCGAGACCCTTCGCATGGGCGACAGGGGGTTCCGCTGGACGGAGGCGAGCCTCCTCCTCGTTCTCAAGAACTGCGACCTGCCGGAGGCCGCTTTCCTCGCGGAGGACGTTTTGGGGAAGCTGCGCGCGTCGGACGCCCAAACCGCTCCGCAGGTCAGCGTCGGGGTCCTCGCCTTCGGCCCCGGCCCGGCCACATGGACCGAGGTCGTGCAGGCAGCCACGCGGGTGACTGACGCGGCCAGAAGGCAACCGGGGGCGGTGTATATCGCTCCGGAATCCAACGGGGCCGGCATGCTCGACGCCCTGGGCGACCTCTTCGGCCAGGCGCCGGCGGCTTAGGACGAAATACGGAGGAGACCGCATCAGGCGGGCCCCTCCGTCAAATTCCGCTCATCACTTCGGAGTTTTGCGACCTAGTCGCTTGCTATGGTATAGGCGCTATGCTAAATCTGCCCCAGCGCCGCTGCTAATGAAGCGATACTGGTTGACCGTAAAGTGGTTCTGATGGTATACTTTAAGCATGACAAACATCAAAGCTGCAGCCCCCGGCCTCGCCGCCCTCACGCCGGAAGAAGTTCGCGTCGAGCTTGGCCGCTATGGGATGATGCTTGATGCTGCGGACAGCCGCCGGCTCGTGCTGTCGCCCCGCCTCTATCGCGAAGCCGCCGTACGTGCCAAGACCATGATTCAGAGCCAGCTCGAAAGCTTTGAATGCATGGCGGTCTGCTCCGAATACCCGTCCTTGACCGAACTGCACAATGGGTTGCTCTTCGAGCGCCAGGTCCAGCTCGGGATGGTCAGCGTCCCTGTCAACGTCAACTGGCTCCAGGAAGCCCGCTCGTGAGCCTCGGCACGCTCAGCCGGAGCGCCTACCAGGCGGTCGCCCTGGCCTTTGCTGGGCGCTTTCAGCAGCTGCACCACGCAGCCCGCGCTGACGACGCCAAGGCGGTCCTTCTCGCTGCGGCCACTTTCGCCGTTGACCGCACGGTGCCGGACCCTGAGCTGACCCTGCGCGCGCGGTTCCGTACGACCGAGGACCCTGTCCGGTTCCTTATCGAGCAGCGCGACATCGTCTTCCCGGTGCCAACGACTGAATGGCGCGCGCGCCCGCCTCTTTTGCGCAAGTCCTCGCTAAGCCCAATGCTGGACGCCATGGACACCCTGCTCAAAGGCGGTTCGCTCCCCGAGCAGCGAGCGTCCCACGTGCACGCCTGGCTTGCCCCGTTTCTGGCAGTAGCCCCGGAGCTCGCGCCCGACCTCGACGCGCTCCTCAACGTACCTGCTCGCCGTAGAGCGTGACGCTCAGTGCGCTCATGCCTCCCGTTGGCAGGCCTTCCAGTTCTTGCCGGAACTCGAGGCGGACTCGCCCGGGCGTCGAAGGCAACTGAGCCGACGACTGAAACCGCACGGCGACCGAGCAGCTTTCGCCGGGCAGGAGCACCGCGCAGCTGCTATCACCAAGGCTGAAGCCCGGCGTAGCCGCCGCGCCGGCGATGGCCAGCGATTGCATTGGCAGCCGGTTGGTCACGGTGAGAGTCCAGGGAGCGCTCAGCTGCCCTGCCCGCGCCTGGAGCACGGCAGCCACTTGTGCATGCCCTGGCAGCACCGCCGCCGGCTCCTCATCCTGAAGCGTCCCAGTCACTTCCAGCCCAGCGTCCATCGCGGTGGGCGTAGGAACCAGCCTCCGGTCCAAGGGCACTATGGCCGAGGCGCCCACGGGATATGCCGCGGGTGCAACCCATTGCGCAGCCCCCGTGCACCCGCCGTCTGCGGGGGTCAAGTGGGCGCCCTGGGCGCCTCGAACGAAGTCAATCCAGTCCTGCGTGCTGTTTAGGGTGGCTGTCAGGCAGAGCTTCGACTGGTCCTCGTCTACCGCCGAGAGCCCCCATGAAACCTTGTGGCCACGGGGCATGAATCCATACGCAGGGAAAAGGTCTGCGGCAGAAGCGGCCGCGGGCAACTGGTCGTACGTACCAGGACTGAAGACGGCGGCGCGTCGATAGAACGCGTTTTTCACGTCTTTGGCTGCGCGCGCGACCTCCGCGCCGACAGACGTTGCGCTCAACATCGGTTCGGCGGCCAGGCAAGGCGCAGCGAACGCGACGGCAAGGACTGCGACGGTGGTGCGCAGGCGGCGGTTCATCGATTCACGCCAGGGGTATACGCCACGTAGAAGGTCACCGCGCGAGCCGGCGCAGCGTTCCAATTGGAGGGGGCCGCCTGTGTGACCGTCGCACCGCAACTCGTGTTCACGAACGCCTGGTCGCGCGAGAAGGCGCTCACGCCGCGGTAGAGGCCTCGCCCGACTCCCTGAAGCCCGGCCCGGGTGGGGGCCAGGCAGAAATAGTTCAGGTTTGCGTACCGGCTGCCATCGTCACCGTGCTGGCCGTAGGTCCACACGTAGCCTGCGGGGGCAGCAGGCGCAAAGCGCAGCAAGGGCAGGAACTGCGCGGAAAAGCCGCCATCACTGGCCGCAAGGACGGCGGGCGGCACGCCGCCGGCTGCGCGGGTCGCCGCGTCATAGGCTTCCTCAAGCTGCGGAAGAGCGGTGCGCACCTGCTGCTCCACGTCACGTGCAGCCCCCCGCCAGGCCGGCAGGTAGTTGATTGAGACCATCACAAGCGCGGATGTGAGTGCGATGGCCATGACGGTCAGGATGAGTTGAAACATTGGCTGCAATTGCGGGAGCTTTGTCCGTCTAGCCAGGACGTTTAAACTAAAACTTAGTCCAGACACCCCCGGTATCTAAACAACTAGTGCTAGAACCCTTTTACATGCAATCTGTTATAATCACACATTGGACACAAGGACAACATGACCATCCACGAGCAACACAGCAACCTGAAGGCAACGGTCGCCAGCCATGGCCACCGCTACTACGTGATGGACGCGGCCGTCATCTCCGATGCGGAGTACGACGCACTGTTTCGCGAGCTCCAGGCGCTGGAGGCAAGGCATCCCGAACTTGACCGGTCCGACTCTCCCACTCAACGCGTCGGCGGCGCGCCACTGGCTGCGTTCTCTGACGTGCGGCACCTGCGACCGATGCTCTCCATTGACAACGCGATGGACGGGCAGGAAGCTGCGGCCTTCGTCGCATCCGTTGCCGCACAGCTTGGCATCCCGGAGAGCGAGGTGGAGTTCTGCGCCGAACTGAAGTACGACGGCGCATCCTGCGCGCTGGTCTACGAGTTCGGGGTCCTCAAGTTGGCCGCATCCCGCGGCGATGGCGAGACCGGCGAGAACGTGACGGCCCAGGTTCGGACCATCCGAAACGTGCCGCTGCGCATCAGCAACACGGCACCGCGCGTGGAAGTGCGCGGCGAGGTCGTCATCACCAAGGAAGACTTCGCCCGCATCAACGCGGCCCAGGACGCCAAGGGCGACAAGCGCTTCGCCAATCCTCGAAATGCATCGGCCGGCGGCCTGCGCAACCTGGACCCCAAGGTCACGGCTTCGCGCCGGTTGACCTTCCTTGCGTACAGCTTTGGCGAATGCCAGGGCTACCTGCCAGCCGGCACCCAGTTCGAGCAGCTCAAGACGCTCGTCGCCGAAGGCTTTGAAATCAGCGACACGGTCAAGGTCGTCAAGGGGGTCAACGGCGTGCAAGCTCACTTCGAGCAAATACAGAAGGAGCGCGCCGGACTTCCCTTCGAAATCGACGGCGTCGTCTTCAAGGTCAACGCTTCTCGCTACCAGGACCAGCTTGGCTGGAACTCGCGCACCCCTCGCTGGGCCATCGCGTTCAAGTTCCCGCCCGAGGAAGCCACTACCAAATGCATCGGCATCGACGTCCAGGTGGGGCGCACCGGCAAGCTCACTCCCGTCGCCAAGCTCGCCCCCGTCTATGTCGGTGGCGTGACGGTGACCAGCGCGACGTTGCACAACGAAGACGAGGCGCGCCGCAAGGATGTGCGCGTGGGCGACACCGTGGTGGTACGCCGCGCTGGCGATGTCATCCCGGAAATCGTGCGCCCCGTGCTTGAACTGCGCGCGGGCACCGAGGCCTCGTACACGGCGCCAGCCACCTGCCCTGTTTGCGGCTCCGCAGTGCACAAGGAAGAGGACAGCGCCGACCACCGCTGCACCGGCGGATTGAACTGCCCTGCGCAACGGCTGTTTGCCATCACGCACTTCGCGTCGCGCCTTGCGCTCGACATCCGAGGCATGGCGGAGGGCACCGTTGAGAAGATGCTGCAGGCAAGGCTCCTCGAGCGGCCCAGTGGCCTCTTCCACCTGCGCGTGGAGGATATCCAGACGCTGCCAGGCATGGGCCTTACGTCTGCCACCAACCTGGTCGACGCAGTCATCGAGGTCAAGCAGCCCGAGCTGAATCGGTTCATCTATGCCCTGGGCATCCCGGGCGTGGGCGAGGCGACCGCCAAGGACCTGGCCAAGCGCTTCAAGTCGTTCGCTGCGTTCCGCAATGCGGACCTCGATGCGCTGCTACAGGTGTCGGACGTGGGTGAGACCACTGCGAGCAACGTGCTGGCGTTCTTCGCGAACCCGGACAACGCCGCCGAAGTGGACCGCCTGCTGTTCTTCGTGGGACCGAAGGATGTCGAAAGCGGCGTCGCGAATCCCGCCATTGTGGACAAGACCTTCGTCATCACCGGCACCCTGTCCAAGCCCCGCGAGACGTTCAAGGCGCTGATTGAAGGCGCAGGCGGCAAGGTGGCTGGCTCGGTCTCCAAGAAGACCCACTACCTGCTTGCAGGCGAAGAGGCTGGCACCAAGCTGGCCAAGGCCCAGGAACTCAACGTGTCCGTCCTGGACGAAGCCGCCTTCGAGGCACTTCTCGCCGGATAGAGCCACTCCATTTCATTCCAGACCGCTCCCACACAGGGGGCGGTCTTTTTTAGGCCCGGCGTTCGCTGGCCACCCGAAACCAGACAAACCATGAAGCGCAATCTCCCTGGTACCCATCGCGAATATCAACTCGGCAGCGAGACCCTTGTCTCGATGACCGACCTGAACAGCATCATCACCTACGTGAATCCTGCGTTCGTTGAGGCGAGCGGCTACAGTGAGGATGAGCTCGTCGGTCAGCCGCACAACGTCGTTCGCCACCCCGACATGCCCTCCGAAGCTTTCCGAGATATGTGGGCCACCGTGAATCTCCCGCGACTAAACGCCTGACGGCGCTGTAGTCGTGGCACCTTCCTGCTTCCTCGGGCACTGCGCGATGTCGGCTTTCGCTTCGTCGCGACTTACACCACCCTCCACAGGCACATCGGGCGATTCCAGCCCTGCCTTTGTTGCGCGCCGTCGATAGGCGACACGCTTCCTGGCCTTCACGACGACCTTTTGGTCGCGCACCATCCCGATACCTCGGCCCGCAATGATGCGGGCGGCGTTCGTATCGGCGTGCGCTTCGAGTCCGCAGCGTTGACAGGCAAACCGCTGTGCGTCGCGGTTGCCTGGGTGAGTGTGCCCGCACCGGGAACACTCTTGGGATGAATAGGCCGCAGGCACCTGCAGCACGAGAACGTTGCGCCGGGCCGCCTTGTAGCCCAGCTGCTCGGCAATGCGCCCACAGGCGCTCGAGAGGATGGCCCGGTTCAAACCCGCCTTGCTCGCGGCGCCGTTGACGAAGCCACCGCCCGGTCTCGTCCTGCCGGGCCTTGGGCCGAGCCGTCATGTTTCCCACCTTCAGCGCCTCGAGCACCAGCAGTTGCGGCACGCCGGCGTCGTTCGCTTTGGATTCGAGCAGGTCATGGCTGGTCTGGTGGCTGAAGTCCCGCAGAACCTCGCGCTTGTAGGCGAGCTTGCGCGCCAGGCGGTCTCGAGTCTTGCGGCTGTTGGCGCTGCCCTTCTCCTGACGGGCGAGCCGGCGCTGGTGGCGCTTCGCGCCGACAGCTTTTCGGGCGATGCGCGCCTTCTGCACGGCGCTCAGGGCGTAGAACCGTCCGTCGGAGGTCGCGAGACAGTTGTCCGCGACATTGCGGTCAAGGCCGAGCGTGCGCGTTTCGAGCGCGGGGCCGTCGAGCAGGTCGAGCTCGTAGGCGAGCTCTTCCTCATTGCGCGCCACAAAGCCCTTCGGCGCGGCGTGCTCGTAGCTGAAGCTGACAAACCACTGTCCACCGGTGCAGCGCAGCGTCAGCGACTTGGGCACTTCATATGGACGGTGCGCCGTGAACGGGAGGCTGCCGAACCCGAACTTGTCGTTGCCGAGGACGAGCTCGTGGCGCAGGTCGCCTTGAGGCTCATCGAGCTCCCTGAACTCGAAGAGCTCACTGGAGACGCGCACGCTGTCGAAGTTGAGGCGGTTGCGCCGGCGCGGCGCCCGGGCCAACCCTTTGAGCTGGCGCTGCTTGCCCTCGAACCAGCGCTCGGCGCCGATGCGCAGGACCTGCGAGGGAACTTCACCGAGCCAGGGCGTCGTCTCGCCCCGGAACTGCGCGTACGCGCGGTCCAGCGGCGTGGCCGCCTCGGCCGCGGTCCTGCCGCGCGCCAGCATCGAGAGGCGCATGCCGGCGAAGTAGCGGTCTTCGTCGACCTTTGCGTTATAGATGCACCGCTGGTGTCCGACCCATTGGCGCAGGCGCTGCGCCATGGCTGCGTCGGGGCGTGCGCGAAACCGCACGCCGGACTGCAGTAGAACGGGGGAAGGAGCGACAGGCACGGGCACGAGTCGACAGTATGTTAGGCGAGAACTGTCGTTCAGACCAACATTGCCGACAGGTCGTAGGTAACGGCTTGCGGCGGTAGCCAGCCGCTGCCGTCCGGCTTCTTCGTCATCCCGACCTCGGCTTGGCGACAGGCCGCGACGTAGTGGTGGGCGTCGTAATCCTTCGCCGGGAAGTTGGGGTGCATCGACTGCATCACGCTCACCAAGCCCTTCACCCAACCGCCTAGCGCGCCCCAGATGTAGACGGCGTCGCCGTACGCGGGCTTGTCGCTCCCCGCAGCACGAACGTTCTCGACCTTGCGGCGGAACGAAACGCTCGTGCGCATCACGTGGCCCTGGACGAAGGCAAAGTCCACGGTCCTGCCTGCCTCGCAGGCGGCTGCAATCTCACGACCCTCGGCGCTGTCCGCAAAGCGCGCGACCGTGGCGTCCGCGTCGTCGTACTTCGTGATGGGTCGGTCGTTGTCGTCGGTCGCCTCGAACTCACGCATGAGCGTTCCGGTCCGGGCTGCACCGCCGTCGATGCGCCACGTGTAGAGGACGAAGGGGTTTCCGTCCTTCTTGCTCGCGCCCAACTCGGTGAACTCGACGCCGGTGTACGTCTCCTGGTCGTCTTCTGCTACGCCCTTTGCCGTCTCGATGCCGCGGCGGCGCTTGCGGTTGATGTCTGCGTCAAACGGCGTGACCATGTTTCGGTCATCGCCCAAAGCCGCGCCCAGGAACGCAAGGGCCATCTCCCAGTCCATGTCCGAAGTCATCGAGAGAGATTCCTTGGCCGCAAGCTGCTCCGCGGTGAGGAGCATGACCTTCGCTCCATCCGCAAACAGGCGGGTATAGCCCTCCGCGATTCGAAGCGCGGGATAGTCTTTCGACGAGAGCAGGTAGAAGCCCGACGACGAGAAAAGGGGCTTGCCCTCCTCCTGTTTCTGAACTTTCGTCGGCTTGTTGTTCTCCTTCTCGAACACCGGCGACAGTGCGTCGGCCGCCACCGCGTAAACCTTGCCGCCCAGCAGCTTGTTGAAGTCCATCCCGCCTCGGCCGTGACGTTGAGCGACCACGACCTGGCGGCCGTCGGCCATGAAAGCCGTGAGTCGATGCATCTGGTTTTCGTTGGGCGCAAGCTGGGCGTCAAGGCCCTTGGTAGGCTTCTCGCCTCGAAGGATGGCGCTCTGCACCAGGAGGTCGAACTTCTTGCTGGGAGTCGGGAGCGACGTGTTCATGGAACTCTCTGTCGATGGCTCTTGCTGGCGATGAGACGCGGAAGAGCCGGATTGAAGGATACCGCCCTAGAGGGCGTTCGACGTATAGCCACCTGCCCCTGCTCGCGCGCCTGAATTGGCGAGCCAAAAAGCTAAATCCCATCCGTCGGTGCGTTGCATTTTAGCATACGTTGCTCTAAACTCTAAAGCGTTTGTGCCCACTATTCTCAACTGCCAGTGGGTTCCGTTCGGTCGCTATACCGGTGCAGGACAACATTCAACGAAAACTTTACGATGAACACATTTCTGTCTCCAGGCACCTTCCTCATACTGGCGACGGTGTTGGCTGTTATCGCGGCGACCGGTGAAATGGTTGGCGATGACCGCATGGCCTCCGTTCACTCCCGGTATGAGCTCGCAAGCCGGCTGCTTCGGCTACAGTGGTACCCCGCCGTCGCGTTGTGGGGGGCTAGTGCGGTATGTTGCGGCTACCAGGCATCGGGCCACACAACGGTCGTGATGCTGGTCGGCCTGCTCTTCATCTACTTGAGGGGCGGCCGCGCCGTCTTCACACGCCCCAGCCTGCAGGTATTCCGGCGCCTCGTTTTGCCGACGCTGGTCACGTGCATCACTGTGGCTTACGCAGCGGCAAGCGGCTTCCCTTTCAACCACCATGGATTCGTCGCGTTCGAGGTCCTTACAGGCCTGTTCGGCGCCGGCGTGGTGCGCGAGTCAGCGGCTTATCGCGAGCCAGACCTCGAAATGCGCACGTCCCTGTTCGGCTAGACCCTTTCTCCTCTTCTCCCCTTTTCAACGACGCCGGTGCTCAACCGGCGTCGCCTTTTCTGGCCTAGGCAAAGAAAAAGCGCCCGACGGAGGGGTCGGACGCTTCGAAGAACGAGTTTTCAGGCGGCAGCGGCCATGGCCTTGCGAGCAATCAACACGGCGAGCTTCTCCTGCTCGATGCGGTGCTTGATTGCAGGTCCGGCTAGCCCTTGGGCCAAGCCCTGGAAGTCAATGTTCCTGAGTGCATCGCAAGACGCGCGAAAGCCGTCGGCACCGAACGTGTGCATCAACTGCAACGCTTGCACCGTAGCTTCCACCCGTTGCGGGCGGCGCAGCACGTCGAGCCCCTCGAGCAACGCCAGTTGGCGCTGGGCGACTAGGCTGTCGAATTGGCGAAGCTCGGCCTGCTCGGCACGCTGCACGCAAAGCGCCAAGTCCGTCACGTCTTTTGGCAGCTTGCCCGAAACCTGGTCGCTGTCGAGCCGGAAGGCGCATGCGAAGCGAACCTCGAGGGCTGCCTCGCTGGCTACCGCGCGCCGAAGCGATTCCACGTAGTCCGGCCGGACGCTGATGCCTTTGAACGCATTCGGGCCACTTAGAAGCCCGAGCCCAAGCAAAGTCGTCACCATGCAGTCGGGATGTGGCTCCATGAGGCCGCGCTTGAGTTCCGCCCAGATTCGCTCGAACGGCAGTTCCGCCAGGTCGCCTGCGGCGACCATCCCATGCATCGTCATGAGCAGGCTGTTCTCGATACACCAATCGGGGCCGAACCGAGCCTGGAATCGTGCCACGCGCAGCACACGCAGGGGGTCTTCCAGGAAGGCGCCCGACGTGTGGCGAAGTACCTTCATCTCAAGGTCGCGTTTGCCCCCAAAGGGGTCGATGAGGTCGCCCCCGAGCGCCATCGCCATCGAATTGATGGTCAGGTCTCGACGGCTCAAGTCCTGCTCGAGCGTCACGTTCTCAGTAGAGACCGTGAAGCCCGTGTGGCCGGCTGCCGTCTTGCGCTCCACGCGCGCGAGCGCGTATTCATCCTGCGTCAGGGGGTGCAAAAAGACCGGAAAGTCCTTGCCGACGGGGCGAAATCCACAGTCGAGCATGTACTCGGCGGTCGCGCCGACCACCACATAGTCGCGGTCCTTGGGAGTAAGGCCGAGCAAGAGGTCGCGCACTGCGCCTCCAACGAGAAAGGTCTGCATGTCTGCTCCAGTTATTGTCCTGACACGTGTAGCCAGGGTCGGAGCAAAGGCCTAGAACTGCTGAGGTTTTTGAGCGCCCCGAGGCCGCAGCCGTGGCGCTGTCGTCGGGAGATGCGCGGCTTTTTTGTGCTTAAACGGAGCTAGTCGGCCTTGGTGCCGTCCACGTACGGGATGCCTAGCTGGCTTGCAGGCGCAGCTGCAATCTGCCGAACATCCGCCGGTGTTTCCTCAGGGAAAAGGAACTCTTTGGTTATCCGCGCTTTGAAGTTCGTTAAACGCAGGGTCGGGGCGTCGAACTTCAGCACCCAATCGTTGGAGGCCTCCGGGCGGTCGGTCACCAGCTCGCGCACGGCCTTGCGAAAGTGCATCCCGCGCACGAAGGAGAACAGGTTCGCCCAATCCACCGGAGGCAACAGAAAGGGGGTTTTGGCGCCCGGAGAGCCAAGGTCAAAATGGGATTCAAACCGGTGCTTTATCCCGGATAGCGCGAGCGTCGGCGCGCGAGGCGCAAGTTCGTTACGTACGAAGCTCTGGGCACTTTCAACTTCCACGGCGACAACGAACGGAAGCACGAAGGCGGACCACGCCTCAGCAGGTGCCACGTCACCCAGGTGGAAGGCGTCAGCCCATTTGTCACTGAAAAGTTGCAATAGGCCGGAGCGAATAGCCTTAGGCCGTAGCTTGTAGAAGCTTTCGACGGGGCTCGCCTCCGGCATGACGGTCACGTTGTGGGTCTGGTCAGCCCACAGGGTTGAAAGGCTGGACTCCAACCCTTCGATGGCCCTCGCCCACTGGTCGACCTGAAAGTCGAAGCCGGGCGGCAGCAGCACGCCGATGCCGCCGAGAATCAATCGCCAGCTGTCTGTGGCCGCCGGGACGTTTTCCTCGGCTGAGACCGTCCGGATAACGCGCTGGAGATACTGTGCAAGAATCACATTTTCTGAGCGCGCCTTCAACACGACATAGGCGAGGTCGCGGTCGTTGACAACAAAGTCTTCGACGCACTCTGCAAGCAGAGCGAATGCGTCCTGGCGCCCACCTTCGGGGCCCGGGCTGAGCCCTAGTCGGGCCAGTTGCAGTAGTTCCGAAGCGGATATTTGGCTCAAATATGTTACCTAGCAAGCGAACACTCTAAACGGGCAGTACCCGGCAACTCAACTTAACCTGAGATTATCGCCGCCGCGGCTATGCGACAAACCGCGAGACGAAAATAAGCCACGCAGGCACCCAAGCTGAGAGGGACGCCGGCGCTTTTTCGGCCCAACTAGCGATACCTTGAAAGCATAAATAAACATAGGCCATGTGTAACGCAACCAGTCCAAATAGACGGGTCCGAAACTGAAGGCAGGTGAGCGCAGTGTTGGACAGTAGCCACAGTACAAATCCTGCGGCGTTGGTCTGGTTGATTAGGTAGTTGCCCCATAGTCCGCCGACCACGCCCACCAGTTGCAGGAAGTTTTCGAGTGAAAAGAGCCGCTCTAGGAGCGGCTTTTTGTCAGACAAGGCGGATACCTCGGATGTCATATTCGGATTGCATGCGCTCATGTGCATAGTGTTTTAGCCAAACGTCTAAGGCTTGCTCAGGGGTGTCAAACCTGGCCCGGGCGAGAAACGCGGCATCTCGGCTCGAGCTCGACGGCTCGTACTCGAAGATGGCGTCCTTGTTCAGACAGCCGCCCCAGGGCGTTCGGACGGCCCAACGGTCCGGCTGAGCGCTCTTTCGTCTGGTGCAGCGCTCCAGCGTGGCCCAGGGCGACCCGTCCCCGTCGACAGCCAACAGGTAGGTCATGACCAAGAGCGGCTTATGTTCCGTCATGCAGGAGGTCTCCAGCCCAAAGGCGGCAAACTCTGGCACCGGCGGCTGGCCAATGTTCAAACTGCTCACAACGCGCCACGGCGCCAGCATGTCGACAGGAAGCTCCGTGTAGGGGATGTTCTTCCGTGCCAGGAAGGCTCGCATCTGTCGCTCCACTTCTAGCGCTTCGGCGCGACCCTGCGTCCGCCCGCGTTCCTCGAAATGGCCCGCTTCCAGGTCGCGGGTAACGAAGAAGTTGATGTTTTCAAAGGCTTCCGATGCCTCGTCGACGAGGGGTTCAAAACTGCCAAAGTACTTGCTCGGGGCATAGAACTGGCAGAGCTGCAACGGGCTGTCCGTCACCCCAAACTCGTAACCCGAGCGCTCGATGACGAACTGCTTGTGATGTTGCTTGGCAAACAGGTAGACCTGTTCCTCGGTCAACTGCCACTTTCGCCCGGATAGAACCAGATACTTCGCATACTCGCTCACGAGCTCCACGCTGCAGTGCTGGGCCTTCATCAGCCAGAAGATGCCGGCAGCGACGGAGCTTTTGCCCACTCCTGGTGCGCCAAAGAGGTTGATGATTTTGAGCTTGCCGCTTCGCTTGGAGGTCATGGATTTCCGGGGCTGGTAGTTGCCCTCGGTATAGCCAGCTAACTTATGCAGCAAGCGCTTCTTCTCGCCGCATCTCTGCGGGCAGCCCCTTCATGAGACATTCCTTTAGGCGCGTCCAACGCTCATCCTTCTGAGCGCGCTCCACCGCCAGCTTCATGGCCATTGGCTGGCCGACGACCACGCACAACTTCCGTGCTCGGGTCACGCCGGTGTACACGAGGTTACGTCGAAGCATCATGTAGTGGCTGGTATCGAGCGGCATGATGACCACCGGAAACTCCGAGCCTTGGCTCTTGTGGATGGTGAACGCGTAGGCAAGCGCCAGCTCGTCCAGGTCCTGGAATCTATAGACGACCGGAACCGCGTCGAACTCCACCATGACGGTTCGGGTCTGGGCATCGACGTCTGAGATGTAGCCGATATCGCCATTGAAGACGTTCTTGTCGTAGTTGTTGCGCAGCTGCATGACCTTGTCGCCAGTGCACCACTTGGTCCCGTTGAACTCGACCTGCTTTTCAGGCATCGGGTTCAGGAATGCCTGCAACTGAACGTTCAGGGCCAGCACGCCGAGCTTGCCGCGCCGCATTGGCGCCAGAATCTGGACGTCACGGATAGGGTCGTAGCCGAGCTTGTACATGTCGCGGGCAAGGCGAAGGATTTCCTTCTCGATGTCCGAGCGCGCCTTCTCCTTGTCGGTTTCACTCTTCGGGTCCCGCGGCATGATGCTAGAGAAGTGGAAGTCCGAGTCCTGGAGATAGCTCAGTTCCGGCATGTCGCCACGGTTGATGGCGTGCGCGTTCCGGATGATTTGGCTCTTCGCGGCCTGGCGGAATACCTGGCGCAGCATCACCGTGGGCAGCACGCCCGAGTCGATGATGTCGCCCAGCACCTTGCCCGGACCCACGGAAGGCAGCTGGTCGACGTCGCCGATGATGATGAGGCGCGTGTGCGGCGCGAGCGCGCGGATGATGGACAGGAACATGTAGATGTCCACCATCGAAGATTCGTCGACCACGAGGACGTCCGCATCGAGCGGATTCTTCTCGTTGAACTTGAACGTACCGTCCCGCTGGACTTCCAGCGTGCGGTGCACCGTCTGGCCGGGGAAACCCGTGGCTTCGGCCGCGCGCTTGGCTGCCTTGCCGGTGGGCGCGCACAGCTGCAGCGGGCTCATGCCGGCCGCCTGGAGACACTCCATAACGACCCGGGTGATGGTCGTCTTGCCGGTACCGGGACCCCCTGTGATGACGCATACCTGAGACAGCAGCGCCGCACGAACCGCATCGCGCTGAGCGTCCTCCAGCGTGATGTGCATGTCCATCTCGACGGAGAGGATGGAGACGTCGATGTCCTTGACCGTATGGGCCAGCGGACGCTTGGCGTGCTTCAGGAGTAGGTCCGCCACCGCCTTCTCGGCCTTGTAGGTTCGCGGGGAGAACAGGCACTCCACCCCGCCTGAGAAATCGCGAATCAGGCTCTCGGATTCAACCTCCTGCTCGAAGCAGGTGCTGAGAACGTCGTAGTCCACACCCAGGAGTTCGCTCGCCTTCTCGCGAACGACTTCCACCGGCAGACCGCAACTGCCCTGCCCCTCGGCCTCGCGCAGGACGTAGTGCACGCCGGCACGGATGCGGTACTCGCTGTTCCGCGGAATCCCTTGCTTGAAGGCTGCTTCGTCGGCCGTTCTGAACCCGATGCCCCAGATGTCCTGACAGAGGATGTACGGGTTCGCCTTGATTTTCTCGACCGCCGAGGCGCCGTACTTGTCGAGGATGCGCTTTGCTCGCAGGGTAGACAGGCCCGCCTTGTGCAGGAAAACCATGATTTCGCGCGTCGCCTTCTGCTCGGCGTACGACTCGATGAGCGAGTCGATGCGCTTTTTGCCGATGCCTTTGACGCCCTTCAGGCGTTCCGGGTGGTTCTCGATGACGTCAAAAACGTCTTCCCCGAACGCGTCGACCAGCTTCTGGGCGAACCCCTTGCCGATGCCGGGGATGGCATTGGACATGTACTTGACGATGCCTTCGAGCATCGTGGGCTGCGAAAGGGTTACCTCCACCGCCTTGAACTGCGGGCCCCATTTCGAGCTTCCCCAGGCCCCGCGCACGCTGATGAGCTCGCCCACGTTGATGACAGGGGCGGTACCGAGCACCGTGCGCTCGCCCTTTCCCGGCACATCGACTTTTGCGACGAAATAGCCGTTCTCGGGGTTCACGTACGTGAGGATTTTGACCACACCGCTCAGTTGCTCGGTGGGCTGGGAAGAAGAAGGACTGGCCATCGAACCTTAAAACGCCGGCATGCGCCAATGCATTTTACGTAGAGTTTAGTCTTTAGTAAAGGGGATGGGTTTATAACGCAGTTCCGGCTCTCCCCTTTTCGTTCAGGCAAATGAAGAAGCCCGCCGAAGCGGGCCTTCAAAGGACTTCTAGCCCTTGGTTTAGCCCAGGCCTGGAACCTTCATGCCAAAGGGAATCAGGCCGGCGGCCAGGCTGCCCAGCTTGGCCTTCGACGCTTCTTCCTTCCTCGCATTGGCATTGGCCACAGCCACCACGACCAGGTCGCCCAGGGTCTCGAGGTCTTCGCTCTTCAGGCTGGCGTCATAGTTCACGCGCTTGAGCTCGCCGGCGCCGGTGATGGTCACGGTGACCAGGTTGTTGGCTGCGGTGCCTTCGAAGGTCATCGCGGCAATTTCGGCTTGAGCGGCTTCCATGCGCTTTTGCATTTGGGAAAGTTTGCTCAGCAAGCCGGGCATTTGTTTCATGTGTGCTCCAAGGGGCAAATAATGGGTGATACGGTCTAGTCCAGCCGTTTATCTTTTCGCGGTCCAGCTAAAGTGGATGTTGGAGATGGCGCGTTGAACCGAAAGTACATCGGCCTTCTCCAGCTCTTTGGACAGGGGGCGACCCCAGTAGCTCCAGTTGGTCAGGTAGTCTGCAAAGCCCAGTTCGTCGAAGAGCCCTGCGAGCTCCATTTCGTCGAGTTGGCCGACCGTAGTTCGGATGTCCGAGCCTTGGAGCACCGGGCCGGCCGATAGGTCGACCAGCTTGACGTTGCGGCGGACGCTCTCACGCACGTCCGCGTCGGTCAGGCCCTGGTAGTACTTCGCTTCCGCGCCGAAGGTGAGCAGGTCCTCCGCCGCGGTGAGCGCGGCCTCCAGACTTCCGTATTTCGCGAGGAGCGCCGCCGCCCGCTTGAGGCCCACGTCTTCGACGCCAGGAATGTCGTCGGTCGTGTCCCCGGCCATCGCCTTTGCGTGGGCGTAGAGCTGGGGCGAACTCACGCCGGTTGCCTTGAAGAACCCATCCAGCTCGATGACTTGCGTCAACTTCTTGGCGTTCACCCAGCGCACCCGGTTTGCCACGAGGCTCAGCCAGTCCGTGTCCGAGGTCGACAGGTCGACCAGATGCCCCTGCGCCGCCAGCTGTCCCGCAAGGCCGAATGCCAGGTCGTCCGCTTCCGCGCCAGGATGCAGAAGCTGAATCACGGGGAAGTAGTTCAACGCACGTTGGATGAGCGGCCGCTGTGGCTCGTAGGTCTCGCGCGCCTCGCGCTGCTCAGGCGTCTTGTGCCGCGAGCTTTTGTACGCCGGCAGGAGGTCGTAGCGCCACTGCGCCCTGCCGTCCCACAGGAGAAGGTTCACTACGCCCTGCGAGAAGTGCAGGCGGGAGCGCACGTGCTCCAGGAAGCCACGAACTGCGTGCGTGTCGTGGTGGCCTGCTTTCTTCCCGATGAAATACTGGGCAAAGCCCAGCGCGTTGGCGTCAATGAGACGGACTTGCATTGGCTGGTAGCGGTTGAGGGGACCTGGCCTGTAGTCACGGGCTTTAGCCGCGCGGCTGTGCTTGGCGCTTTCCGCCCAGGCCGCCCGGGAGCCCCGCGAGGAAGTCCATTTTGTTGCAGCCTGGTTTACGCTGTTGCATTCTGTTCGGCCTGGTGTAAGCTGTGCGCGATGCCCAGCCCTACCACCATACTCAACGACGCCCTGGCCGCCGCCCCGAAGGAGGGGCTTGAGCTCTACTTGGAAGCTATCGAAGCGCTCCGAGAGAAGGGTCACACCTGGCGCGAAATCGCTTCGTTCCTTACAGAGCGAGGGGTGCCTACCGACCACTCGAAGGTGTTCCGACTGGCGACCCGCCGTGAAAAGGTCGAGGCCGAGGTGATGAGGTTCGAGGTTCCCAGCGCGGACCGCTATGCCTCAGCCCTCCTCCAGCTCGAACAGGAAGGGGGCGTCAGCGCAATGGGCCGAGCCATGCTTGAGAGGCACTTCCGGGCGCACAACCGGACGGTCACCTTCACGGAGCTCGGCAATGCTGCCGCCCAGGTCAAGGAGGGAGCACGGACGAGTAAGTCGTACCGGTTGGCCAACGTGCTCTATGGCAAGCTTGCTCGCAAGCTGGGGGAGTCGCTGAAGATGAGCTTTGCCCCGAATCCCGGAAGCTCCGAGCCGTTCTACAGCAGTGCAATCGGTCTGGCCAACCCCATGCAGCCCAAGGGCGGGGAGTTTCAGCTGGTGATGCACCACGAACTGGCGAAGGCGTTCGACCTGCTCGGCTGGTTCAGGCCCTGATAGCCTGACAGAAGAAGTTTTTTACAGAGGAGCTACGCATGAACGAGACCGCAAAGAGTGACGAGGTGGGTCCCTACAGGCTCGTTGCGTTGCTCTACGAGGGCGAGTATTTCGGCGTGGTGTACACCAACGGAGCCAAGGCGCTCACAGTCAAGGGCGCCAACCTGGACGATTGTTTCGCGCAGGTACAGGCCTGGACGTCCCAGCGCTTGGCTGAGAAGGCTCGAGCACGCAACGGACTGGTCCCGGAAGTAGGCGAGCTCACCGCCGCGTTCCGCCGCATCGAACCGCGCGTGCATGATGGTCAGCGAGCCATGCTGCGAGCGCACGTGAAGGCAAAGGACCGCCGGATAACCGCGACCGAGCTTGCCGCTGCCGCTGAATACAAGGGCCACGAGGCAGCGAATCTTCACTATGGGCGATTGGGCTGGCTGCTGTACGGCGAGGTGCCGACGGACCTGCCAGAGAGCCCCCGAGAGGGCTTGCCGGTTTACACCTTTGCGCTTGCGGACGGCGAGCGACAGGGCGCCGAGTGGGTATGGACGTTGCGCCCCGAGGTGGCTGCAGCAGCAGTGGCTGCCGGCCTGGCCTGAAGCGCTCCCGCGCCTGGCAAAGAAAGAGCTCCCGGGAGGGAGCTCTTGAAGAATGGATTAAGCGGCCTTGCGGTACTCCGGCGGCGGAGACCACTTCTGCCATTGAGGTGGGTAGCCTTCCAGTCCGGCCGTCAGCATGACGTCGAGCCAGTCGACGCCCTTGACGGCCTCAGGAATCGGGCCCTGCGGAACGCAGATTTCGACTTCCTTGCCTTCGGTGCGCAGACGGGCCGACAGCTTCTCTGCAGCCTTGATGCCGCGACCGCTGCGGTCCAGGTCAGCCCAGATGACGACCTTCCTGACGGACGCCGGGATTTCGACCGATTCCATCAACGTGGCCGACACACAGGCCCACACAGGCATGCGCGAGATGGCGTGAGCTGCCAGTGCGGTCTCAATGCCTTCGGCGACTCCCAGCACTTCGCCTGCTTGGAACAACTTGATGGCTGCCCCGGGCAGAGGATGGCAGGCGGACATCATCTTCTTGGCTTCGGGCACGTCGGCCTTGCCGCCTGTCGGACTGACGAAGATTCGGTGCAGCGAAGCAATGCGCCCCTGGCTGTCCTTGATGGGGGCCAAGAGACAGGGATGCCAGCCGGTGATGGCCTTCGCGACCTTGTCGTAGTACGGCATACGCGGATGCGCACGCAGCGTGTTTGGCATGTTCTGCAGCCAGATGCCTCGCGCGGCGAGGTACTTCTCCGCCGGCGTGTCCTTCAGGGTCGTGGAGGCCATCCAGGTTTGCCGGATGCGGCCATACGCCTTTCGGGGGTCGACGAGGTCGGGAATTTTCGGAGGCGGCGGGCGACGTACCACGACGGGTGCCGCGGCTTCGCCTTCCAGGAGTTGGGCGACTTCACGGACTGCGTCCTTGTACGAGATACCTCGCACCCATGCGACCATGGCGAACCCGTTCGCTTGGGGGCCGCACGTGTTGCAGTAGCCGCCGCCAGTCTTCGGGTAGTCCTTGAACAGCCGAAAACCATCCGTGCCCCCGTGGATAGGGCACGACACGTGGTGCGGCGCCTTGTCCATCGCGTCGGCCAGTTCAGGGGCCAGCTCTTGGAGGATGTACGGCCAGTCGCCGTCGGCTTTCGCCTTGAGCTCTTGGAAGGTTTTGTATCGGCGTTCGTTCATTGGATTGAGGGTATGAATGCTCATCGCTAAAGATTTCAGTTGACCTGACTTCTATAGCGAGCCTTGCACATCATGTTGAAAACCCATAAAGCGAATGCCCGGGAAACCGCCTTCATCGCCTGCACCTTCCATTTCTTCTGGCTCGGCTACCGCGACTGGCTGATGGAACGCATCTATGGCCCGGCGCCTGGCGCGGCCGCCGCAAAGTCAGGCAGCCCCACCGCCGCGTCGCTCTGGTGGCTGGCCCTTACCATTCCTGCCTTCATCCTCCTCGCTGCAGTGATGGTGCCCCTGCTGGCACCCACCCTAGTGGCAGGGATGACCGCAGCCGGGAGCTCGGCCGTGGCGGACGTGAGCATGGGGTTCGGTGTTCTGAGCGGCCTGGTCTTTGCACTCGGTGTTCCCTTTCTGCTGGTGCGGCGCTTTCTGCGGTTTGCGAGTCACTGCTGCGAGCGGGGACAGTGCATCGAGCGGGGAGAGCGCCGGCGCGCTGGCCCTTGAAGCTCGCATCGTTCCTGGTAGGGGATTGTCGAACCCACGAACCCAAGGCACAGTTGCGAGCGCCGCCACTACCCTAGCCACGGAGGCCCGATGTCCCCAACCGGAACTGCTCCCACGCCCTCGAGTCCTGCCGCGCTCTCCTTGGGTCCGGCGGCGCCCTCCTCAGCACTGCAAGCTGCCGCCGTAGACCTTGACCCTAACAAGAGCCTCGACCGGCTGTACGACTACACCAAGTTCCATATCGGCGCCTATCTGACGCTCACAGCGTCATACCTCACCGCAGTTGGGCTCACCTTCGCGGGCGGGCCGGTGCTACCGCTGTCCGGCACCCTGGCCTCGCTCGCAGTCATTTGCTTTCTCATCGCCGGGATGGCCCGGGATGGCTGGCGGCGTAATCGCCAGCAGCCTGACGCAGGTGACGAGCGGTACGTCCGCCGCGTTCCTCGAGTCAGAAATTGGCCCCTGGGGCGCAACGTGGCTCAACGGCAAGGCGAGAAAGTGGACCTACTGGGAGCACACCGCCTTCTGGGCGGGGCTGTTCCTCGCGGCCCTGTCATTCCCCGCCGGCAAGGCATGCTACCGGGAGGCAGTTCCAACCCCCTGGTGTACGGCCATGCTGGCCGACACCGCTCCCCCGAAGGCGGAAAAGTAAGCGGCGCCCTCAAATACCGCAGACCGCGCCGCGCGCCCCGCCCATGCGTCGGAGTTCCTAGGCCCGCGTCCCTGTTCCGACATCGTCGCTATAGGGCTGAGTTCAACTACGTTTTTCGAGGCCCCTATGCAACTGCAAATCAGGCTCACCCAAGCCCAAGTCCGCGACGCCGCCATGCGTGAACAAGGTCTCTCTCCCAAGACCATGTCCATGAAGCCTGGTGTTCGCGTTGAACGCAACCGTAAGGCCCTGCACAAGCGCGGCTACGCCAAGCACAAGGCTCACGCTTTCGCCTGAGCTTCTTCCTAAGAGCACCTCCTGGTGCTCTTTTTCTTTTGGACGCCTCGGACTCCTGGCTATACGAGAGGGGCGCAACGCCCTGCCCTTTCTCTCATCCACAAGGATTGCCATGGCGCGGCTCCCACGCGCGCTTCAAGCCCACCCTCTTGCCCAGCTCCTCGGCAAGCTACTTCGTTTCAACGACCTTGACCAGCCACATGTCTGGTCCGCCTACCGTGCTTGCCGGCGGACAGCCCGGCGCGGAATGACGGAATCCAGTGTCGAGCAGCTCACCACTGACCTGTACGAGCGCATTGTGGGCGGAAGACCCTATGACGCTGTGGTGCTGGGCGCGAAGCTCGCCCAGGCCTTCACGTTGATAAAGCTGCGACAAGCGGGGGCGGCCGGCCGCCACCAACGGGCGCTGGCCAAGGAAGGCTTCCACCTGGTCCGAATGCAACTGCGGGAGCGACTGGGCATGCGCTCGGCCGAAAATGTCCCCTTTGTGCGGTTTGGTTCGCCCGACGCACAGCCCGCGCATCTTGCGTGGAGCGACGGCGCTGTGCGCGGTGGTCGCGCAGCGGTTGCCTTCCTCGTGCACGGTGCTGTCGGCACGCCAGCGCTCCAGGCAGCTCAGGCTTCGCACACCACCAACGCACTGGAAGCAGAGCTGGAGGCGGCACTGCTGTGCCTGGACGCCATGCTTGCCGCGGGCATCCGCAGGGCCCGCCTGCACGTCGATGCGCTCGGCGTGCTGCGCGCCTTCCAGGGCAAGCTTGCCCTCAAATTCTGCGTGCTGGAGGCGCAGCTGCTCAGAATGGCCGGGGAATTCCATCACCTCGAGGTGCGCCTGGTTCCGCGCGCGTTCAACGACGGCGCGGACCGTCTCGCGGCGGCGCTGCTTGCACGTGAGCCTAAAACGCATTGACCATTTTAAACTATGGACTTAAAATGCACGCCGCAGTTAGGTCCATCAGAAAGAAAAGTCAATGCGTTCGTCCCGTCCCGATTTCCTGTACCACCTCGATGAAGCCGCCACGGCTCGAAACGGGGGACGACAGATGGGAGCAATCAAGGCCTGCTACGACGCGCTGCACACGGAAATGCTGCACTCGGCAGACCGATTCGACGGGTTGGTCGAGAAGGCCCTGGAGGCGAGCAAGGGCGACCTGCGCAGGTTGCGCACGCTGGAGTTCTGCACCAGCGCCATCTACGACAAGATTCCTTTGCCAGCAGAGGATGGCAGCTTCCCCGAGTTCCTGTGGCTGTTTGCGGTGCCCTTCACCGTGACCTTCGCCCCCGAGGCGCTCGCGCAGCACGTATCCTTCAAGGGCCAGGTTATCGACGCTCAGGCGCTCATCGGCGAACTGGACGCCATTGGCTACTGCAACCCCCACGGCATCCTGCGCGCGTCGACAAAGCTTTTCAAGCGGGAGGACCTCCAGGTCATTGGTCCGAGAAAGCTCGGAAGGATGGTCCTCCAGGCCGAGCAAAGCGGTGAAGACCGGCTCGAGCCGTTGCCGCTCATGCTGGATTCCGAGCTGGACGCGTATCGCAGCGTGACCATGTTCATGCTGGTCTCCTGCCGCTTGCCGGTGGGCACCACCTCCGTGTTCAACCGCACCGTACTGTGGCCGGGCGAAACCTTTGCGCGTGTCGTGCAGGCTTCGATGGTGTCCCAAGGTGTCCAAGTGGAGTCCGTGGTGAGCCACATCCCGCACACGATTACCGAGATGCACCTTCGCTGCAATGGCCCGGCACTCGTCGAGCTGCAGGCCAATCTCGCCAACAGCCGCAAGGCCTACGGTAATGTGGAGGTCGGCGTGCGCTTCGACGTCTCGGGCTACGCAGAAATTGTCGGCAAGCTGCCCCACGAAGACGACGGTCACATCATCCTCATCCCGCCTTTCACCTATTTCGAGGCCGATTCCGAACTGCTTCGCGTCGTCGAGGGGATGTGCGCCGACATCGGCCTGCCGTTCGCGGGCGGCAGGTTCAGCTCACGACACGCGGTGGCTGGAGCTCTGCACTGAGCTGAGCCAGTACTTCAGGCGGGACCGGTTCCCACCGGCCACGCCGGTACCCAGTCGGGGTTAGCTCCATGCTGACTTCGTTCCATTCGGCTGAGAACGTCACCACCCCGTTCGACCAAAGCGGCCGCTCGTGCACGAAATGCAGGTGCGGCCCTAGCCGCTGCTGCCCGCGGACGATGAGTTCGAGGTAGTACTGCGTCGCCACGCTCTCGAAGTTCGCGCGCAGCGCGCCGCGGAACGGGCTCTCCACCTCTTCCCTGAACACTACGTACGGCAGCCGCCCGTCTACAAGGGCGCGGCGCACAAGCACAGGAATGCCGTCGTGGGAGCCTAGTGAAAAGACGCGGCGGTGAAAAAGCATGGGCCTCCTGGTGAACGGGGCGCGAGTTTAAACGGCAGGCGAGGCTGTTTCAAGTGGGTCGCTATAGGTCTTGTCTGAAGTACTTCCCCTTCAGTCACCCCTAGGACCACTGTCAACATCTGAGGAGCGACCCCATGAGCCACGCCATTGCCAAATTCCCGTTTGCCAACAACAACGCTCGCCAACCCGAGCCGTTCCTGAAGGAAATCGCCAAAGAAGGCGACTTTTTCGACAAGCTTCGTCTTTCGAGCCGACGTGAACTCTTCACGCTGCGCACGAACCTCGAAAACAAGGTACGCGAGTTCGGGGATGTTCGCAATCCTCTGCTCGACATGTGCCGCATGCGTCTGACGCAGCTGCGCGCACACCTCTCCTGAGGTGATTCTGCTGGCCGCTCAAACCTTCTGGTTTGAGCGGCTTCTTTTTGGCAGCGCGAGTCTGCCTAGCCGCCCTTCCCCTTCAGGTGGCGCTCCACGTCCTGGGCCATGGGGCCTACCGCCTTCACGGCTTCCTTGAGCTGCTCGGGGCTCACCCCAAACTTGGCGGACCAGTCACGAAGCTCATAGTCCTCGTTTACGTTAATCCGACTGCGGTCCTGGCCGCCAGTCTTCGTCTTGTCGTCAGCCATTACTTGTCTCCAGGCGTACGGGCACGGTGCCCACCACACATAGTGCCCGCCCCCAGAGGGCGCGCCGCCGGCCAATGGCCAAGTCGGCTGAAGGCGCGGTCCGACGGTGACGCGAGCAACCGGAGTGAACCTGGGGCACCGCGCGGGGTGGAAAATTCTCCGCATGCCCGCCGCCCGCAAAACCAGGCCCCAGCCCGACCGGCCGCCAATCGAAGGCGCAGTTGCCTCCGAGCTTCCGCCCTCGCTGGCGCCACAGTTGGCTACTCTCGCCACTCGCATTCCCCCGGGGGCTCACTGGAGCTACTCCATCAAGCTGGACGGTTACCGGATGATGGCGCGCGTCGAAAACGGCAGGGCAAAACTTATCACGAGGGGTGGTCACGACTGGAGCGCCAAGATGCCGGCCCTCATCGCAGAGTTGGAAGCAATGAACATCGGGAGCGCCTGGCTGGACGGCGAGGTCGTCAGCTTGAACGCCCAGGGGACCCCGGATTTCAACGCCCTCCAGAACTCCTTTGACCGAGGCGCAAAGTCCGCCAACCTGGTGTACTTCGTGTTCGAGCTGCCGTTCTTGAATGGCTGGGACTTTCGAGCGGCGCGCCACGAGGACCGATACACGGCCTTGGCCGCATTGTTCGAGACGAACGAGCAGGAGCACGTGCGACTTTGTTCGAGCCTCCCAGGCGACCCTTCCTCAATCCTCGCATCGGCGTGCGGCCTTGGGCTGGAGGGCCTCATAGCGAAGCGCCTGGACTCCCCGTATGTTTCCGCCCGGACTGATACCTGGCTGAAGCTGAAATGCAAGCTGCGCCAGGAATTCGTCATCGCCGGCTTTATACCCAGGACGGATGACGCCTCTCAGGTCGGCAAGCTGCTGCTTGGCGTCTACGGCCCCGACGGCACCTTCAAGTCCGCCGGGGGCGTGGGAACGGGCTGGTCGGCGAAGGAGGCCGTGAAACTTCGGGCCCGGCTAAGCAAGCTGGTGACGCCCAAGGTTGCATTTGTCGGCGGCGCGCCCAAGCCAGACCGATGGTCCAAGAACTCGTCCACTGGAAAGGTCAGCTGGGTGAGCCCGGAGCTGGTCGCCGAGGTAGAGTTCGCCGAATGGACGCCGGGCGGGCAAATCCGCCACGCGTCCTATCGTGGGCTGCGGGATGACAAACCCGCTCGAGAGGTCGTCCGGGAGCCCCAGGGCGCCGCGAACTCGCCCAATGCCGCGGGGAGCCCGTCAAAGGCTACGGTGAGGGGTGGCCCGGTCAGCCATCCTGGCCGAATCATCGACCCCACGACGGGGCTCACCAAGCTGGACTTGGTCCTCCACTACGAACGCGTTTCACATTGGATGCAGCCTCACCTGGCAGACCGGCCCTGCTCATTCCTTCGGGGGCCGAAAGGGGTAACTGGAGAACTATTTTTTCAGAAGCATGCCGATACCGCGGCAGTCCGGGGCCTGACCCTCCTCGAGCCGAGCTTGTGGCCAGGCCATGCCCCATTGATGGTCGTCAACAGCGAGGCAGCGTTGTGGAGCGCTGCGCGCGCAAATGTCATCGAGCTTCACACCTGGAATTCCCGAAGCGGCCATATCGACAGGCCAGACCAGATGGTCTTCGACCTCGACCCCGGTGAGGGAACGAGCTGGGAGCACGTGCAGGAGGACGCATCCCTGGTTCGGCTGATGCTTCAGGAGTTGGGGCTAAAAAGCTGGCTGAAAACAAGTGGCGGGAAAGGCTTGCACCTCCTCGTGCCCCTCGCCCCGGTCCATGAGGTGGCTGTCGTCAAGGGATTCTCCCAAGCCATCGTCGAGCACCTTGCTCGCGCGATTCCCTCGCGTTTCGTGAGCAAGAGTGGCCCGTCCAATCGCGTTGGCAGGCTCTTTGTCGACTACCTCCGGAACAATCGCGCGGCCACCACCGTAGCGGCGTTTTCGGCAAGGGCCCGGCCAGGATTGGGCGTCTCGATGACTGTGGACTGGGATGACCTGCCACTTCTGACGAGTGGCGCCCATTGGACGGTGGCAAACGCAGCGGACGAGCTATCGACGAGGACGAAGGACCCGTGGAGCGACTACTGGTCTACCCCGCAACTGCTTTCCACTCCGATGGAACGGCTCGGCTTTAAGCCCCTAAAGCCTGCCAGATAAGGCCCTGCCCTCATCGGGTCAGGAGGGCTATGTCCTTTGGCGCCGCCGCCTGAAGCTCGGAAATCACCGTTGCAATCTTCTCGTAGGTGGTTGCGCGGTCCACCGAGAGCTCCACTGAAACCGTGGGCGTAATGCGCGCTTTCAGCTCCTGCAGCGTCGTGGGACTGCTGTCCAGCATCAGGCTGCCGTCTTCCTGGAGCGACACCGACAGGCTTTGGGCAACTGAGGGGGCACCGCTCAGGCTCGTCTGTGGGAGGTCCACGGGGAGCTTCTTCACGAACATGGGCATCGCCAACATCATGATGACAAGCAGGATGAGCAGCACGTCCACCAGGGGCGTGACGTTGATAGCGGCGAGTTGTTGGCGGTTGGAAGTCATCTGGCGGGGGTGAATTGAATCCAGCCGTAGGTGGCGAGGAAGTAGCGCAGCTGGCCGCCGGCGGCGCCCATCCGGTCGATGGGCTCCCGAGCTGCGGCGATGGCTCGGGTGCAGGCATTCCACGACGTCAGGTCGCGCCGAGCTTCCAGCATCCACTGGCGGGCCAGGTCGTACCAGCCGTCCTCATCTGCGACGCCCAGCTTGGCCACCTCGGCGCTCTCGAGGCGGTGCAGGCGGCACCAGGCCTGCAGGGTCGCAACGACATCGCGCGCGGCGCCTTCCCCGGCCAAGTCGCAAAAGAAGTTCAGCTCATAGCCGGCAACGGTTACGGGAGGGAGAACGACGGTATCAGCCACGCTCACCTTGCCTCCTCGTTGGCGGCGCGCAGCAGGCGGTTGTGCAGCACCTGGATGCGGCGCTGCATCAGGTTGTACGCGACAAGTGCCGGAACGGCCGCGCACAACCCGACCAAGGTGGAGTTCAACGCGGTCGCGATGGGACCACTGATGAGCGTGATGTCGATGGCGGCCGAAGACAGACGCGACAGCGCCTGCATGATGTGCAACACGGTACCTGCGAGGCCGACGAACGGCGCCGCGCTGGCCATCACAGCCAGCAGAGCCATGCCGTTTTCCAGCGTTTCAACGTGTTCATCGATGTCCGCCTTGTCAGCACTTGCGGGCGCCTTCATGCCCGCCAAGCCTGGCGCATAGAGGATAGCGCCCTTGTAAATGATGACCGCGAACGTCAATGCGACAAGTGCATACAGAAGGTAGTCGATGGAAGCGGCGAGGTGTTGCATGGATTTTCCGGATTGGATTTAGGGAAGGGTCTTCAGCCGGTCTGTGTCCGGCACAAAGGGGATGCGCAGCTCAATCCAGCGTGTTTCGCCAGGGTTGAGCGGCGGCTGCAAGTTCGTCCACTTCTGGCCGATGGACGCCCAGGCGACGGCGATATCGGACAGAGGCTTGAATGAGCTGACAAGGATGTCGGAGTCGATGACGACGCCCTGGTCGTTCACGAGCAACCCGAGCACCAACACGTTGCCGCCCTGCTCCTCTGGATACATCTTGGCGCGCGGACCTTCAGGCAGGCTCTCTGGAGGCGCCTCAGGGGCTTCCTCGAGCGCTGCTGCCATGGCCGGCAGATTGGGAAGGGCTGCAATCGGCACGGCCTGCGGAAATGCGGGCTGAGACAGCGTGGGTAGGTCCGAGGGCGGAATGGCCACATTGGGGGCGGGAGGAGCGTCCTCCGCGACCTTTGGCGCGGGCTTCGGGGCGGGCGGCTTCGGCCGCGGCTTGAGCTTCGGCTTCGGTGCCTCGACAGGCTTGTCCGACTTCAGCCTCAGTTCCTTCTCCGAGCTGGGTGCCGGGGCTGGCGCGGCGGCCACTGGTGCCGCGGAGGGAGCCTTCACGGACACCCGCACGGGCGTAGGCGGCTTGGGGAGAATCAGCGCCACGCTGGGGGCCATGAAGTGCGCAAGCGCGAGCGACAGCGCGCCGCCGGCAAAGCCAGCGCCAAGCTTGACTAGGTAGTCGCGCGTCAGCAGCACAGCCGGCTCAGCCTCGACGACGGCGCACCATCCACAACAGCAGGATGGCGCCCAAGAAACCAAGGCCGCACAGCTTGGCGAGTTGCTCGTTCGCTCTGAGGACGGTCAGGTAGGCATTGGCGTCGCGCCAGTTGAAGCCGGCTTCGACGTCGTCTTCCTCGGCATCACGGTGCTTAGTCACGGTAAGCGTCCGCTCGTTCAAGGGGTCCACGCCCGCCTCGGCCGCAGCCGCGAGCGTGGTGTAGACCTTGGCAGGCTGACCCGGAATCAGGGCAGTGTGGCTTGGCGCCGCAGCGGGCGGTTGTACGCCGCCAGGCTGGGCCTCGGAAGCAGGCGCTGGCGCGGCGGCCGTGGCGGCCGGGAGGGCCGGGACGGGGGCAGGTTGCCCCGGTGCCCCTACGGTGCCAGCAATCTGCGGCAGACCCAATGGTGCGGGAGCCACATCCTGCGGCGCAGGAGTGACCGGAGCCGTTGCCACTTGTGGCTGGGCGGACCGCGGGGTTGCCGCGCTGCCGTCCAGGTTGGCAGCAACATCGGTCTGAATGGTGCCGCGCTCAGGGACGCCCGGGGACTCCACCTTCAGCGTAAAAGGCTTGCCGTCGGCGTCGTCGGACGCGAAGGCGGGACTGGCGAAAAGGGCGGCCGACAGTACGGCCAGGGCGAAAACGCGCATTCGATGCTCCTGGAATGCCTGAATCTAGGCATGTTGTTTAGCCATCGTTAGCCAGGCGCGGAACGCTATAGGAGGAATGAATTCAACTCTCCTACTCGACTTCGACGGTGTCGTGCACCGCAACATGAATGGCACGTTTGAGCGCATGCCGCTGCTCGAAGCGTGGCTCCTCGCACGACCGAGCGTCGATATCGTGATTTCGTCGAGTTGGCGGCTCGAAAGCAGCCTGGCGCAGCTTCGGGACTGTTTCGCGAGCGAGCAGCTCCACCCGCGCGTGGTCGGCGTGACGCCAGACCTGCCCGACGCGCTCCGGTACCAGCGCCAAGCGGAGATTGAGCACTACCTGCGCGAGAGCGCGCGCGTCCGGAGACCCTTCGCTGCGCTGGACGACGACGGCAGCCTATTCGCGCCCAGCTGCCCGTTCCTGGTCAGAACGGACCCCCGCATTGCACTCACGGCCGAGCACCTAGACGAGCTCGACCGAAGGCTGAGGCTGGGTTGAGGCCTTTCCAGTCGCCTGCGCACAAGAAAAGGGCCGCATGGAAGCGGCCCTTTTTTAATCAGCGGTACGCGCGCTCCATCGGAGTGCGCCGCGACGTAAAGCGGTTGTAAGCGTCGATTCGGTCAACCGGCATGCTGAGCCCCTTGCCATACAGGCATTCGGCCTTGAGCCAGTCGAGTTCAGCCGCGAAGTCCTCGACAGCCACGTCCATCGCCCAGGCCTTTTCGGCACCGGGTTCGTTCGCGGGGTCATGCCAGTGGTAGCCGCGCTTCTTGAGCAGGTCCTTGAAGTCGAAGTGCGCCCCGGTGGCCCAGATACGGCGCGCCTCGAGCTTGTAGGTCTCGAGAATCCGCTGCAGCGGGGTCTGGCCGTCGAAGCCGGCCATGGGCGTGTTCAGCACCTTCACCAGTGCCAGGCAGTCCACGGAGGCACGGTGACCTTCGAAGAAGAAGCCCAGGCACATCGCAATGTAGTCCAGCTTCGTGCCGGTGATGCCTCCGGCCTGCCAATCCACCTGCCTTTGAGAGCAGGCGAATGCTTTCGTCGTAAACACGGGGAAACGTCGCTCGAGAATCGTGCGGTCGAATTTCGCGTTGTGGCAGATGACCAGGTCAGCGTCCTTGACGAATGCGTCGACCTCCGCGTCGGAAATGCGCTTGCCGGCGACCATCTCGTCGGTGATGCCGTTGACCGCGGCCGCCTGGGCCGGAATCGCCCGGCCCGGGTCCTCGAGCTCGTTGAAGACGCGGGTCACGCCATAGATGTAGCCGATTTCACGGTCGTAGGCGACCTCGACCATGCCGAGCTCGATGATGTCGTCCGTCGTGTTGTCCGTTCCGGTGGTCTCTGTGTCGGCGACCACCAGGAAGCCGGCGCCCTCGGGGACCTCGGCCGGCGCAATTATCAGCTCGTCGACGTTCAGGGAGCGCAACACGCGAAAGAGCTGCGGGAACTTGTCGAGCACGGCTGCCAGAAGCGCCGGTTGCTCGTTTTCGGGGCTCTTCAGGATGTCCTGCAGAGTGGTGCTGACAGATTGCATGTTGGTGTCCTGCTTCATGGTTTCTGGTTAATTAGTTGGTCTTACTTTGTGTAGCGTCAGCTCGGAACCGTGAAATGCGTCACGGGGTTAGCCCGAGCGGATTGCAGGCGGATGTGAGGATGCTCACAACTGGGTAGCGAAAGCCGTTGGGATGGTTAGCGATGACTTTTAGACTTTCGGCACTGCGGGGAATAAGCCCCGCGACATCCAAAAAAACCCACAACGGACCTCATCATGACCGCCACCGTGCTCGCCTTTCGCACCGAACTTCAACTGCCCTCTCCCTCTGCGCCCGGAAATCCGGACCTGGTGATGGTCCTGCCCGATTTCCCCAGTGAGCAGCAAGCCCTTGCCTGGTCAGAGATGGTGGTCGACTCGCTGGCCACCGAGCAAGGCCCGTTCACGGCCCAGGCCGCTCGGCGTCTGGCCAACCAGCAAGCTGGCGAGCTGACGGTCAACGAGGACGATGTAGCCGGCATTCTGGTTCGCGCAGTGGCAACCGTCCAGCGCCCGAGCGGACGAGTGGCGGGCGTCGCCCTGGTCCACCTGTCCATGCACGCCGAGCGGGTCACGACGCCGGAGGCCAGCTACGCCCGCCTGCGCGTTGGGCTGCCGGTGGTTCACACGGCGGGCCTGGCTGTCCAAACGGAGGTCCTGGAGGCGGCGCTCATGAATCTTCTAGACCAGGCGGAGGCAGCCGCAGATGCTCTGGTGCAAGAGGTTCGGCGTGAGGCCAGCGACTGCGTGGTATGGAATCTGCCGGTTCGTTTCGGCGATGGCGAACTGCTGCAGGAACTCAACCTCCGCCTCATCGAGCGCTTCTACGCTTCGAGCCTTGACGAGGAGACGATGCTGGCCGCCTAAGAGCGCGGTCCGCCTCGGGAGGGTCGCGTGCGACCCATCTCGCCGACTGCTCGATGTCGGCCTAGTCCCCTTCCCCTGATTTGATGCCAGCCGCTTTAGCTGGCCCTGCGAGCTCCCTATACGACTCACAGGAACATTTATCAACTCACTCAGGAAACGGGACCCCCAATGCAGGTTTCACAAAGCTCTTCGACTTCGGTCGTAGCAAAGCAAGGTGTCGGCCAGACCGCCACTTTCGGCATCGCCCAGAACGCCCACATGTTCAACGTGCTGTCCTCCGGGCTGTACGGGGACAAGATTGGCGCCGTGGAGCGCGAGGTCGGCTGCAACGCGATGGACGCCCACATCTTCGGGCGCATGCCCACCCGCCCCATCGAGGTCAAGCTTCCCACGAAGCTCGACCTTCAGTTCTACATCAAGGACTGGGGCCCGGGGCTCAGCGACGAGGAAGTCAAAGGCATCTACACCGTCTACGGTGTCTCGACCAAACAGCAATCGAACGACCAAACTGGTGGTTTCGGTCTCGGCTCGAAATCGCCTTTTGCGTACACGCTCTTCGACCCCGAGAACGAGGACGGCTTCACGGTCGTCGCGGTCAAGGAAGGCAAGAAGCGCGTCTACGTGTGCCACCTCGACGACAACGGCTCGCCGGCAGTGACGGACATGGGCGTCTTCGACGCCGACCCGGACTGGCAAAGCGGCGTGATGGTGACCTTCCCGGTCCAGGACCGGGACATCGCTGAATTCCACGCCAAGGCGCAGGAAATCTTCCAGTGGTTCACGGTACCCCCGCGCATCCTCGGGATGGAAAAGCCTCTCAAGAAGCCAGAGTTCCATTTCGAGGGCAGCTTCTTTAATATGGGCGCTCCTTTCGGAACCAGTGGCGAAACGTTCCACCGGGTGCCCGCGGTCGTCATGGCCAATGTGCGCTATCCCATCGAAAAGGCTCGGCTGCGCGACCTGACGCCGAACATGCAGGCGCTGCTGGACGGCGGCATCCATCTCTTCGTCGACAACGGCGAAGTTCTGATGGCCGTGTCGCGGGAAGCACTTCAATACACCGACAAGACTCGCAGCGCCATCATGGCGCGGCTGGACCAGGCGGTGAAGGAAGTCGCGGAGCGCGTACGCGCCGACGTGATGACCAAGGAGCCGACGAAGCTGGCCTGGTATCGCAAGGTCCATAGCTACGTGAGCACGCTTCCCTCGAGCATCCGCATGAATCTCATCAGCTTCCTCAAGGAGGCCGGCGTGGGCAAGGACGACATCGAGCACATCCGACAGGTCGCAAACGAGAGCGCGCTCACCTTCCCCAAGGTCGGCGACGGCATCATGGGCAAGCAGCAGCCCTACCAGAAGGATGCAGATGGCGACTGGATTCGCGACGTCGCCGGAAATCCGGTCGTCGACGCCACCTGGCAGAACAACAGCTGCCGCGTGTGGCTGTATCGCTCCACCGAAACCGGTATCCGCAAGAAGGAAGTCGTCAACGGCTATCAGGACTTCACCAAGGACAAGCCGGTTCTGACCACCGTGCCGGTGCTCTCGGACACCCGGGTTTACTACTCGGACAGCAAGTCCGCTGACGCGCGTATCCGCTACGCGCTGAGGCAGTCGGGCTCCCCGACCGATGCATTCTTCCTAGTCGTAGCTGGCCGGGGCGTGGACGCCGTTCACGCGAAGGCATTGGGTGAGCGGATTTGCGGTCCGGACGGAATCGAAGGCCTGCCGTGTGCAGGGACCTCGACGCTGCCGGTGTCTCCGAGTTACGCCTCGGACCTCGAACGACGCAGAATGCGCAAGTCGATGACGCTAGAGGAGCTGACCGCCGGCGAAGAGGTGACCTTCACCACTTTTGCCGCGGGTGGCACCTCGAAGACGACGCTGGGCGACATTGAGGAAGAAGCCGAGAAGTTCTACGTCATCCGACGCCGCGACCGGTTCATGAATCATGGCTCGACCGGCTGGGTTGGCCCGCGCGAGCGGGACTTCTGCAGCACGATGCGGACCATGCAACGGGTGCTCAAGCGCCTCGGCCACGAGGTTGCCGGCGCCGTGATGGTGGAAAGCGAGGCGACAGTGCGTCGGCTGAAACTGGTCGAACTGGGCTACCGCCCGCTGATGACCTGGACAGTCGGCAAGCTGAAATCGGGAAGCAACTGGAAGCGCTTGGTCGCAAGCATCGACCGCACGCCCAAGGCAGACCTGGCGCAGCCCTACATCGCGAAGCAGTACTCGCTGCTAGGCATCCTGGCAATGCATCTGCTGAAGCGTACCCCTGCATGGGAAGCGCTTGAGCCTCGGCTCGCCGGGCATCCCTTGCTGGAGGAGGTTGCAGCTTTTGCGTTCAAGGTGAACGGAGCGCTCGGGGACGACGACTTGGCAACGGAGCTCAAGTACCTGCAGTCACACATCGACGGCGCGTATCTCGACGTGACCGAGTGCAAGCGCAAGACGCCGTATGAGGTGAGTCAGTCAGTCGGCAAGAGCTACCCCCTGGCATCGAGCATCTTCGACGACGACGCCCTGCTGAAGGTCATGGCCGAATCGCCTGAAAAGGCGGCCACCATGCTCGTGACGGCGCTCGCGCTTGACCCCCTGCCCGGAGAAAGGGTGGAGTTGGAGGAAGCCGAAGAGCCAGAAGACGCTGTGCAGGAAGATGCAGACGAGCCGGACGTCGCCGAGGACTCATCGGACACCCAAGTCGATGTGACCGCCGAAGCTGCCAACAGCGACGGTGCTCCCGAGCCTGCCGCCGAAGTCACCGCCGAAGCCATGCTACTCGCAGCGTAGCCCTCGGCAAGTTCTCATTCGAGAGCGCTCCATTCATTTGGAGCGCTCTTTTTTTTCGCGTATAGGCCTCCTCACTGCCGCACTCGCTATAGGTCTCAGTAGCGCGGTTGTTCTGCGCTCTGTAAGGCACCTTTTTTAATTATGGAGAAACACCCAATGCAAATGAGCATGATGCACCTGCCCGGCGGAATCCACATGGTCTTCGACGGTCGCCCCATCATGGTCGCGAAGAACAGCGACCACTATGAAGCGGTCCGAAAGGCCCTGGTCGAGAAACAGAAGCCCGAAGACATCCTTGAAATCCTGGACGGCGAGAAGCGTCGGCTCGAAGCCGCCGTGCTCCTCACGCCGAACGTCGAGGTCAAGGGCGGCCAGGTCCTGTACAAGGGTGAACCGGTGGCCGGCGTCATCGTCCAACGCATGCTCGACATGCTGGAAGAGGGCTTCGACCTCACGCCGTCTGCCAATTTCCTGGAAAACCTGATGCTCAACCCGTCGCTGCGCGTGGTCGAACACCTGTACGAATTCCTCGAGGTTGGCAAGCTTGCGCTGACCGAAGACGGTTGCTTCGTCGCCTACAAGGCAATCACCGAGGACTGGCTCGACATCTACACCCGCAGCATCGACAACAGCATCGGGCAGACGCCCACCATGCTGCGCAACAAGGTCGACGAGAATCCGGACCGCACCTGCAGCCGGGGTCTCCACGTGTGCTCGTACGACTACCTGCCGCACTTCGCGAACGCCAACGGCCGCATCGTGGAATGCAAGGTGAATCCGGCCGACGTGGTGGCCATCCCCCGCGACTACAACAACACGAAGATGCGCGTGTGCAGGTACGAGGTGACTCGCGACTTGACCGACGCGTACAAGGCCGACAACAACATTCTCACCGCGGCGACGGTGGCGGCAGACATGCCGTTCATCGTCGAGGTCGACTATGGCTCCGGCTGGCGCGAGCACGAGGCCTTCGACCGCTTGTCGGACGCTGCGGCCGAGTTCGAGGACGTGGTGGAGAACGGTGACGTGAATTCCGTGCGCCTGCGCAACCGCGTGAGCGATGTGACCATCGACGAGCGCAATGGCATCGACCGCGGCGACCGCGAACTGGACAACGACGCCCACCAGGACGACCTGGAAGGCTTCACGGTGCACGGCGTGCAGCACGACGGTGTCACGGTTCAACTGGAAGACGACCATGGCGGCGGCACCAGCGAGGAAGGCGTGTTCGACAGCGTGCAGGATGCAGTCGCGTTCGCGCTCGATGACGAGACCGGCTACGCAGAGATTCGCATTCTGGACCGTCTTGGCAACACGGTGAAGACGCTCAGCTAAGCGCTCACCATCATTCAGGGCCCCGCATCCTCGCGGGGCCCTTTTTCTTGGCCGGCTCTGCGTCCCTGCGCGCAGGCGTGTCGCCTCAGTCCTGCGAGGCTGTGGGCACCGAGCCCAGCTCTTTCCAAAAGAGGCGCGTCACCGCCTGCTGTGCATTGACGCGCTCGGAGGCCGGCGAGGCGAAGCGAATGACCAGCCAGTGCTGCTTGATGTCGTGAGACTCCCAGAGCACCCGCACCCGCGATGAGGGCAGGTCGACAAAATCGGTCTTCTCGATGCGGCGGAAGTGCTCGTCGGCCGTTCCGAGCCAAGGTGCGCACACCGCATCGCCGGCGCGGACCGCTGCGGACTCGTAGGCGTCGATGTCTGCACTGTACGGCACCGCAAGGCGCAGGAGGTTGATGACAAAGCCCCCGGTGGCCGACTGGTTGCGCACTGAGGTGGACAGGAGGAAGCTGTTGGGAAACAAGACGGTGCGCCCTGTGAGCTGGTACGCCGAGGAGGTCTCGGCAAGGGTCGTACAGAGCATGTCGACATCGGTCACCCGCCCGGCCACCCCTGCGACCTCGACGAAGTCCCCTACCCGGTATGGCCGGGAGACCGTGAACAGCAGATAGCCGGTCGCGCACATGATGAGCTCCTTCGCCGACAGAACCAGCGCGCCAGCAAAGGCAGCCAGCGAAAGCGCAACTCCGGCGATTTTGGTGGCCCAGATGGTCCCGATGGCAAGACTGGCGGCGAGGAACAGCACGTTCTTGATGGCAACGACGCGGTGCCGCAACCCGTCCTGGCTGCCCTCTCGTCGCGTCGACATCCCCACGTAGCGCAGGTTGAGCCGGTGGGCCGCGACCGCAGCCAAGATGACAAGGACGGTCGCAGCAACACGGCCAATTTCTCCGGTGAAGAACAGGTGGATGTCAGTGGCGTACTGCTGCAGGGTCGGGAAAATGGACATGGGCGGGTTTAAGCGGCTTCGCGGCGAGGGTGAGCCCTGTCTAGCGCAACCGTTTAGGCGTCGCGCCAAGAGAAGACCCTGCACGCTTGTTGGCATGCAGGGTCTGAATGGAATGCTGGCGACCGGGGCCGTCAGAAATCGAGGCTGAGATTCCGGCGTTTCATGGCTTGCTCCTGACGCAGGAGCAAGCGACGTTCGCCTTCTTGGATGAGGAGCTTGGCTTGCCGCAGACCGCAGAGGTCCAGCGAGACCTCGTTGCCGTCAATGCCTAGGGTGAGTGTGAAGTTTGACGCATCCGGTTCGAAGTTTCCGACGGGCTCGCCGGCGTACAGAACCTTGCCGTCACGCTCCAGCTGTCCGACTACGTCTGGCTTCATGCGATTCGCTTGAAAACCTTCGGGCCCGCAGCGCGGTCCGTGAAGTCGTTCACGACGACCACAGCGATGTCGTCCCGGACGCTGAGCTTCCTGGCCGTGCTGAGCGCCGTTGCCTTGTCGAGCCAGCTTTCGCTGTGGCGCTCTTCACCACTCGCGGACTGACCTACGACCTCCCACCCGCCGCGCGGGTTGCGTGAGGTGAGCATGGTGTTGCCGGTCAGCGTGTTGATGATGCGGCCAGCGCCGTACTCGCGGCCGCTCTTCTCCACCTGGTCCACAAGCGTGTCGCGGGCCTCTTGGTAGCCGGGATGCTCAAGGACGAGGTCGCCTGGACGGTCGATGCCTCTGAGCTCCCCGCGATATAGGTGAAGCGTGTACCCGTCGCGGCGTGCACCAATCACGCTCTCCGGTGTCGGAATCTGCGCGAAAGTACGCTCGCCTGTTTCGGGCAGGCGCTCCAGGCCCACATTGCGTGCCTGGTCCGTGCTCAGCGACACGACCGTGGCTTTTCGCGCGGCGGCGTCGCCGAGCCGGTCGAACGCATCGGCAAGCGCGTCGACCTGATTGGTGACGCCATCGACGTAAACCTCGACTTGAACGATGGCAGGGATTTCAAAAGTTGCTTTGTACATATCGAGAACTGGTTTCTTCTAGTTGACCTAACGAGCTCGTATAGGCACGACTAGTTGACGGCAAACGCATGCCCGGGCGAAGCGATATCAGGTCTCCACGTAAACCGCGTGAGGTCTGGTGAGCACGAAATTGAGGTCGGTCTCAGGGGATAGCCATGCCCTTTAGCCCGGGGTGCGGCCATGAAGCTGCGCGATTTAAGGTCTCAGCAAAGCACGGTAGGCGCTGTTCGCTATAGGCGGGTGAGGCCACCAGCGAGGGTGGCGAAACCAAACCTCGTGCTTTTAAGGAACCACTTTCATGAACAAACAAATGGGCTTCGACCTCGACTACGTCGACCCGGTCACCCACGTAGCAGTGCCATGGGCAAAAGCTGAAAAGCTGCTCCTGGCGCGCATCACGGCGGCGCCGTGGAAAATCATCGACGTTGAAACAACGGGCCTCAACCCGGCGAGCAAGGAGCAGAAGTTCTCCGGCAAGCAGTATCAACGCGGCGTCGACTCGGAGCTTCGGCTGCGGGTGATGTCGGTTCTCTACCCGACGCCTTGCGGCTTTCCAGTCACCTCAAAGTTCCTCGTCGAATCCTTCGACCTGGACCAGCTCACCGAAGCTGAGAAGGTGGACGTGTGCTCTGCATGCTTCACAAACGTCGTCATCGCGCACAACGCGGGCTTCGACGCCTACTGGACCCGCACCTACGCGACAACCGAGCCGTCGCTGCTCCTGGATTCGATGCTCATCGCACGGGTCCTCTACCCCGAGCAGCCCGTTGTCATGGCGCGCATGTGCCAGGATGAGGACGAAGACCCCACGTTGCAGGCCGAAGCCGTGTCCATGTTCATGGGCGGCAAGTCGGGCTGGTCGCTAGCCGACCTGGCGGTCAGCCGGCTGCGCAAGGTGCTTCCGAAGGAGATGCAAGGCCCGAAGAACTGGTGCGAGCCGTTCCTGACCCAGAAGGCGTACGACTACGCAACGGACGACGTGAAGGTGCTCCTGGAGCTCCTGATGTCGTTCTTCGAAATCGACGACCCGGCGGAACTGCTGGAGCGCTATTTCGAGTTGCGCGAGGAGCACGCTCCCCTGCGCATCATCGAGCCCCAGGTCTGGGACATCGTGCGGATGCGCGAGACGGGCATGCCGTGGAACCTGGAGGAATCCGAAGGCTACGTTGCGGCCCAGTGGGAAAAGGTGCGCGAGCACGCTGCGAAGATGGCGGAACTCGAGCCTGCGCTCAAGGACTATCTGCCTGCGCTGAGCGACCCGACCACCGGGGTCAACGCGAAGCTGAAAGAGGCTATCGGGACGGCGTTCACGAGCCGCGGCATTGAGCTGGAGATGACCGAGAAGACCGGCGCCTTCAAGATTGGCGAAAAGGACCTGCGGCGCGTTCGCGCGGCCATCACGCCCGAAGCCAAGGCCCTGTTCGACACCTGGACCGCACTCAACCGTGCCAAGAAGGCCGGCGGCATGGCCAAGGAAGTCTCCTCGTACGCGGGGCGGTCGCACGATGGGCGGCTGCATCCAAACACGGGGCACGGCCCCGTGACAGGGCGCCTGTCTTCGTCGGAGCCGAACTGCCAGCAGTTTCCGCGGGACCAGAAGTTCCGAAATTGCGTTCGTGCTCGGCCTGGCCACAAGATTGTCTCCGCCGACTATTCGGCACTGGACATGCGGGTGGGCGCGGCGCTCGCGATTCGCGCTCAGAGGCAAATCGTCGAGACCTACATGGGCGACCATGTGGTGCAGAACGATGTGTTCCTGTGCATCAGCCGGGTGCTTGAGGGCCGGGTGACCTACGAAGACGCGCGAGCGCTCGAGCTGAAGGCCGTCAAGGACTTCGAGGAGTGGAAGCTGGGTCGCGAAGCGGCCATGGAAGCAGGCAAAGATGCGAGCAAGGCGTTCTGGGACAAGTACCGCAAGCTGCAGCGTACGCAGCTGCTTTCGGGCTTCCAGCGCTGCTTGGCCGAAGTGCGGATGCGCGCGGACGCCGCCGGCACCGCCGATTGGGGCTCCCTGCGCGACGCGTTCGAAATTGAAGGCATGGACATCCACACGTGGACCGCGCTGGACATGACAGGCCGCAACCCCAAGGCTCTCTTCGGAGGCCTGAAGGGCGAAGATGTGGCCAAGGAGCTGAAGAAGTGGAAGGCTGAGCTGGGCGACGTCCGTCAAACCGGCAAGGTCGGCAACCTCTCCCTCCTGTACGCGATGCAAGCACGCGGCCTGATGGACGCTGCTGCCAAGAACTACAATATCCACTGGACGTTGGAAGAGGCCACGGAAGTTCGCGCGCAATGGCTTGCGGCATACGTCGAAATCGACCTCTGGCACAAGTGGACCGAGCTGAACCCGCAGGAAACGGTGATGATTCCGGACAAGGACCGTGGCGGCCGCTTCGGCAAGAAGGCTGTCTACGCCTCCTACACGCTGGGCAACCGGCTCATCTATGCGTTCGGCTTGAACGCGGCACTGAGCTACGAAGACCAGTCGACCGGCGCCGACATTCTGGGCAAGGTGATGGAGGAGTTTCGCAAGTACCCGAAGGTCTTCGACACCATCATCAACCAGGTCCACGACGAAGTGCTTTTCGAGGTGCCCGACGAGGTGCTGGACGAGTACAACGAAATCATCGGACGGGTCATGACCGATGCAGCTGAGCACTTCCTTCGTCCCTACGGGGTGAAGGCCGGCTGCGAACCCGAAGCTGGCGAGGTCTGGCTGAAGGGATAAGCCTAAAAGGCTTCATTTTCAAAGAGCGTCGATTCGTCGACGCTCTTTTTCTTCGCCCGCGACGAGCGGCTCCGGCTAAACCACCTCTCTACAAGGCGGACCCCTCCCCAACAGAATCATGGAAAAACTCATTCGTTATCTCGGCGCCCTGGATTGGCTTCTGGCGGCAGGTACCGTGGCCGTAGGCCTTTTTCTTCAAAACTGGGTACTAGTCGCCTTTGGCGTTGCTGGCTTGCTGATGGCCTATCTCCAGCCAGCAAAGCGCGTAAACGCCTACATCACCAGGCGCATGACCCGCAAGCGAGACCCCGCGGCCGCTTCGACCGCCCAGGTCCAGCAGGACGAAGCCTTCTATGAAGCGGTCCTGGGCGAGGTCACTGACGTCGCAGTCGCAACCCCGGGTCCCAAGCGCACGTTCGCCTCCCCGCCCGTGGCCTACGGCGCGACATACCTCAGCGCGAGCAAGCACAACCAGCTCAAGCGGCCGTACCTGACGCTCCTCAACACGAAACCGCTCAACACGTTCAATTGAGCGGCTACCTATACGCGCTGTCAACTTTCTAACCCCATTTGCCATGTCCGGACCATTCCACAATTCATCCCATCAGGGAGCCTCGCTGTGACACGCTGGCTTCGTCAAAACGCAGAGCTCATCACGGGAATCTGCGTTCTCCTAAGCGTCGTCCTGGGCGGCGCCCTCATCTACCTGCTCCATCTGAAGAGCTGACCAACCTTCTCTGAGGCTCCACAATGCCGCCCTCCGACACCGACCTTCAGGCCCCGTCTTCCGCACCGGCGCTCAGGGAGCCCGGTTCGGAGGGCACATTGCTTCCGGCACACGTGGCTTCTGCGGCCGCCGGGCCATCGCTCGCCCGCTTGGTGCGCAATGCTGCACCGAGCCTATGGGCCAAGGCACGCGCAGACCGACGGCTCGCACGCGAGCAGACTGAGCGGATGCTTGACCTCCTTGTTTGGGTCTTGGAGAAAAACGGCGCACGCGTCACTCGCACCGCCAAACAGGAGTACTTTCACGAGGGACGGGTCATTGAGGGCCGCCTGGACTTGTTCGCCGAGCGGGGCGTCGAGAGACTGGCACTCGAGCTGGCCTTCCGCCCGGGCCGTACTACCTGTCTGAAGCTTCTCGCCGCGCGCCGCGCGGGCGCCGTTTCCCTGCTGCTCGCAGGCTTTGCTCGAACGCCGGAGGAAGCTCGCCAGGCAGTCGACCGGCTCCTGGGCCGGCCCACGGACGGGTGGTTCGCCCTCGCCTGCCTTTGAGCCGTTCGGGCCTTGCAGGCACCGCGGCTTTTTTAAGGCGCGATGCGCTCAGCCTTTAGAGCCCAACCCGACATCCTCAGGTGCGTGACCAGAAGAGTCTCGCCGGGGGCGGCGTCGATGGGCTTCTCAACGAAGTAGAAGCCGCCCGGGTCGCACTGCAGCCGGCTCCACCGGCTATCAGGGGCCTGCGCAACCTTGCACTGCGTCTCCACAAGCGCCAGCGAGCTTCTCGCTTCGACCAAGACCGTATCCACAGCAAGTCCAAAACTGAGAAAGCACAGCATCAACCCTACAACACCGCAGATGTGCTGGAGCTCGGATTTGACAACGTCCTTCCACTGAAGGGGGAGTATGGCGGGCAGTGCAAAGGGCAGGACGCCCACCCCGATGATGAACGCCCAGCGCCAGCCCCAGGCTGGCAACAGCACGTCCACCGCAAGCGAACGGAGCTCGGCGTCCATGGCGCCTCAGCCGGCCGGAGCGCGCTCGCGGGCCGGGCGCTCCCACTGGTAGAAGATGACGCAGCCCTTCGCGTTCTGAACCGGCGTCGACCCAGCCAGTTGCCAGCCCCCGCCCTTGGGCGGCTTGGGCGAAATCCTTGACATGTCCTCAGCCACGCGAGCGTGGTCCGGAAAGTCGGAAGGCACAACCGCGTACGTCACGCGGTATTCGAAATCGGGCTTTGCTAAATCGGTCATTGGGGGGAAGTGAGGGAAATCGACCCGCTCGAGCGGGCCTGCAACTGCGCCTCGAGCTGCGCGATGCGTTCGCGCTGCTGCGCGTACAGCAAGCGAAGCGCGAGTACCTCCAGGTGCAACGACTCGGCCTGCAAGTGGGCGTCCGCAACCGGCACTAGCGGCTGCCCGCTCTTGCTGGAATACGTGATGTGCCAAACATGCTGTGCTGGCCGGTCGGTTGCATACGAACGGGTCATGGCCTATTTAGCGTCCGGTTTTAGCCGCGTGGACGTCAAGCTTGGCCAGCCTGCCTGTTGCGCCTTCCCTGGAGGGCGATGCGGAGTCCGAGCTCTCGTACCTAAACGCGTTCCGCCCGCGGGCCCTTAAACGCCGCAGACGTTCGGGCCGCTCGCTATACGGCCCAGGAACATTTAACTATTTGAACGTTGAGTCAACATGAAAACATATTTTTTCGTACTCGGCGCTCCGGACCACGAAATGCAGGAAATTGCCCGCATCTGTGAAGAGCGCGGGCTCGCCTTCGGTTTTGCAACCGTCGGCGGGAACATCGTCCACTCGCACGAAGCCTATCAAGCAAATGGTGTCACCGCTCTCATTCCCGTGGGCGCACACCAGGTGTTTGTGGAGTGCGCCGTCATGGGGCTGAGGCCCGACGACATCATCGACCATCACCACCCGGGCGACCCCGGATACGGGATGCCGCCGGAGCAGTACTTCGAGGGTTCGTCGCTTGGCCAGTTCTTGCGCTTCATCGGCGTGAACCCCACCCAGCAACAGCTGGTCATCGCTGCGGCGGACCACTGCCTGACTTCGGCCTACCAAGGTCGATGCCCGGGCGTAACCCCTGAGGAGCTGGCCGCCTGGCGCATCGCGAGTCGCTGCCGGGCCAGGGGCCTGACCGAGGTTGAACTGCATCGCCAGATTGACCATGCGTCGAAGCTTCTGGAGGCAGCTCCACGCATCTCGCTGGCCGGCGAGCAGGTCGCGTTCATCGAGGAGCCGCCCACGGAAGTGAGCGAGGCATCCGCACGTCTCGGCATGCCCTACATCTACGTGAGGCGCCAGGATGCGAAGCAGCTCAAGGCCGGCATCAGGAGCGCGCCTGCGCACCTGGTGCAGGCATGGATGGACAACTGTGGATTGGCTCGGCTCTACGGCGACCCCCAACGCGGTTTCGCCGGTGGCTACCTACCCCGCCACTGACTACATCAACATTCGAGGCCCCTGACATTCGTGTCAGGGGCCTTTTCTATTGTGACCTTCCGCATCGGGCAAAAGAAAAACCAGCCGCAAGGGCTGGTTTCGGGAATCACACGTAGCGGATGTACATGCTACTCGACGGCGTTTGGTACTGCTTGAGGTCCACCCCTTCGAGGTGGTTGGCCTGCACCTTCTTCCAGTCGGTCTTGGTGCTGGGGGTGTATGTGACCTCAAAGAGCTCGGTCGCAAAGTCCTTGCCGGCGGTCAGCTTCTTGACAGGCTCGGTATAGCGGTCGTACTCCTTTTCCAGGACCTTCTTGAGGTCGGCCAGCAACAGCGCGCGCTTGGCCATGCCCTCAATGGAATCAGGCACCGCATCTCCGAGGGGAAACGGCAGCACGGCATTGAGGCGCGCGACAAGCTGGTTGGCGTCTGCCAGAAGGGGTGGATACACGGCTGCGAGCATTTCGCAGTCGACGAAGGCCCCGTGGAGCACGCGCTTGGTGCGGTCGATGCCGTAGCGGTCGCACAGCGCGTCCAGGGTGTGAACCTTGGCCGTCGTGTGCCGCCGCGACATCGCCAGCGTGTCAGTCGTGCGCTCGACGATTTTATCCATCTTGCCTCCGCGGACCAAGCGCAGTTCCTCGTCGAGGAAGCGCAGGTCGAAGGGCGCGTTGTGGATGACCACGTGTTGCCCGGCGATGAACTCCTTGAAGTCCTTCACGACCTCCTTGAAGACAGGTTCGCTCTTCAGGTCGGACCAGGTCTTGCCGTGCACCCGGGAGACCTCGAGGGGAATTTCCCGTTCGGGGTTGATGAACCGGTGAAAGGTGTTGCCGGTGGGCAGGCCGGTCTCGGGGTCGAAGTCGAGCGCTGCGATTTCGATGAGCCGGTCTGCGCCGGCGTCCAGGCCCGTGGTCTCGGTGTCGAGAGCGATTGTGCGAATTTGCATTGTGCAGGTGTCCTAGTGGTGGAATACCCTGCGTGTAGCTACAACGGCGCAGCGCCGCCGGGCCGGGCGGCCCGCGGATATAGGCCTACGGCTTGTCGACGCCCCGGCACGAGAGCGTCATGCCCTTGTCGTCCATCTCAGCGCGGCACCCCGGCGCCCACGGATGCGTGCCCGCCATGAAGCTCTCCAGCTCCGCGGCGTACGCGCGAAATTCAGTGTCCTTAGCGCCCTCGCACTGCTGGGTGCGTTTCAGGCTCGCGGTCTGGCTGACCTGGGTCAGCAGCGCCGCAGCGAGCGCCCTCGCGTGCGCGGGTTCGCCGATGTCAGCGCGACTCCCGAGCACTGCGATGGCGAATGGAAGGTCGCTTTCCGCCATCATTAGGAGCACCGCCTCCGGTGCCTGGATGCAGTTCAAGGCTTCTTCTCGCAAGTTCGCAAAGTCCTCCAGCTTGAGGCCAAGGGACGCCACTGCTTTACGTTGCTCTAACGTCGCGCCGTCACCCAGCAAGGCGCTGAACGCGCCCGCTCGGAACTCCGGGTCGGGGACCAGGAGTTCAGGGAGCTTCTCCGCAACGCTCTGGCGGGCTTCCTTGTCCGTGGCCACCGCCCACCCGCCCTTGCAACCAACGCTCGCCCAGCGGTCCGGCGTCACCTTGCCCTCGCTCACGAGCAGGGAGCCATACCGCGAAACTTCAGCTGGCGTCGCCTTGTCGGCAATGCACTGAGCGACGATGTCAAGGTCCGGTTTCCCGGTGCACCCCATCAAGGCGCTGAGAAGCACGCCAAACACGGGCAGTAGGAGGAAGCGGGCGAAACGACGATTCATGGCGTGTTGTGGGTTCGAAGACGCAACCTGTAGCTGGCGCGTTTAGCCAAAAGAAAGTCGCCCAATGGGGCGACTTGGAAGGAAGGTCAGAACGAATCCGCGTGCAACTCGACCAGCTGGTCGAGGGCAAGCGCTCGGCCTTGAGCGTCGTGGAGGACCCAGCCTGCGCCGGTCTGCACTGCGCGAACCCAAACTTGGCGGTCGTCCTCGAGTACGGCGACAACCTGGTCGAGGGGGCTCATGTGCAGGTCCTCTAGCGCACATTCCTGCTCGCCGAGGCCGGTGCGCACCACCACGGGGTAGTCGTGGCCTGGGTACAGCGAGAGCTCCGCGTCGTTGTAGCGCAGCACAAGGGCCAACTCGTCGGTGTCTTTCAGCACGACGAAGCGTCCCGGCGTCAGTTGACGGCTGCGGGCCGCTTCGATGGCGCCTTGCAGCTGGATGAAGTTGGTACGCATTCCTGCCGCAAGCTGGCTCATGCGGTCGAGAAAAGGGGTCTGAGGTTGAAGATTGATAGCGGGCCTCTCTGGATGTCAGCAAAAAACACTCACGCGCGCCGCTTGGGTGCTCGTGCCGTGTATAGCCATGCAGCCAGGAATGGGACCTCGACCAGCACCAGCAGGAAGCCGAAGAAGAGCGGTCCGATGCTCAGTTGTGCCTGTACGGATTCCGCCGGCAGACCGCCTGCCCAGTGCGACCGGATGGAACTCGAAAGCCACAGGGACGTGAAGGCAAAGCTGATGGCAGGAGCAACGGTGTACCAGGCGCGCTTGAGGGACGCCGCCTTGAAGAGGCGCAGGATGGCCTGCGCGTACAGCAGGCACGGCAGGAGAAACGAAAGGACCGAGGCGAGTGTAGCTTGAGTCATGGCGAATAGGCGGAGCCTCGGATGCGTGCGGCGCACGCGACGGCCGAGGCCTCACCTATAGCCCATGGATTTAGATTTCCGGCTGCGTGTTCTAGACGGGAGCAGGAAGCCACTTTTCATCCATGACAACCACCACGACCCCTCGTCCCTTCAGCCGCAGCCAGGCGCTCGCCGTCCTTGAGATGCAAGGCGCTCAGTCGGCCCACCTCGTCGACGCGGTTTTGCTCGGGCTGGCCGAACTCAACGAGCAGTCGGCAAGGGATGGCAGCGCCCAGGCACAGCTGCGCGTGCTCTTCAGCCAGGTCGACCCCACTCGGGTTCAGTTTGCGCTGTTCGCCGGCGAGCAACGGGTGCAGCTCTGCGCGTACGAGTACGACCCTGAGATGATGGGTGGCCCGGAGCTCGCCTGCACCGACGTCGACGGCCAGCTCTCTGGGCCCTGTGCCCTCACGAGGCGCCTGCATCCCTTGATGGACATGGCCCTCGCGCGGATGGAGAGCCAGGTCTGGGCGCGAGTTACGGGCGGATGAGCCCCGGCAGCGGGCCGAGCGCGCTGCGGTAGAAGCTGCGAACGGAGCGGGAGATGAAAGGCAGGACGAACATCACCGCGCTGACCGCGAGGCAGGCGCGCTCCATGGTCATGCCATCGGTGACGAGCATAGCTTGGGCGGAGATTTGCAAGGCGAAGAGCTTCGCCAGAGAGATTGCTTGGGACTTGGACATGGGTTTGATTTTCAAGGCGGTTTCCTCGCCAACTTAGCTACAGGGGAACGGGAGCGGAATGAATCACTTTAAGCCGCTTTCATCAATCTAAAGCGCAGCCATTGTAGCACACCTAAAATGCATCCCGTAAGCATTGTTTTAGGTCGAGGGCTAAACTCGTCTTTCTACAAGTCGCATCACAGCTCCGCGGGCATGAGCCGCAATGCGAAGGTTCTTCCCCCTCTACAGTGTCTACCGACAGGCAAGCAGCCAGACAAGGTTCCGTCCTTCTCTGGGCTCTTTCCTCGTCGTCCTCGACCCGCCGGTCCTGGATGCTCTCGCGCGTCAGCTCGAGGCGCTGCACTGCGTAGGGCTTCCAACAGCTCAAGTCGAGGACCTCCTGCAACTCGTTGCGGCGCTTGCCGAGGATGACGGGCTCCCCATTGAGGACGCCGCGGCGCTCCTGCCGCCCTTCGCCGCTGCCGTCGATGTCGCTCGGTTCTCAGGGCCTGATGACGTCGCGCTCAACGTCGCAACCCTGACCCTCAAACGCTTGGGCCTCTCTACACAACTTCAAGCCTCGGGCGCGCTGAGCGCGCACCTGCACTGACCCCTTTCCCACCCCCTCCTCCCACAACTCACTCTCACTTCGAACTGAACCTTCCATGTCCATCAACAAAGTCATCATCGTCGGCAACCTTGGCAACGACCCGGAAATGAACATCCTGCCTTCCGGCGAGGCCGTCGCGAACTTCAGTGTCGCCACGAGCGAACGCTGGACCGACAAGGAGTCGGGCGAGCGCAAGGAACAGACGGAGTGGCACCGTGTGACCGTGTACGGCAAGCTGGCCGACGTGGTGGCCCAATACGTCACCAAGGGGCGCCAGGTCTACATCGAGGGCAAGCTGCGCACGCGCAAGTACACCGACAAGGATGGCGTGGAGAAGTACACGACCGAAATCGTCGGCCGCGAGCTCCAGCTGCTGGGCAAGCGCGACGAGGCCGCATCCGGCGCCTGATAGCCTCCCTCCCCCCCCAAGCTCAAAGGACCGGACCACCGGTCCTTTGTCATTGGGGAGAACGCGTTTTCTCTTGGATTTTGTGATGTGAAACCCGCGTGCTAGATTCAGCCGATGGCTGCGCGTACCTCGTCACCCTCCAAGGAATTCTGGAACACCTTTCGGCATCTGGTCCTCGTGGCCGCGGATGGCCGCGTGTGGTTGACACGAGCAGGCCAGTACGCCCTGGCCGCGCCGCTCGAAACGGCGCTCGGGGCGCCCTACGTCGCTCTGCCTTGGCAAGACTTTGCGGCGTTTGCCATCAAAGCCCTTCCGTACGCCGACCTCCGTGCCCCCGACCTCACACACCTGCGGCAGCAGCCTCCTGGCAGCCCCGAGCGCCTGTTGATGGCTGAGCTTCTTGGTCAGCCGCATTTGGCGCACGCCCCCTGCGGCGCAGCACCTGTGGTCAACTTCCTGAAGTGGCGCGCGCGCCGCGCAGCCTAGCGCACGTATACCGTACGGCGAGGTATCGCCGCCATAGCGATAAGAGGGCTCCCTACACCTTTGAGGCAACACACCTCAAAGGAAACCAGGGAATGCACCCTCACCCACTTCGAAACCCCGTTCTCGTCGTCGCTGAAGCCGATTACACCCCGCACATGGTGCGCGTCGCATCGGAGGCGATTACCGCCCTCGAACGACCCTCTGACCTCGGCGCCATGGGCTCGTCCCTCGGTGCCAGCCCGCTGGCTGCGCATCCGCACATGTTCGTTCCGTATTTCATCGTCATGAACACGATGAACTTCCAGTTCTGGGACGTCGATGCGGAGGGCCAGTTCATCCGCTATGCCCACAATGGCAAGGTCGGCGCCCTTGCAATGCAGGAAGGATTCCACGCCGCCTGGCTCGAGGCCCTCGGCGGCCTAGGCGGTCACGGCTCCATCCACGAGCAGTGCACCGAAGTGGCCAGCCAACTGCGTTCCCGCATCGCGCACGAAGGCATTGGCTTCATCTTCGGAGACATCCCGGCCGCTCAAGCCCGCGCCCGCATCCTTCACGAGGTGCTGGAGCCCTCGAAGCTCACCACCGCGGCTGAATTCATTGCACGGCGCGTGCTCTGGAACGGCGAACTTGCCTGGGCGGACGCGCAGGTTCTCGCGTACATGTTCCCGCTTGCGTACGGCGACCGCTACCTGAAGAAGGCCCAGCTCACCCTCATGTTTGCCGCCAGCGAGTGGAACGCACGCATGGGGGGCCAGGAGGTGCGACTCGACGTGACCGCCGCGGCCGACTACCAGCTGCCGAAAGTCCTGCGCGCGCTGGAACTGCTCGACTACTCGCCGGCGTGGGCGGCGGCCATCGACCGACAGGAACTCATCGAGGCAGGCAGCCAGGAGGAACTGGCTATCCGTGCGGCAACCATCCTGGCTGTCAATGAACTTGCCGAACACTTCAGGTGCTCTGTGGAGGCGGTGGACTTCTGGCTATGGGCCAACCGAAACCAGGCACGCGACGCGAAATTCCACCTGACTCGGACCACCAACTACTAGGCCCCACCTCCTCGCTTCTCGCCCGGCTGTCACCACAGCCGGGCTTTTTTATGCCGGCGCCCCTGCCTAAACGGGACGGCGCCAGACCACCTGCTGGCGGTTCCTAGACGACGGACAAGGAAATATCACAACCGGAAGCTCGTCTTCCCACAACTCAAGGACACCATGAGCACTGTTATCGAGAGTCGCAAGCTGACCCTTCATCCGCTGGCCATCCACACCTTCATCAAGGCGCAAGCCGGCTCGATGGGCAAGGCATTGTCCGAGTCCGTGATGAACTCGGTCGACGCCGGCGCCACACGGGTCGACATCAACGTCTCGAGCACCGAGTACACCATCGTCGATGACGGCTCGGGCTTTCTGTCGCGCGAAGAAATTTATGCCTGGTTTGAAACCCTGGGCTTTCCGCATGACGAAGGTAACCACCGCATATACGGAAAATTCGGCCTCGGGAGAGCTCAGCAATGGGCCTACGCAAGCAACGTCTGGCACTCCAACGAGTTCCTCATGCACGTCGATGTCCAGACCAAAGGTCTCGACTACGTGCTGCAGGAGACTGAAGCTCGCCAAGGTACCTCCATCTTCGGGAAGTTCTACAAGGCCTTGAGCGACGCGGAGCTGCTGCAGCTGGAAGCCGAGCTCGAGCGCCTCGTGCGCTACGTGCCTGGCGCTGTCTATCTGAACGCGAAGCTCATCACGAAGGACCCTGCCACCGAGGCCTGGGACCTGGAGACCAACGAGGCTTACTACCGATTTGACCCGAAGGGCTACAGCCTGGATGTCTACAACGGCGGCGTGCTGGTGAACCACTTCGGCCGCTACCGGTTCTCCTGTGCCGGCGAGGTCGTGACCAAGCCGGACTTCACGCTCAGCCTGAACGTTGCTCGCAACGACATCATGTCGAGCTGCCCTGTTTGGCCCCGCATCGCCAAGCACTTCCCCGCAACCGTGGCGAAGGAGAAGGACAAGCCTAAGGTCCGAAAGGACACCGAGGAAGAGCTGAAGGAAGTCGCCAATGCCGTGAAGGCCGGCACCAAACCGCTCTTCTCCGCGCTGGAAAACCACCCTCAGCTGGTGACGTCCGTACTCGGCCGCGGCATCAAGTACTTCGACCTCGTGTCGGACTGGCGCGCACCGGTCGTTCTGTTCGCCCCGAAGGGGGACGAGCTGGGCAAGCGGATTGTCAAGCTGCGCAAGGGTACGGCCGTCTCCCTGGACACCCTCAAGCTTTGGGGCTTTACGGAGCCGAGCCAGCTGAAGGCAGTCTTCGCCGAAAGCTTGAAAGTGCAGGACCCTTCGCGCCTTGCGCGATTCGAGAATAACGTGTGGACCGCCGACGGACGGGCAACCTTCCCTTCGCTGGTGAGCAACCGCATTGTCCTGGCCCATTCGGAGCTGGAGCCTGCCGAGAAGGCAGCGCAAACAGCCTTCAAGACGTCGACCATCTACCTCGCCAAGGACCTTGCCTCGCTCGTCGAATCCCGCGGACTGGCGCTGTCGAAGGGGGCCCTGCACCTCGAGTTCGGCGATGCGCCCGACCACCTCGCGTGGCTCGGAGACGATGGCAGCCTCGTGCTGCGTCGAAAGGAAGCCACCAAGGCGGCCGAAGGCGGCCTGGCCAAGGTCATCAGCTATCTGATGCAGGCCTTGCGCGATGCACTCGCAGAGCCGCTCGGAGAGCGCGTGGACGAGATTTTGCTTGCGCTGGTGACGCAGACGTCGGCGGTCGGCGAATTTGCTGAAACCGCCGCGGCCAGGTACGTCTACGAGTGCAAGAAGAAAGACCTGCCGCTTCCGCAGCGCAAGCTCGCGGACCTGGCGAAGCTCGGCATCGAGTAATGTCATTCCAACCCGACCTCTTTGAGGTCGGGTTTTTCTTGCTAGATTCAGCTTTCTCGGGCCGCCTCCTGCCGTTGCTATACCGCGCATAGACCATTTTTTGGAGTATCCATGTCCCGCAACATGCAGCAATCGGTTCCCCTGTCGAAGCGCCTCATCACTTTCGGGTGCGCGTTGGCCTTTGGTTCACTCATCGTCGACGCTCCCTGGCCGATTTACGCGATTTTTGGCTACAACATCTCGTTGAACCTCATCTTGTGCTTCGCCTTCTCTTTCGTCGCGTTCCTCGGATTCGTCCTTGGGCTCGTCGAAACCACTGCCGCTCACGCCGGTCGTCGTCGCGTAGCATCCGCTGCCGCCGTCGAGCCTGAAGCAGAAGCCGTAACATCCAGTCCCGTGGGTGAAGCGGTCATGCCGAAAGCCTAATTACATGGACCAGTCCATCGCTTAAGCTTTCTTCATGATTCAAAAGGCGCCCCCCGGCGCCTTTTTCTTTTGATGAGAGAAAATGGACGCACTCCAGCAAAGGCCCGCGCGTGTCACCTACAGCCCTGAATTACTCCACCACCGCCATCGAGGAACTCGAAGCGCGCGTGCCAGGCTTGCGAGGTAACGGCTTCACCACCACCGCAGCGGTCCATGAGCAACTTGGCCAACTCCTGCGCGAAGCCGTGAAATTCAACCTGCCCGAACATGGCGAGCTCGTTGCGCTGGAAAACTCCACGGACAGCTTCTCGGAATTCATCCGGCTTCCGTTCGACGCCGTCGCGCTCGAGGCGCCCTTCCCCCAGGATAAGGAGGTATACGCCGGCGGAGGTGCGTTCCAGGAAACTGCATCCTCCAGGAGAATCGCTGCTTGCTGGTCCAGCAGCCTGGCCAAACGGTATCCGGCCTTGTGCCCCACAGGCATGAGCCGACCCGGCTTTTTTGTTGCGTCCGTGTACTACCACGACGATGCGAAGCGCTGGCTCGTAGCACCCCTGGCTTCGTTCATCCCACTGAACCCGGGCATCTGGCGAGGTGCAGAGGAGCCACTGCCAGGCTCGGACCAGTTGGAGCGCGAGTTTCTCTTGAGCCAGGGGCGCCTCAAACCAACGACGGCAACGTACGAGTGCCAGACCGTCAACCTGTGCCCGGAGATGGTCGCCCTCATGGCCCAAGAGACTGGTTCAATGGAGCAGGCCATCGCGCGTCTATCCATCGATGTGCGTGACGAGGCGAGCACGGCGCTGGGGTTCTGCCTGACGGTCAACGCCAGCAACGTGGGCCGTGTGCGGATGCCCGCGCCTGACAAGCTGAACAAGAAGCGCATCAAAAACGGCCGACCACCCTTCTACGAGAGCTGGGTCTTGGACCTCATGAAAGCGCCTGCTGGGCCCGCCCGGGCCGGCGGCTACGAAATTGATGGCCAGCGCAATCCGCCCCGGCAACATCTGCGACGCGGCCATATCCGTCGCCTGGCGCCAGACCGGATTACCTTCGTTCGTCCGACGACCATCGGCGCCGGCGCACGCGGCGTTGTGGACAAGGTGTATCGCCTGTAGCTGCGCGTGGCCAGTGCCAAGACAAAGCCGCCATCCGAAGATGGCGGCTCGAATGACGTCAGGCGGGAGTTGACCCGGCGACGGTGTAATGCGTACCTTGCGCGAAGACCTGCTCGTCGTTTGCAATGGCCAGCCAGGTGATTGGGGCCATCGGGTGACCTGCGAGATTGCCCGCAGGCAGTGCTTCATCGAGGATTTCGAGCTCGTTCTCGTCGAATAATGCGCCACGAAGCTCGTACTCGAAATACCGCGTGAGCGCCGAAGCGTGATACACGCTGCGAAGCTCCTCGTTGGTCAGCTTGACCCAGCCATGCACATGCACGCAGTCCAGGATGTACCGAGCCACGGTCTCCAGGGCCTCGACCGGCTCTACGACATGCTCAAGGCCGTAGGCTTTGAGCGTCACCGGCTTTCTTTCCTTGATGTCGCCTTCGCCCGGAGACATCTCGTCGATGAGCTCTGTGCTGGTTCCGTCGACTTGCACGTTCAGGTAGAGAAACGCTGCGGCCACGTCTTCTGGCACCTTGGTATCCTGTCTCAGGACACCCTTCGCAACGTCGAGCATGGCTCGGACCGCCGCTCCGTGCTTTCCGATTTCGTCGTCCCCGCACCAGCCGGTGTCGGCAATCTTTCCGGTGACCCGGTCGATGACAGACGCGATGGTGACGCTGCAGAAGTCCGCATTGCGGTCAACTTGACAGCAGACCGCGGCCTCTAGCGCGTCAGCACCCCCGAAGTCGTCCGAGTAGCGCTGATTGTTGTCTTCATAGAGGGCGTGCACGGTGTATCGCGGCTGCCCAGGCTTCCAGGCATTCGGGTCCTCCTCGGCGCGCGTGGCGGCCGGCCGATTCAGCGAGGCGAGCAGCGTACGATAGTTCTTCGCGCCGAGGGCGGTCGAAAGCGCCTCGAGAGCGATGGTGTTCTTGACCTTCACGCCCTTGGACGCAAAGAATTCGGTCATGCGGCGTGCCGACTCCTTGAAGAGGTCGACATTCGATTGTTCTTGAACTTCCATGAGATTTCTCCGTTTGGCAGTTGGCCTGTTGCTTTCAAGATGTTCGCGTTGTCCCGACATGCCAACCGCTAGGTTGAGTTGTCATGGGTGTTGAGATAGGTGTCCTTTGAGCCGAAGCTCGGGAGACGCTTCGTTTGCCGTGCCTCTTGCGAGGTGCGAACGGGAGGTGAAGCAACCCCAGCACAAGGCTGTTGCTCTGTGTCTAGCGACCTATACCGGAACCCGCACCCCAAGAAAAATCCCGGACCGCGTGAGCGTCCGGGATTGGAAAAGATGTTTTCAGTCGACGTCGAGTTCAACCATTTCGCCGAATGGCGGTAGCTTTCCTCGGTTGCTTCCTTCTGGGACTGCCCAGAGAACCGGGTAGTCGGGTGCCTCGCAGGGAAAGGTTCCCAGCAAATCGGTCAGGTAGACCATGCAGCAGCACTCGATGTCCTCGTCCTCGACGTAGCTGAACGCGGGCTCGAAGTGCGTACCGCCGCCACCATAGGTGGTCTGGTCCAGCTCCTCTGCGACGTCGTCCACCATGTCCTGTACCTTGCGGATATGCGTGTCGATGTCCAGAACCACAACCCGTTCTGGCTTGAGCCGCTCGACGATGTCGAGAATCTCCCCGTTGAACAGGCGCCGGTAGTCGTTCTTCACCGAGCCACTGGTGTCCCGCGCGACGACCAACGTCTTCATGCTCGCCCCGCGCAGGCCTGGGAGAATGAACCCCAGGTGCAGGTAGCGGCGATTGACGACGGCCATCGTGTAGTCCGGGGCGTGCATCGACGTTTCGACGAAGTTTTGCAGCACCGACTTCCAGTCGACCCTGCTTTTCAGCGCCTCACCGACTAGTGACATCACGTTGCCAGGCAGGTCACCCTGCATGTGCGTCGCCGCTTCCACCGCAAGCTGCCATTCGGTCTCCAGGCTTTTGGTGCCTTGGCCGTTCTCGGCCTCCTTGGGGGCCTGGCGTACTTCACCCAGCATCTGCGGCGTTACGGGAGCGGCCTGCGGTTGCCCGCCCTCGCCGTCCTGCTCGCCGGTCTCCGGCTCGCCCGACCCGCTTCCGTTGTCCGGTGACCGGGGCTCGGGGCCTTCCTGACCCTCGGGTGAGGGGGTGGGGTCGCTGCCTCCGTCCCCGCCATCCGCGTCCCCGCCGCCACCTTCCGGTGTGGGGGGCGCGGGCGGCGGCGCCGGCGGCCGAGCTTCGAGAAGCTTCGAGTAGATGAACTCCGCGGAGAATCCGAGGTGCTCCTTGCCTGTTGCCATGCCTTGCGGCAGTCGGAAACCCGATTTCAGGACCATCGGATGGATGGCCTCGTCGCACGCCTCGTTCCAGAGAACTGTCTCTCGACTGTCTTGCCTCCAGGGATGGCCCGCTACGATGTGCAGGACGGTAGCCGAAATCAAGCCCTTGAGCTCAACGTCGACCAGGGTATCGATATACCGGGGGTTGAATCCCAGCGTCACCGAATCCGTCCACATGCCCGCACACGTCGGGTCCTCGGCGAGTTTCAGGCGCAGCGCCAGAAACCCGAAGAACGGCTGGTCGGCCAGCATGTCGGAGCGGGCCTTCATGACCCGCTTGACGTGTGCCGACTTAGGCTGCACGCTTGAGCTCCATCACCGTCGCGTTGACCGCAGGTGCGGCCATTGGCGCCGGCGGGGCACGCTTCTGGCCCATGAACGCCTGCATGACACTGAACACCGTCTTGGCTTCGTCCGCGACGCGCTTGCGCGCGCTGGGGTCGTTTTTCACCATCGCGGCGCTGACGTTGGTCAACGAGCCCTTCAGGCGGTTTGCCAGCATGTCCAGCTTTTCGTCGTTCGTCACGTTGAGCCGAGGCAGAAGGTCCGCGAGGTCGCGCACCGCTGCAATCGTCTCTTCGCGCACGTAGGCGTCCCCGTCCATCAGCTTCGCCGACAGGCGCTCGAGGCGCTCGTGCAGGTCTTCCCACATCCGGCGGTTGGCCCGTTTGAACGTGTCACGCATGTCGGCTTCCAGCTTGGCGCAAAGGTCTTGCGCCTCCTTGTCGGCCAGGCCCAGATGCAGCATCCCTTCAGACGCCGGCATCGTCATCACCTTCATGTCGAAGTCGTACTTGTACTTGAGCGACTGCTTGTCAGGGTAGTCGCTCTCGCTGTACAGCTGGCCGAGCACCTTGCGCGCTTCTTCGCGGATACCGTCGTACTGGTCGATGAGACCGAGCACGGCGACTTCAAACTGATGCTTGAAGCCGCGCATCGCCTTCATGTAGGACTCGTAGTTTGCCGTCGGCAAGATGCGCGGGCCGTCATGCATCCACGCCAGGGTGTTTTCGTAGTGGAACGTCCGCGCCGCCCGTTGGGCCGCGTAGAGCGTGTCCAGCACCTGGCACTTCGGCAGAAGGCTCTTCCAGAATCGTCCGAGGCGGCGGTCCGTCACCTGGTGGGCGTCGGTGACCTGCTCCGAAATCTTCTTGTCTTGGCGGTTGGCTTGCCACACGCTGATGTTCAGCGAAACGAGCACTGCATTCTTGATTTCCATGTTTGATTCCTTGTTCGTTTACAGCAATGCGCCCACCTCACCAGCCAGCAGCCGTGAGTAGGCTGCGGTTTGGGTGATTCCGGGGGTCAGAACGATGCTCTTGCGGACCATGAAGGCCGCGGCTTCGCCGTAGGCTTGTTGGACCATGCGTCCTGCATAGGTGCTCAGCGCACCGAAGTTGGTCTTCGTCGCTGCCGATGCGAGCCCTGATGCCAGGACCCACAAAGTGGAGACCTCATCAGGGATGCGCGCGGTGTCCGGATACAGCAGGATGTCGTCCAGGCTCGGCAGGTCCTTCGCCACTTCCAGGAAGTTGACGAATTCGGTTGCCGCTTCCTTGCCCACAGAGCCGCTTAGCTCTTCCAGTACGCCGGCCTTGTCCTCCTTGAGGTCATCGGCAGCGCCAGCCTTGAGCAGCTTTGCCAGGTTGTGCCAGGTACGTGGCGACGGGCTGTTCACCAGCTCGGTCGTCGGGTTGGGCTTGTGAAAGAGGTCGCCCCCGCGAAACTGCAGGAAAGCGACGAGCTCCGGAGGAAGTCCCTTCGCGAGCGCCCAGTCAATCCACATATCCAGGTCAGGCTCGACCTCCAAGATGGTCACGAAGCGGCTCTTGACGGGCTCCAGCAGTCCAGAGACGCCGGCGCGGTCCTGCTTGCGATTCGTGGCGGCAACGAAGGTGACACAGTTCGGGAGAACGTGCTCGTCGATGCGCCGCGCCAGCAGCAGCTGCATGAAGGCGGCTTGCACCGCCGGGGCAGCCTGGCCAAGGTCGTCCAGGAACCAGAGCGTCGGCTTCGTGGCGCTGAGCGCCTGAGCCATCACACCGTACGGCAGAAACCGCGCTGCGTCGCCCTTCTTGTTCGGGTAGGGCAAGCCCTTCGCGTCCGTCGGGTCGGAGACCACCGGGTGCGAAACGAGCAGTTCCCGCTCAGTTTGTCTTGCGACTTCGTGCACGACGTCCGTCTTGCCGACGCCAGGGGCGCCAACAAGCAGAACCGCCAGACCCGCACTGATGTTGCGCACCAGGCTTTGACGAACTCTGTTGATTTTCATTGGTTTGTCCTCTTGAGTGAAAGTTGTCCTGCTTGGTCTAGCGAACAGCCCGCACGCGGCTATCGGTGCATCCACGACGCCCGAAGGCTAAAACGTTTTAGGGGGCTTTAGAGCCAAGCTCTTTCTGCTATAATGCTGACACCACTCACAAGAATCTAAAATGCAAAACGACCTGTTCGCCGCCCCTGCTCCGACTGCTCTCAGCTACGTCGCCTACTGCGACGGTGCCTGCAAGGCCAACGGCAAGGTCGGCGCCGCAGCCAACGGAGGTTGGGGGTTCTCGCTCCGCGACCAGAATGGCACCGTGGTTGTGGAAGGACACGGCGGTGCCCTTGGAACGACCAACAACAAGATGGAGCTGTCGGCTGCAATCGAGACGCTTCGCCGCGTCCCGGAAGGCGCCCGCATCGAGGTCTTCACCGACTCGAAGTACGTAATTCAGGGCCTAACCGAGTGGATGCCCGGGTGGAAGCGCAAGGGCTGGCGTACCGCCGGCGGCGACGCCGTCAAGAATGTCGACCTCTGGCAGCAGCTGGATGCCCTCTTCGCGAAGCGGAAGGTGAAGATGACCTGGGTTAAGGGCCACAATGGCGACCCAGGCAATGAACGCGCGGATGCGCTGGCCAATCTCGGCGCGGCGAACGCCCTCGCGTCCGCCTGACCTGGCTCCGGCCCGCCGGCAAGCCGACGGCTAGCTGCCGCAGGCCCCTCATGCCATAACGCCCAGCTAAAGCTCGGCGTTTCCCGCTCAATCACGCCCGAATCCTGCCGGCGAGCATTCAGGCTCGAAAGCCCATCGACGTCTTCTTCTTCACGTGCGAATGTCCGACGTCGTCGGCAAGGACCGTCTCACGCTTGGCCAGGCGCGCGGACCCCATGGCGTCGAGCAGGGCCTTCTTCATTTCCCGCGGGGACACTTCCGCCATGTGTTCGAGCACGGCATCGGTGAGGTCCGGGTCGAAACCCCAGCCGTTAGCGGCCAGAAGCCCCGAATAGATGCTTTGAGCGATGCTGGCGGCCTGGGCGCGCGTCGGGGACGGCACCTCGTACACCATCATTCGCTGGAGGATGTAGTCGGGGATGGCCGAGAGATTGTTCGCGGTTCCGACCCAGAAGATGCCTGACGTGTCGATTTCGACGTCGAGGAACTCATCGGTGAAGTGTTTGGCCGTGTCCGGCTCCAACAACTGCAGCAGCGCGCCGAAGGGGTCATAGCGGTGGTCGCCACCTGCCTTGTCCACCTCATCGAGGGTGAACGCCGGGTTGGCGATGGTCTCCTCAATCAGCGCCTGGGCCACCTTGCCGTGGCGTGCACCGCTCCAGCCCGACGAGCTCCCGGACAGCACCCAGCCACTGGTCATGGTGCCCATCGAGACGAAGCGATGCGGGATGTTCAGCGCCTTCGCCAGTTCTGCGGCGAAGTGCGTCTTTCCGACCCCAGGCTCGCCTGCCAGCAGGATTGGCACGAAGTTGAGCGGGGATGAGCCATAGAGCGCGAGCTCCAGGTATTTGCGCAAGTCGTCGACCACGCCCTGGAAGTTGGGGCACGCCTGGGCGAGCGGCGCAAGCGCGTCGGAGGAAGACGGCTTGGAGATGAAGCGCTGGGCACCGACGTCAAGCATTCGACCGTAGGTTTTCATCAGGAGCGCGTTGTTCGTTCCTTCTGAGCGGGCCATGGCTTTGACCACAGCTTCGGGGCTGTAAATCTCGCGGGTTCCGCCGAGGGACAGCGACATCGTGAACTGACTCATGGAATCTCCCGAAGTGAGCCTTGACGCCAGCGGCTGGCTGGATTGACGTCGTGTAGCGCTGACTTTTATGCCGTTGCGCAAACATTTAAGTCGCTTGCCTAAACAGCCGGTCACCTCAACGGGAACCATTTCATGGAAGCGTACTTCGACAGCTGCATTCGCCTTTGGGTACAGCTCGCCTTTCTGCCTTACCGCATCATCGGCGGCGGTGCGAAGTCATTGGGTGTCGAGGACGCGGGTCACTAAGCGGCCGACCCCTCAGCAATGCAAGCGCAGGTAATCGACCTCACGTACATCCAGGCCTGCCAGCAATGGAAGGTTGTGGACGAGGCCGAGCGGGAGGCAGCTTTCTTTGCGGACTCGGTGAACCGGTGCCAAGCCGAGATGGTCTGGTCGAATGCATTTTCGAGGGGCCTGGCTTCCGAAGCCCTGTCAAAGGCGCAGCTCCTGCACGACAACGCAGTGGCCAAGCAGGCTGCCGCTCGGCGCAGGGCGTTACTGCTCTCCGGCCAGGCGGCCTATCGCAACTGGGGCGTGCGCCTGGGCAGGGAATATCGTTTCTGCGCCGCTTCCGAAGAGCGTGCGCGGTTCGTTGTGGACTTTCTTCGCCCCGCGGAAGCGCTGCCTGCACCGGGCCGGTGCACTTTCATTTGCGCGGGAGACGGTCCAGCCGGCCGGGGAATGGTGTTCCTTGGGTTGGACGAAATGACGCCGCATGAGGTCGATTCCAACGTCATCAGCCTGGGGAATGTCATGCGAGGCGGCAGCTGAGCAGAAAAAAGGGCCCCCGTATTCCCGTACGTGAGCCCTCTGAATGGTCGATTCCATGGTCGGCCTGGTGAGACATAGCGCAACCTGCAACAAACCCACGGTGGCCGCCTCGTGTACCGCGGTGAAGCGAACTCCACCGGTCTCTAGGCTAAGGCAGCCCTGTGTCAACGCGTTCGGCCTGGTGAGCGTAGAGCTTACCATTGGCAACGACTTCGAGTCCCGTCGACGACGTCACCTCAAGTGGACCCAGTCAAGCAGTTTCCTGCCTGGCTCAAACCGACTGTCTGGTTTTTGCTGGCGCTCGCACGAATGCGAAGGGGATTTCAGCCCGCCGGCCCAGCACGCGCCATTGCTCTTTCGATTTCCGCGGAGCCCCGAGTTTCGTCAGGACAAATCTACGAAAGCAACGACTGGCCAAGCCAGCGGACCAACTTCCCCGCTTCAACGGCCCCGCGACACGACCCAGGCGCACTTGGTGCCACTCTGGATTCCCGGCCATCGCGACGAGCGCGCCCGGTGGGTCGGTAGTTGCTTGTTCCCCGGGAAGCAGCGCGTCCGGACACGCCGCTTGCCGATGAAAGGCCGCTGAGTGCTTCAGAAAGCGTCAGCAAACACCTATAGCAACCTCGTCTTCATCGGTTACACCTACGGGTCGAAAAGCGCAGTGGATGGGGTAAATCCTCCTGCGCCAAGGCTTTAGCGTCGCCCGCTAACGTCGATTCGGCCCGTCTTCGGTGCCTTCAAAGCGGCGCGTGTCCGGTACCGCCTTCTGATGCCGGCACCTACGCCCGCGAGGAGCAAGGCTGCAGCGAGGAAGAGCACGAAGGCCTCCGGCCGAATGGCCCAGAATGCCGCTAGACCAGCGAGGCCGACCAGGGGCCACTTCGCCTTTGTCACCAGCCGGCTGCTGAGCGTACTGGCGTATTCGTCAAGCCAGACAAGAAACTCCTTGGACGCCCCTCCCCCGCGTGCGCCGGCGCGCAACTGACGATAGTTTGCCTGGAGATAGCCATGAACCGGTGGGCATGCCTTTTCGCCGCTGAACATGTGGTCGTGCACGAAAACGAGGATGAATTCGAGCTCCTCTTCGGGAATAGGCTCGTCCGGAGGAAGCGCCGCGAGGTAGCGGCCCCAGAGCGTGGCGTACTCAAAGGTCTCTCCCAGGCGCAAAGAGGCCTCGGCGGCCCTACCGAAGCCGCGACTGACTCCGCGCTCCGCGGACAGCTGAAAGAGCTCGCGGCCCCGAGCAACCAATCGCTCGGCGACCCCTGCAGGACCCTTCTTTCTCTCGGACAGCGCAACGGCTGTTTCGCCGGCCAGATATGGCGCCAGATGGTGACCGAGAGACGCCGCGTGTTCCAAGAGCGTTAAAGCCTCCTCCAGCTCGGCGACGCTAGGCCGGGGTAAGGTCAGGTGTTGCTGGGCGCGGGCGGTGAAGGCTTCGGCGAAGACATCGGCCGTTTCGGGTACCGCAAGCCTTTCCGCGACCTTGTCAATCAGTTCTTTAGCCTGCTCGGGCGTAAGGTTAAAGAATTCGCGGTTCTTCGCCGTCCTGGCACCCTGCTCATCCAGGACCGAATGCACGACCTTTTCGGCGAGCGCGCAGTCCTCGAACGAGCGCGCGTAGAAGAGCTCAAACTGCTGCGGAACCCCGGTGGCACTGGACAGCTCCGCGCCTCGACGCTCAGGCCGTCGCCTGGTCATGCCCACTTTCACCTGCCCCGGCATCGAGGGGTTGGTGAGTACGTAGACGTAGCCAAAATCGTGGTCCATTCAATCCGCTTCAAAGTGCTTTGGGCGTATAGAGGGCCTGTTTCATACCGATAAAAAGACAGGCAATCGAAAGTGTTCATGGGCTATACTCGCCGTCTTAACGTGCTTTATTCGTTTCAGGAGCGTCTCCCTATGTATCAAAGCCCCGGAAGACACCAGGCACGGTCGAACCGACAGCCCCAATTTGGTGAGTTTCAGAAGCGCAACAATGCGCCACGGCATCAACCGCCCGCGATAGACCCCACCCAGCTCGCCTCGGCCATCCAGGTCAGAAACTTTAAAGCTCTCCTGGACGCCGCGACCTCCGTCGAAAACCTCGCCCTAGCCCTGGACATGCCACTGCAGCGCGTGAATGAGCTGCTTCGAGGCGAAAACTTTCCCCACGACGTTGCGTACCACATCGAGGTAACGCTAGAGCTGCCCAGCGGGTTCCTTGACCGCGTAAACGCCCGCTTGACACCTGAAGTTGTAAATCGTTTAAAATCTCCGCTAAACTTCAACGCGACTGAAAACGAAGCGGAATCAACCGAAACGCAAACAGCAGTGGCAGTTCAGGCACCGGTCCAGTTGACGCTCGCAGCGGTGCCGGAAGCAGCGCCAGCCAGCACAGAAGCCGCACCTCAACGACAGGACGAAGACATGGCCAAAAAACAAAGCTCTCAGCCCGCGAAGAAGACAGCGGCGGCCAAGACCGTGGCTCCGCCCGCGGCGGCCGCCAAGAAGACGCGGGCGCCCGCTGCGACCGCTCCAACGACACACACGCCCGGCGAGGACATCCTCGACACCCGCCGCATCAACTTGGCCGTGCTGACCGAAGCCCCTGGTGCCAAGAGCAAGCTCTGTGAAATCATGGGCATGAGCCCGGCCAACATCTCCCATCGGATTCACAGGAACAAGAAGCTCGACGATGCGGAGGTCAAGCGGTTTACGACTGCTCTCCACCTTCCCAAGGACTGGTTCGATGGTCCGCGGACGGCGAAGGACATTCCTCCTGCAGTCGTAAAAATGCTGGACCCGGGCCCGAAGCAGCCTCGTGGTACCAAGAAGGCCCTTCGCGAGGCTGCCCAGGGCCTCATTCCTGGCAAGCCTGCTGCTCGCAAGGGCCCCACCACCCGTGTCCTGGCGCCGGCTGATGTCAAGATGCCTCGGCTCTCGACGGGTGTTGTCGCTCCGACGCGCGCGCCCGCTCCCGTGTCAGTCCCTGCGCTGGCCTCCGTGGGTGCATCGGCGCCCGTGTCCACACCGTCGGCGGCCGATTTTGCTCCCGCCACGGTCCGCGCACCGGCTTCGGCAGAGCAGCGGCGTTTCGCTGCAGCGCCGGCTGCTTCTGCGATTCCGGAAGACGTGGGAACCATCGGGCCCATCGCGACCGCGCTGGTCCAAACGCTGGCGCTGAAGGCGCGCGAGGGTCGCTTGGATGAGGCTACCGCTCTCAAAATGCTGACGCAGGCTGCCGCACTGTAGGCGCTAGCCCCCCTCCGACCGTCAGGCGGCCCGGTCCCAACCGGGCCGTTTCGCTTTTTGGGCGGGTACCCGCACTGTGCGGCTTTCCCGCCAACCCTCCAGGTTCTAATCGGGCCATCGAGGCTGTCCACCTTCTAATCGGTAAGGCTTGGAAGGCTAGACGTGTACGACGGGCTTCGGCGTCGCCTATACGGAAGTAGACCTCTAAACAACAAAGGACCCCCATGAGTTTGCTTCAACGCATCAAAGACGACTCTCTCCAAGCCCGCAAGGCCAAGGAGGCGGCAAAGGCGGCAACACTGACCACCCTCTACTCCGAGGCAGCCATGATTGGCAAGAATGCCGGCAATCGCGAGACGACCGACGAGGAGGTCGCAGCGACCGTCAAGAAGTTCATCAAGAACGCGAAGGAAGCCATCGTGGTACTTGAGAATGCAACCGATGACGCACGTATTGCCGCGCGCGACGCGTTGCGCCAGGAAGTCAGCGTCTACAACGCCTACCTTCCGCAGCAGCTCGACCACGGGCAGCTCACCTCGGCCATCCTTGGCATTGTCCAGGGCCTGGCCGAGCGCTCACCCAAACAGATGGGCGCTGTGATGAAGGCCCTGAAGGAACAGCATGGCACCAACTACGACGGCAGTGCCGCGAGCGCCATCGCCAAGGAGGCTCTGGCATCCGCCAGCTAGGCCTATCCGGGAGCAATTTAAGAGCCCTCTCCGAGGGCTCTTTTTCTTGGCCTCTCCAGGGCACTCCGCTACACCCGGTATCAACCCTTGGAGCCCCTTCGTGAATCTAAATCTTTTTCCCTTCGTGGCCGCCTTTGCGCTACTTGCTGGCTGCAATGGCAACGTGCCCTCGAGCCCTCACCAGCTGAAGGAGCAGCTCATCCGGCTCGGACAGTCCACCGAGACAACGATGCACTCTGCGAAGCAGTCTGCCGAGACCGCAAAGTCCAGCGCAGAGGGCGCGGCGGTCACTGCGACGAGTACCGCGGATGGCGTCAAGGAGTCCCTCACCTCGTTCGGTGAGAACGTCACTTCAGCGAGCGACACTGCAGCGTCCACGCTGACCAAGGTCGGTGAGGCGGCGCAAGCCGGCGTCCAGCACGTCTCAAATAGGCTCACCTCGCTCGGCGAGTTGGTCCTTGAGGCGACTTCTGACAAGCCTGCGTCAACAGCGGCACCTGCGCAGAACTAGTGCCTCGACAAAAAGAAGGGCCGCCGAGGTAACTCGGCGGCCTTTTCAGAATCAGGCTTCGTCAGCCTCGTCGCTGCTCACGCCTTCAGGCTTGAACACGAGCTGCTTCAACGAGCAGGCGTCGGTGCCGACGTCGTCACGAGCGCCTTGGTACCGCGGCTGGAACAGGCTACCGCCCTTGAACGCATACAGATACTCGACCTCAGCCAGCGCGCGCACGGCCGGGATGAGGTGGTTGGGCGGAATCGTCACGTTGCCCACATCGACTTCGGCCCCGGCTTCGTCCAGCAGCACCATGCTCACGCTGCGCTTGGTCGTGCTTTGCGCTCCGACAATCACGGTGGCTCGATGGGTGAACACTCGCTTGAGCTGGTTGCCGCCGGAGTTGGGGCGACCAGGCACATACTGGGCGTCTCGATGCTTGAAGACAAGGCCTTCGCCGGACGCGGACTTCACAGCCGCATAGAGCGCTCTCTTGGCTTCGCTGGTGTAGGCCGTGCCGGTGATGGCCACTTGCTTGGCGCCGGCGGCCTTCAGGAGGTCCTGCACAGCCTGCAGCATACTCACCCGGTACCCGCACTCCTGCACCTTCATGTCCATGCCTTCCCACTCGAGGATGTCGAACACGAAGTACGTCTCACCGATGAGCTCGCCATCCAGGACGTAGGGTGCATGCCCTTCGAGCGCAGCAAGCGCCTTGGCCACACACTCTGGGAGGCCCGTTGCCAGGCCCTTTCGGTTGATGCCCAGCAGTTCGGTGCCGGTGTGCTGAGTGAGACGACGGTGTCCGTCGTATTTCGGCTGCATCAGCCAGTCGGGGTCGTCCAGCAAGCGCTGAGCCTGCTCTTCATCAATGACGTTGAGCAGCTGCGGCACGACGCCGGTGAAGCGCTCCTCCATCGACGTGTTGACAAAGGCGCTGCCGGCTTCACCCGGCGAGTAACCCTTGCCCACCTTCTCGCTGACGAGCTTGTCGTAGGTCTTCTTCGCCGCCTCGTAGCCGACGGGAGCCTTCGTTTTCGCGCCCGAGGTCAGCGTACCGCCACGCGGCCCGTATTGAAACAGAACCACCCACCCTGGCTCCTTCTGCTCCAACTGGGCGTGGTATTCTTTGTTGGACTTGGCGTCCTTGTAAAAGAGCGAGATTTTTTCTGCTTGCATCGATGTCCTTGTGTTGAAAACAGCATCCGCTGTACAAGGTCTAGCTAGCCTTCGGCCCTCCGCTAAAACTGGCGCCGGCGCGTCCGCAAAGGAAAGCCGCACCAGGAAACTGGTGCGGCTATGAAATTGAGCGTCAGTGCTCGTTTAGACAACTACGCCTGGTTGTCCGCGGCTGCGAATCCAACTGTCCATGCGTCTCTATCCCGAACCTCGACATCGCTGGTCGCTGCCCCCTGCAAGAGTTCCACCAAATCCATGGCGTGTGTCAGGGTTTCGACCGTGTCGTAATAGCCACCGTCAACATAAACGTTGTAGGGCCCAAACGCGTCCTTGGACAGTTTCCTCGTATCGAACGAGAACTCGCCAACGGGCGGCCGCTGCGGTCCGTTCCAGAACCGCTGCTGAGCAGCGCGGCAGGCGGCTATGGCCCCTGTGCGCTCTTGGCCGCCACGCGGGCAACACCCGATGTGGCTTGAACCCCGTCAGGCGCGCGGCAGAAAACCTCAAAAAGCTCAATCGGACCATCCTCGGACCTGGCCACCTCCGCCGCCTTGGGGGCAACGGAAGCGGAAGCTCCAAACTTCTGCTCGATGTAGAACTCGTAGAGGGTCCCTTTCTTGTTCACAAACCCGCCCTCCTTCGCGCTCCAGCGGAGTTCGCGGAGCTCGGCGACGGTCAGCGGGTGGTCCACGTCGCGCCCGTCCTCTTCGAAGTGCAAGTCGAGAACGACATGGCTTGCGTCGTCCTCCTCGTCGAAGTCGGCGGCCGGTTCCTCCAGCAGCTGCGCGACATCGCCGTCGAGGTAACGCACTGGGAACGAACGACCGTCAACGACAACGTGCGCGACCGCGTCGAAGGGGTAAAGGTCCATGATGGTGGGCGGGCGAGTCGCCTCGCGCGCCGGCCCGGACGCCTTCGCAGGCTTCTTGGCCGCGCCGACCTCGAGAGGTCCGCCCTGAACCAGGGCTCCAAGAATGGCGCCCATCACCGCCTGCGGGTCCTGCTGCCACTCATCGCTGACCCAGTAGGCAATCTCGCGGCCCAGTGGGTCGCAGATGCGCACGTAGTCCAACGGTTCGTCCCCTTGGGCGTAGCGCAGCTCAAAGCCGTTGTGGGCCATGACCGCATACTCCGGTCCATAGGTGACGTCCTGGTTGTCCTCGATGTGGTCGAGCTCGACTGGCATCAGCTTGGCGTCAATCGCCTCCTGGGAGACGCTGTCGTTCAAAGCGGCCCAATTCTGGAAGCCGGTCATGGTGGCAAGGGCGTCGAGCGCCTGGCCATGCTTGAGCTCGAAGCCCAGGCTCGTAGCGAACTTCTCGAGGGAGCGAGCCGCCTTCTTGGCGGACTGTGCGTTGTAGATGTGAAGCATGAGTTTTCCTTTGTGGATGAGCGCGAAGCGCCATCACGTTCATTTCGTGTCGATTGCCTGCATTACCGATAGGCGCCTCGCGTGACATGCACGAAGGCACTCAGGGTGTGTTTTCCTTGAATGCGCTGCTCAATTCACCGTCCCCGTGAGGGGGCAGGCGGAGGGCGACAGCGCGCGCCTGGCACGTATAGGGAAGGGCCAGAATTGAAAAAGCCCCGCTAGCGGGGCTTCAGGAGTTCACAATGGCTCAACGCTTTAGGGTGACCGCGCCGGACACCGTGACGGACACCGTCGCCTTGCCAGGCTCCATGGGCAGCGGCTCAGTCGCTCGCGATGCCATTTCGGCCGACATTGCCATCGATTTCATCATCGGCCCCGGCGGGCGGGGGTTGTAGCCGCTCTGGCCGATGGAAATTTCCTTGATTTCGGTCTGAGGGAACCCCAGGGCGAGGGCAGTCACCTTGGCCTTACCCTGGAATTCTTCGACAGCCGTCCCGATGAGTCCCTTCTCGGCCTGGGTACGCGCCGTGGTCGAGAGATAGAAGCCGGAGCCGGTCAGACGCGCTTGAGTGCCCAGTTCCGCGGCCGCTTGGGCAACGGCACTGGTGTTCTTGGATTCGATGCGAATCTCGCCGCGCGAGCGCCAACTGGCGATTTTTCCGTCGCGCCCGTAGACCGGGCCGGTGTAGAAGCTCTCCGTGCGCACATCGAGACCGGACGTCTCCTTGGCTTGTGCCACGACCTTCGCGAACGCTGCTGCAGCCTGGCGCTGGGCGTCCTTGGCCTCGCGCGCCTCACGCTCGACGGTCAGGCTGGCCCATGCAGTGTCTTCCACGACCTCCAGATTCGCCGCTGCATCGAGGCGCAGCGTCGGAGGTTGGGACTCCAGCCCTTCCTGAGCAGCGTGTGCGCCGGCGACCAAAACGGTGGCGGCGAGGATTGAAATGAGGGAGCGATGAAGGCGCATGGAAATCCTTTGGAAAAGTTGTTTTGCCAATGGTGTAGCCATGCGCGCGGACGGCAAAAGGAAGAGGTCCCCGCAAGAGCGAGGACCTCTAGGAATCGAAAAGAAGAAAATGTGTCCGTCGAAGGGTGCGCTACGCCGGCACGGTCTCGAAATCCGATTCTCGCACGTCCACCCCGAAGAGCCTGAAGGCATAGTCGATGTCCCCGGCGACCGAAGCTGCGATGACGTCATCACCGCGAACGAGGGCTGCACCGAGGCGATGGTTGCCGTCGGTCAGGGGCCAATTGACGACGCAGCCTAGGCTGGGGACGCCGACATCGACCGCTACCGCCTCTGACCAGCCGTAGTGGACCAGAAAGGCGATGCGCTCGATGTGCTCCGTCAAGGTCCACTCGACAGTGGCCATCCCGAAGGCTTCGGAGCGTAGGCGACCCTCTGCCAATGCCCGGCGCACGTCTGGTGCCGAGAAGCGGCCGGTCGTCCAGGGGTTCGAGAAGGGGTTGCAAAGCTTCGCCAGCTTCCTAACTGGAAGATTCACTGCCATGGTGTTCCTAGAAATGGTCTTCTCGGTTTAGCGAGCGTCGGCTTGGCCGGCTATAGGACGTTCGGCAACCAAGGACAACCAACATGCCAAGTCGTACATTCTCGACGAAAGACCTTTCCGCATGACGAAAGCTGCCTTGCTCGCAAGCTCCGCATTCTTCCGGACACGCGGCATTTCGCCGACACATGCCAACGGGTGCATTGAGGCCGAGGCGCTCCGCCCTGAGGCTATTCGGTCCCGCATCGGTGGTTTTCGACATGGCAACCCTCGACGCCACGTCGGAATGCTCCAGCCTACCGGCGCTCCTGGGTGCTTGGAACGAGGCCGGCCAAGGCAACTTCCAGTACTGGCCCGCCAACTGCACCGCCACGTCGAAATTCAATGCCGAACCTTCGAGGCGCTTTTTTCGGGGGCGCGACGTCTCTGGTGTAAGCCGATGACCGAGCTTATGGCGCCAGGGGGTCGACCGAGCAAAGGATAAGCGGCGTTCGCTCGCCGACGAAGGCGCCTTCGACGTTGAACGAGACCCACTCGTCCGCCTCTTCCTCGGTCATGCCCTCCTCAGCAAAGGCCTGCACCAGCTTGTTCCGGTCGTATACGACGACCGGCCCGAGGTTGATGCGCTCGGCGACACCAACGATTGCCTTGTCGAGACTTGGAGGGTCCAGGAACAGCATCTCGTCGTCGTAAGCAGCTGCAAGTCGGTCTCGCAGGAGCTCTGGCGCGTCATGCTCACCACCGTGGTGGTCGGGGCGGGGCTCAATGGAGTTGGGCATAGGTCCGGCGTGTAGCGCCGCGACTTATCTGCTGAACGCCGCTTAGCTGTTTGTCGGCTCCGGCTCAAGGGTGCCCGCCCTGGCGCGCGCCAGGACTTCGGCTGCATGCCCAGGCTGGGTGAAGCAGCGGTTCAGCTCGACCACCGGAATTCGGCCGGTGAGCACCACCAGGCGCTCGGCCTCCGCGGAATTCTTGTCGGCTCGAAGCTTGGCGCGGCGGTCCATGCCCCACGGCTCCACGAGCTCCGGGCTGCCGTGCTGAAGCACCGCACCGCTTACCTCATCGAGAGCCAATGAGACGGCCAGCATGGGCTGGCCAAGCAACTTCTCCCCCTGGTACAACTCGTACAGGTCGTTCCGAAGCCGATAGGAGAACTCGCCGCTCATCGCCGCCGAAGGCTCACTGGCCCGAAGATTCGCCGTCGGCCTTTGCAGGCGTATCCGCGGCCGCCAAAGCCTTCACGAGCTCCTTTTGGCTGAGCCCCAGCGCTGCAAGGTTGGTCTCCAGCGATTCGACCGCAGCCAGCACGTGCCGCTGGGCCTCGTCGACGACAGCCATCAAGGCCTCGACGTCGGCGAGCGACCTGGTGGTCACCTCCGCGGCCGCCTGGGCGTCAGCCCCGTTCGCACGGATGATGTGGTTGAACAGCCAGAGCGAAGCGTTTCGGACGTCGCGGCAGTACGCCAGCGTTTCCTCGTACTCCTGGCCGGCGTTCTTCGATGACGCCCCGCGGCGCTTGACCACGACGACGTTCATGGAGTGCCAGTCGGCTCTGAGTCCGTACCGGGCGACTTCGTTGGGGATAAGGTCGAGAGACATGATTTTTCAGACCGCCAGCGGCGGAAGTTTGGGTTGACCCTCGATTTCGGCCACGAAGTTGATAGCCGCACAGGCGGCACCCCTCCAGGCACTCGAAGGCTTTTTGTCATCGCATTGACCCGGGCGGTATTCCCGCCACACGTCGCGCTGCAGTGCTCGAGGAACCATTCGCCAGTGCTTCGCGCACATCAGCAGCTCGGGGCGCACAGCGGTCAGGCAGGCCTGCGCATGGCACCGGTGTGTCACGGCGGGGCGGGTTCGTTGAACATGCAAGGTATAGGGGCGAGTTTTTAGACCGGGCTTGAGCGGTCGCGCGCTCGCGCTCGCACGAAGGACTCTTGCTCTTGTTTAAGAGTTATTGATGAAGTCTCAGGCGAGAGAAAGAGTCTTTTAGCGGATGACGTTTATTTTTCTGTAAACGGTCTCTCGCGACCTCTGCCACCCGCCGACCCCTTCGAACCTTCGACCCAGGCCGCCCTGGCTCCCCCTGTCGTCGCCTTGGCCGCCAAGTGACCAGCTAAGGAGGCTGCGCTTGTGCGCTGAGGCGGAAGAAAAGGAGTTTTTGTGGAGGTAGCGAAGGACGCGATGAGCGCGCCTCCAAAAAAAAGGAAGGGACCGCAGATGCGGCCCCTTGGAGAGAATCACGCGACGGAAAACGCCGCGGGGAGATGGTCAAGCCAGGTAGGCCTGCCCGGGTCGACTGCGCCGGCCCCGTGGTGGAACGTGCTTGAGCCTTCGCAGTGCCAACCGTAGGCCTGCTTGAGGTTGAGCTCGTCCACCCCGACGAGGCCAAAGGAGAGGGTCGGATGGAGCGCGCCGAGCTGGTCGAGAATCCGAACGTCCAGGGTGTGCCACGTGAAGTGGTACTGCCCTCGGCGGTTCGTGACACGCTCGAACTGCGCGCATGTCAGCCGGTCGTCAAACTGCCCCCAGTTCTTCTGCGCCCACTGGGCACGTGTGAGGGCGTTGTACTGACGCACGTTCTTGCGAACAAGGGCAACGCCGGCTAGCGCCTCGGTGTCCAGTGTGCGGTTCAGGAGCACGCGTGCTTCCTGGTGCTTGGCGGGGTCCTTCAGCAACGCCACCAGCTTGGGCTCTTCGTTGAGCGCCTCCAGCGCCTCAGCCGCCATGCGGTATTGGTTCTGGATGAAGTGATAGTACGGGATAGCGAAGGGGTCGACGGCCTCCAGGCCAGCAGGCACCGGTACCGCCCTACTCGGCTGGAACAGCTTGTCGCCGTCCGTCGGATGCCGCACGCTGGTCACGAAGACCTCGAGTTCCTCTGGCTGCCCCTGCACTGTCAGCAGGTAGCGCACCGAAAGGCCGGTGTTCGAATCTTGGTTCATGGTGTGTTCCTGGCAAATTTCCTGCCTCGTGTAGCTAGTCGGCAAGGCCGAGGCCCAAAAAGAAACGCGCCCGGGTTAGGGGCGCGGAATCAATTTAAGCGAATGCCAGGGACGGATTGCGTTGCGGGAACAACGCGGCCGACAAGTCATTGCGCTCAGCGATGAAAGCAGCGTAGTCGTCCATTTCAGCTTGGGAAAGCTTACGGGACTTCGAGTCTGCTTCCAGGTGCCGGAGGTTCATTTCCAGCGTGCGGAGACGTTGATGCTTGGCGGCCTTTTCGGCAGCCACGCGACGTTCAGCCTTGACCTGCTCGATGAGCATCGTTACCAGGACAGAAGTCGAGGCGATGACAACAGCGAGGATGGCGATAGCGAAAACGGTTTGCATGATTTGCCTTTAAAGAGAAGATGTGACCTTCCCCCTATAGTCACCGCGGCCAAGGGGCCTCCGCGCCGCCCGAGGCGGGCTCACTACGCCGGTTTTGCCGCGCGAGTTTGTGCGAGCCGGCGGTCGCGCAGGACCGCTACGGACGCCAAGGCGAGCGCCCAGCCGAGAAATATGGCGGTCGTCCAGCCTGGTGCCTGCGCTCGCGATTCGAGCAAGTGCAGCAAGGGGGCCGCAGACAAGGCGCAAACGACAATCGCATAGCGCTTCAGCCCACGCCCAATGGGAAGCGTGAGCGCGTCCATGGCGAACCACGCTGCGAGCAGCATGACGACCAGGCAATAGGCGGCGGGAACGAGGACAGGCATCCCTCGGATAGCAATCAAGCTCTTGTGCCCATGGGCGTGACACGGGTACGGACCGGTTGGACCTCCGGCTCTCGGCGGGACATCCGAGGGGCCCGCCCGCCCCTTCGCAAGGCGCTGGTTCTCGCTCGGCACTGTGGGGCGGGCGGGCCTTTAACCAGCGAACTGACGAAAACGGCGCGTATAAAACATCACGCTAGACGTTACCGGTAACGACAGAAAACCGATGACGTACAAGCAATCACCACCCCCCGAGCCACTCGAGCCCGCGGAACGAACGAAGGCCTTTCGAAGCCGCTTGGCGGAGAGCAGCTTCCGCCGAGTCGAGGGCTATATCGCCAGCGACGAAAAGGAGCGCGTGGACCGCGTCCGCCAAGAGCTGCAGGTGACCTCCGACGTTGCGGTCGCAGGCCTTGTTCGGCTGGGGCTGAGCGCCTACGAAAGCGCAATGCGCCAGGGACCTGGCGCGAGCCTTCAGACAACTTCTTCCGACTGGCTCGCCGCATCTGGCGGTGTGCAGGGCGCATGCGCCCATTCGGCCCAGGCCAACTTCCCGACCACCCCCAGCGCGGCCTCTCCTGAGCTCGTGCACACCCCCGCCAACCCCATCGCTCAATTCTTCAAATCGCGCAAGGAGACTCACCGTGCTCAATAACCCCCGCCTCGGCCCCCTGGTACTGCCCTACCTTGGCCTCACCGTCCAGTCCCATGTCCGGCCCACCCTCCCGGCCTTCGAGTTACCTGCCGCCATCCAGCGCCTGCTCGCGCGTTCGATTGAAGACTGTCGCGCCGAGCGTTCCCGGCCCGCCGTTGGCGAACAAACCACACATGCGGCGCTGCTCCTCGACGAGTCCTGGTCGATGAACCGCCACCGCGCAGCTGCCTTGGCTGGCTACAACCACCAGGTCGGCGTCATCAAGGAAGGCGCCAAGGAGGCCGGAAAGACACTGGTCACGCTGAACGTGTTCAGCAGCACGCCGCGGGAAGTCCTGAGCGCGGCGCCGACGGAGCAACTGAGTCCGCTGCCCGAGGAAGAGTACACGCCCACCGGCGGCACCGCCCTCTACGACGCCATCGGGGACACCATCGCCTCGCTCCTGGCCCGCCCGGACGCTGATTCGCCGTCGACTGCGTTCCTCGTGGCACCGTTCACCGATGGCGAGGACACCTCGTCGTACCGCTACCCTCCGCAGCTGCTGCGCGAACTCGTCGCCAAGCTCGAGGCCACAGGCCGCTGGACGTTCACCCTGGTGGGCCCCACCGGCCAGGTGGACGAGTTTGCCGCTGCCCTGAACCTCCAGGCGGGCAACATCAAGGCCTACGATGCGACCAAAACCGAATCGGTGACCTCCGCATTCACGGAGATGGCAGGGGCCAGTACACGCTACATGGCGATGCGCTCTGCCGGGGTTATGGCCTCCGCCTCGCTCTACGCCGGCCGATAGGGCTTGCTAGCTTTGTCAGCGAACGCCCCGCCCAGCGCGGGGCGTCTTGCCATGGGCCGTCCAGCGGGCACGCCCGGTCCCCACGGCACATTCCCCCAGGAGAGCCCCAGGCTCTCTTTTTTTCTGGGCTCGCGCGGCCGGCCTGCCCTAATTCCACGCAGCCGCGCCGTTCTTCTTGACCTCAAGGTGTAGCCTGGGTAAAGTTATACTTCAACGCCTTAAAGTCGCAGTACAACCTGACCCGAGGCTGTCAGCAAGGAGTGACCATGAACCCCGCCGCACATGTCGCCCAGCTCCTTGAGCAATCGCCCGACTTGGCAGGTGCCGTGGCAAAAGCTGCTGAATGCTCAGTGCCACTGCTTCAGCGAGCCATGGACGACTACGGGTTGCTGTCCCCCTTGCAATGGGCACAAATCGCGGAGTGCGCCGAGGTACCGGCGACGTGGCTGGGTTCGGGCGAGCCTTGGCATCCGGACATGATTCGAGCGCTTCAGCGCAACTCCAGGGCGAAAGCCAGCAGCGTGGAACTCCAGCGTTTGCGGCGCGGCAACCTTAGGCGACTGGCGGACGCCTGCACGCATACGACCCATTTGGCGACGTTGCTGAACACGGCACCGTCGATGCTCTCTGACCTGATGAACTCGGAGACGCGGGCTGCTAGCCAGCGGCGCGCCTTCGGACCGCGACGGGCGCGAGCGATGGAGGACGCTCTTGGCCTGCCGGACGGCTGGTTGGACCGGGACGAGCCGGTACCCCCGGCTTTAGGGATGCGAGCCCGGCAGTTGAGCTCTGCCCCTCGTACACGAGCCATTGCCGCACGTGGGCCTTCGGTGGGGGGCGCTGCCGGGCTGGGCGACTGGCCGCTGCCGACGGCAGTGGCGCCAATTCACCAAACGGTGCTGGCTAAGTATCTAGACTTGGCCAAGGCTGGGGTCGTCGACGAAGCGTTCGCTTACAGCCTGCTTGGCACCTTGCTCGACAAGGAGCGCCCGCCAGGCGCTGCCGTGGCGGCAATACCGGGCTAGTCGGCCGGAACCTCCCGAGGCGATGCCGCCTTCTTTCGCGTGCCGGAAGAGATTGGCCCCCCTACAGAGATTTTGGTCGACAAAACTCTCGGGCCCTTGCTTCTTTTGGGTTCGTTGCGCCAGTCGAGGTACGCATCTAGTGATGCGTCTTCCGGAAGGGAAAGAACTCCTTCTTGCTTCGCCATCCACGCGTAGAACGTCCCGGACACGGCGGGTGTCTTGAACCCCTTTTTCGCGAACTGTTCTCGCACCAGGTTCGGAGTGTCCGGGCTGTTGAGGAAGGCCTGGAGCAGCTGGTCCTGGACAAATCGCGGCTGGCCCAAGTAGTACTTTCGAACTCGCTGCGCAATATGCTTGGCGAAATCGGCCTCATCCTGCTTCCGCGTGTCCACCGCGGGAGCCGGGAGAGCGGGGGCGTCGGCCTGACCTTCCTGCTGGGGACTGCGACCGTAGTAATCATTCTTGACCTGATGGACGAAGGCTGCAGCCTTGTCCCGGATACCCCCTTCCGCCAGGCGCTTGTCGAACGCGGCTATGTGGAGCCTGAGAACGGGCTCGTCGTATTTCGTCAGCAGTTGGTCGATGCCCCGTTCCGTGATTCCGTATTCACGCAGCTTGGCCTCGAGGCGAGGGTCCCCGGTCTGGCTGGTGTCCATGTCTAAAGCGGCCTGGACCTTCAGGTGCAGCCGGAATTGAAGGTGGGTCACCTTATTACGCGAACCTGTGGTCTCCAGCAGCTCGACGCTAAACGGACAGGCCTCGGTGCTCTCCAGCTCTCGCATTGCCGGTAAGAGAATGTCGCGCTTGAAGTAGCGATAGTTCCCTTGCTGGAGAAAGGTCTCGGCCGCATCAGGGCTCACGAGCAGCTTGACCCAATCGACAACCGGCATCCGCGCCGTCAGTTGAACGCGAATGTACCGGTGCGTGTTTTCATAGAGCGCGAGCGAATGGCCCGAATTGAACCGGTTTGCTAGGTGGATATCGATGGCCGCCCAGCGCCCTGGGCTCATGAGCATCTCGAATACATCCGGCGGAAACTCCCATTGCACCTCTCCCGAGCCGTCCGAACTCCTCGAATACTGGGATATCAGGCGGCTGGCCACCTTGTACATGTCGCCCCGCTCGCCCATCGCGTCGAAGCGGAATTCCTGGCCGTACAGGTTCTCCACGGCGTCGTAAATTCTCTCAGTTGCTCTGGTCGTGGCCCGCAACACCTTACCCAGCTCCCCCACGGTGGCGGCGAACCTGAGGACTCGTCGCTCGTCTAGAACCTTGGCCTGCAGCTCGGAAGGGATAGATTGCCAGCCCTTGGTCGTCACCAACAACAAAGCGTTGAACACCCGGCGGCAAAAATGGCTGTATTGGCCGGACACCGGGTACATGTGAACGACCTCAACGGCCTTGCGAAGTCGCTCCGGCAGATTGCTGTCGGCGAGCAAGGATAGCTGGCGGCTGTCATCGGTCAGTATCTCGCCGGTGACCCCTATGACTTTGGCCAATGGGATTTTCGCGTAGGTCGTTTGATGTGAGAAGGCTAACAGTCACCTCCTCACAGGTCAACGGCGAGCAACGAGGTAATGAGGCCGCTGTTCTTTCGATGGGCATCGGGGTCCTCGGACGAGGTTGTCTCCTTGCAAACAGACATCCCCTCATTTATCGGCGAGTTGCCACGCGGTCGAGTAGGTCCCTCAAAAAGCTCACAGGTCGCGCACGGATTCTCAGTCCCTCGAAACACTCACAGGTCGGCCTGTCCAGGGAAGGTCCCTCAAAAAGCTCACAACTGCCCGGGCCTGGCCGACACGTGCACATGACTCTCCCTCAAAAAGCTCACATGTCGGCGGTTCGGGTATCCCTCAAAAAGCTCACATGTCGTCCTTTGCGAAGCTGGCCGGTTATCCACAGCCCAGTCCCTCAAAACGCTCACATGTGGGGCTTTATGCGCCCTCCTTATGCTCACAACGGTCCCTCCAAAAGCTCCGGGTGTCCCTCAATTCGCTCACATTTGCCCCTCAAAAGACTCACATGTCCAACGGAAATTCCTTCCATATCAACAGCTTAGATGGCGTAAAGCAAGTAAACATTGAATTAAAGAAATCAAACGCATCGGTCACGAAAAGCAACGCTACTGCATTGCCTCACATCGCATAAACGACATAATACGGCATAACTTATGCGAGTTATGTTTATGTTATGCCGGTCGGACAGGCATAATTCGAAGTTATGTCGGCTGAAGACCCCGTTTACCTTGAAGCCCTTCGAGCCTTAGCGGCCGCCGGTGCGTCGGACCAATTGCTCAGCCAAGCCGTACGCGAGTTGCTTGCAGCGGGGGAGCGCACGGGCTTCTCGGCAGTTCCGCCAACGAGCGACCGTGCACAAACGGTCCCCACGCCGGCGAGCCCGCGCGACATAACGACGCCATTCGGCCTCCCCCGTAGCACCGCGGAACGGCCGGGTGGCCTGGTATCCCCCAATCTGTCCACAGGGGCGCAGCCGAAACGCAAGCCCGTCATCGTTGTTTTCAAGGAAGCCAACGGCCACCGAACGTCAGTCAGCCTGGCAGCCGACAAGTGGGCCGCCCTCCTGGAGTTGCAGCCCGACGCCGGGACGGTCACGAAACTTGTGAGGGCGGTCGGCCCGGCGGCTCCGGCGGAGGTGAATCGCAGCAGCTGGGTGTATGAGCAGGTGGTGAACCGGCTACGGCTGCCAGCGAACGGGTAGGCGGCGCGGAGCCCCACGGAGACGCCCAGGGCGGCCCCTCGTCGAGCGGGCTAAAGGCGGGAAGCTAGACGCGGTTGTTCACTTCCTCTGCACCATGCTCAAGCCCCTACTCGCGCTCACTGCTGCCCTGTACCTGGGAAGCGGAGCCGCGTCCGCACCTCCTCCCGCCGCCCCCGCCGATGGCGCCTTCCAGCTTCTGCAAGTCGGCGATGCGCCGCAAGGCGAGTGCGGGACCTACGTGCACAGCAAGGGGACGCTGCCCGGCGCAGCCAGTGTGATGTTCATGTCGACCGACCGAGTGCTCTTCCTGCGCACCGCGGACGGCGTTCGCACACTCGAGCTTGCCAGCCTGGACCAAAAACTACGGGTGAAGGACGTATTGGGCCGAGGCGACACGCTTAACCTGAAATTCCGGGCCCCGGGTAAGGAGCGCGCATGGCTCGTGGCCACTGTGTCGGAGGCGGTGGTGGACGATGACGGGGGCTACCCACTCATCGCGTTTGACGTTAAAGGGGGCTACATCTCTCCCACAGGTGCCCGGTTCGACTCGCCGAACCTGGTGGCCCACGACACCTGCCTGTAATCGGGCCTCGCGCGCCGGGCCGGGCGCGCGTGAAGAAGCCGCCTCGTGGGCGGCTTCAGTCTTGGGTGTTACCCGTTACTCAGCGGTGGGCGCCGTACCACCTTCGGGTGACGGTTTGATGCCCTTTACCTGAAAGGAATCCTTCGGCAGCACTTCCTGCTTCAGAACCGCCGCACCGTCGAACCATGCGACCTGGACGAACTTGCTGCCCTGCTCGACGCGGTCCTTGACCACGGTCAGCAGCGGGCCGCCCGACTTGAGTTCTACGACGTCGCCGACGGCGAGCTTGATTGCCATGTTGTGTGTCTCCTGCCCTGCTCGGGCGAATCTGTTGAGGAAGCCACGTGTAGGGACGTCGGAAAAATTGGCGGCCGGCCAGGAATCGCGGGGGTTGGTTTCTAACAAAAAGGCCCGCACGAAGCGGGCTGTGAAAAAAGAGGCTGACGGCTTAGGCGGCGACCATCGCTTCAAGCTTTCCTAGCGACTGGGCGCCGGTTGCTCGGGCAACGACCTCCCCGTGCCGGTAAAGCACGAGCGTGGGCACCCCGCGAATGGCCAGCTTCTTGGCGTGTTCCCGGTCCTCGTCGATGTTGACCTTGACAACCTTCAGCTTGCCCTCGTGGTTGGCCGCGAGTTGGTCCAGGACAGGCGCAAGCAGCTTGCAGGGGCCGCACCAGGGCGCCCAGAAGTCGACGAGCACGGGCACATCGGACTTGACGACGTCTTGCTCGAAGGTGGAGTCAGTGATGGAAGCAACCATTGTGTAAGTCCTAAAAAATAGTTCGGCAACCGTATAGGCAGGGCACGATTTGACTGACAGTGATAGAACTGGTTACAATACTACCAGCACCTTACTACTACAACGTACCCGCCCCATGACCCCGCAAGACCTGGCCCAGAGCTTCTACGCATTCGCACGGGGAGATGAAGCGCATCGGCGAGCACTCATCGAAGACATGTTCGAGATGCTGGACGCGCGGAACAGCCTGAAGCTGATGCGGCTGTCCGTAGAGCTCACCCGACTCAATGACGATGGTGCGCTGAGCGCCTTCGACGCTCTCATGGGCATGCTGACCTGCGAGCCGGTCCCGCTGCGCGGCTTTCCGACGAGTGGTTGGCGCGCGTACGCCCTTTCGACGATTTTCGAGCGCCCCGCGGGAGCCGTGCTCTCGCTTGCCGCCAACCCGCGCGTCATCGCCAGGTCTATCGCCGCTTCGACCGGAATCCCCGTCGAGGACATCCGGGTCGTCGCGGGCCAGGTGGCGACCCAGGACGCGTACCTGATGCCTCCTGCCGATGTCTTTCGCTTCTGCCGCGAGCTGAAGACGGCGATGGAGGTGGAGTCCAATCTCGTAGGCGCCCTTGCGCGCCGGCAGCGGCTAGCCAACCGCCTGGCGCCGGTTCTGGCCCTGGATGCTGTCAATGGATGGCGTGCGCCGGAGGCGCACCCTGTGAACGACGAAGCGCTCTTCATGGTTCTCATTCGGGGCGATATCACGCCCGGAGAAAATGACTCCGATGCCGGCCGCCCGGCCCTGACGTTCAGCGCACGCTACGAGATGGACGGCGGTATCGCCGAGCCGCTCGAGATTCACCACACCGTGCTTGGCTTTGGCACCCCCTGGGAGGTCTTCCGAGCCTCACTGCACACTGCACAGGCATTCGGGCTATGTCGACTCATGGCTCAGGCAGCGGTCGACCACCGCTGTGACCCTGCGCAGCTGCAGGTCAGCCTGGCCTTCGTTGACCACCCGGACGGGGAGAGCATGACTGCACGGGCAGCCGTCATCCATCCAGAAAAAGGTCTCCTGACGGGCGTCATCGAACACGACCTGGCGGAGCCTGACCAGTACGCGGCCGCGGTGCGCCGGATGATGGGAAATCTGCGGTTTGGGGCCCTGTCGGTCTCCGACTCTGCCTTCGGCTGCGGAGAGGTCGACAAGGGCGGCACTTTCAGATTCCTGGTGCCCGGCAAGGGTTGGCAAGAAGCGCCGGAAACGTTCGTTGCCTTTCCGCCGGTCTGACATCCCCGCTGCCTGGCCCGCGGGTCAAAAAAGGTCCGCCACGGAGGCGGACCAGGAAAAATCAATCGACCGTCAAGCGGCAAACGTAGGCTTCTGCGGCATTCGTAGCGGCCGCGCGCTGGTACGGAAGGTGGTTCCTTCGAACCAAGACGTCCGAGCCTGGCTTGGCCAGCATGTATACCCCTTGGGGGATGTCGCTGTCGAAGAAGACTTGCTGGAGCATCACATGGCTTGGTGCCAGCTTGCGCCGGCGCAGGCCTGCCTCGATGGACCGGATGCGGTCTGCGAAGGGCGCCCCCTGCCCTGCCGCTGTGTCCTTCAGGCTGTAGCCGTCACAAATGACGAACGTGCCCGCTGCGTAGCAGCCGTCCAGGACATACTGGGGCAGCGCTGCCTCCAGCTCATCCAACACGTCCTTCGGAAGGAAGCCGGGCTTGCCGTCGTCGGCGCTCACCACGAGAGGGTTCCCGACCGTGGCGAGGGCCATGAGCCGCTCCCCTGCTGGCAATAGCTGGGCGCTTGTCCCCGATTCACCGCTCAGGAGGGCCTCGTCGATGTCCGGACCGCTGCCCAGCCAAGGAGCCGGTACCAGGTGCTCGGCTTCCATTGCGGTCATGACGGGGCTGACCACTGATGCGGGCGCCGTGCCGGAAATGATTGCGGCGCTGAAGTCGATGCCGGCGCCTGGTCGACCCGACCAGTCGGTGGTGTACTGCTTCTTTCGCTTCTCCTCGACGACCGCGTGGAACGCGGCTTCAGCGGCGCGCAGCGACACGGGGCCGGAAGCCTTGGTCTGAAGCGTCGTGGCATTGCCGCGGCGTCCGTTGAGACCGTAAACGCGGTAGCCGCCCGCCATTGCCTCGATGACGATGTGGTACTCCTTGTCGGAGGTTCCCTTGCTGAAGTAGAGCTTCAGCACCTTTGATGAGTAACTCATCCATTCTCCTGTGAAGTTGTCCTTCCGCGTATAGCCCGCGGTGATTGGCGGGCCCGAGTGGCCCCGAACCGAAGAGATATTGCGTTTTAGATTAGCCGTGCTAAAATGTAACAGGCTTGCATCTATATTGGATGTCGCCTCACCCACGAGAAAGTGCATAGGAATGATTCGTCGAGGTCTCTTTTGGCTGCAAGGCCGTCTTCCCACCCGTCACATTTCCCATCTCGGCCAACCCTACATGGAGAGGTCGTACATCGGAACGGCGATGGGGCTGCGCTTCTACCTGCACCGATTCGTTGCTTGCGACGCTGACGGCCTTCACGACCACCCGTTCCTGCGCAGCCTGTCGCTCATTCTGGCTGGCTGGTACTACGAGGACCGGTGGTCGGGCCGTGTCGTAAAGCGCTTTCTCAACTACATCGGGCCAGAGTGCTTCCATCGCGTGGTGCTCCCCCGAGAGGCACAGCACGATGTCTGGACCTTGTTCATCCATAGCGCTCGCGTGAAGCAGTGGGGCGCGTTGCGTCCGGCTTTCAAGGGCCGCCATGGTCCGGTGCTGCTTTACGAGCCGCAGTCGGAGCCCACCGACCCGGAGTTCTCCAACTGGCACCTGCGGGCGGCCACCGGTGCGCAACTGCGTGCGAATCCGGCGCTCAATATCAGCGGACCGGCGTTCTCCATCGAGCTGGGAAAGAATGCGTACGCCGTGGGCCTTGCCAAGTATCCGGAGTCCGCGCACCGGCATTCTCTGGACATTGACCAGGCTGGCTTGCCAGAAGACCCGAATCCTGGCCAGCGTGCTGCCGTCCAGATGGGCTGAGCTTGCCCATCAGCCGCCGACGGCCCGACGGGATATGCCGGGACTTTGCTTTGCACCTGTGTAGACCGTTCTGACCACCCTCCCCCTTGAGCTTCCAGGCGACCTCGAGCTGCCGCGGTGGTGCGAGGGCGCGCGACTGGCCTACAGCTTTGAAATTGGCCAGGAGACGTCATCGAACAACATGATTCGGGGGATGGCGCCCAAGGCCTACATGGCACTTCGCCGGTTGTGGACGGTGAAGGTCTTCAGCCGGGGCCTTGCCGACCGGAGGCCTGCCGCGCCGCTCGCGCAGGCTGCCTTGGTCGTGGTCCGTAGGTCAGCCGGCGAGCTCGATTGGGACAACGCCTATGGCGGGCTCAAGCCAATTCTCGATTGCCTGGTTGTCAAATCTTCCAAGAATCCGAGTGGCCTGGGGCTGGTGACCGACGACAGCCCCAAGCATATGCCCTACCCGCCTTGGGTCGTGCAGCGCAGTGCGCCGCGAGGGCGCGGGAACGTGCACTTCGCCATCTTCGGCCTGGCGCCTGTGGCCGCCTGAGGCTGTTTTTTTCGACTGGGAAGCTTGTTCCTTCAAATCCACGAACCCTTGACCTTTGCCACGAATGTCTTTCTCTTCTTTCTTTCTAAAACGCAGTGACTAGAAGCCTGTGGAGCTTGTGAATTAGGCAGGAGTCCTGTGGTCAAGGTCGTGGGCAACCCAAAGGGTTGTCCATGAGCTTGTCCATCAGGAAGCTGCCGGTCTCCGAAGGAGAAATTCACAAATCCATAGGCTGGGGATGGGGTCCGGGGAAGGGGTTTCGCCTTCACGGGTTGGCCGCTGGCAGTGCTTCCGAGCCTGCTTCCAAGCCGGCAGGTTTGCGCTAAGCAGGGGTGGGAAAAAGTTTCCGGAGAGCCTCGCTACACGGCGGACCATCAACTCCCCCATGTACTGCGATGTCTTGCATCGGAATCCCCACCATCAAGCCTCCTGCCTTCTTCATCGATAACCAGTCGGTCATCAAACTTCATCTGTTCTCAGCAATGAGTCAGGGGTACGTTGAGCGTGCCTACTGCCCGGACACCCTGCAGTCGGTCTACGCAAGCTTCGTGGACCACGCCATTGCGAAAGGGCTCTGGGAGGTCAAGGACCACAAGTTGCGCACTCTCTCCGAGGTTGAGTCCGAATCGTGGCTGGGAGAGTATGAGGACCTCGTGGGCCACATGTCCGATTTTGGGCGGCGGCAGACTGCTGCGGGTGAGGCCTTGGGAAAAGCTCTGCCCGGCTACAAAGCGGAGTTGGCTCAAGGGCAACGGCCATTGCCCGCGTCGACTCGTGAGCTAGCCAAGGGACTCATGAGCCACATGGCAGCTAGCGGAGGGATGGCGAATATCAATGAACTGCTCCCTTTCACTTCGGAATATGGCCCGTGCTTGAGCCCACGCATGACAGAAGAGCTGTACGACCTCCGCGCTGAACTGTCCGTCACGTCAGCTGCGTCATCTCGTCGGAGACGCGCGGACTGAACGCTTCCCAGTAGCGGATAACCGTCGGGATGGATATTCCCAGGGCCCGCGCAATGACTTTCGGATGGGTCAGCCTCCCTCTGAAGAGGGAGGCCATGGCCGTGGTGAACAGTTCGTGGGCGCTGACCCCTTCCTGGTTCAGGATGTAGCGCAGGCCTTCCGGCGTAAACGGTCGGCCAGGCAGTTGTCCTGGGAACAGGTAGTCATCAGGCGCCAGGAACTCGCCCCTTGCCTCTTCAATGGCGGCCAGGTAGTCCAGGAGCATCCGTGCGAGTGGCTCGGGCAGCGGAGTTGAAACCGGGCCGAACCTTGCGAACACGCGGCCATCTTCGTGGACCCTGAACACCTTCCTGCGCAGCCGACATACCTGCACGGCCTTGCGCGCATACAGCAGCATGAACAGGCACATCAGCGCGTTTCGGGGGTGCACGGATTCGTCATGGAGCCAGCGTTGAATCAGGGCGCGAGCCCGCGGCTCCGTGAGCAGGTGATGGTAGGGCAGCGCACCCTTGGGCGGTGACACGAGCTCCAGCTTCTGGAACAGCCTCTCGCGCCGGTTGAGGTATTGAATGAACGAGTGCAGAGCATTGCGTTGCCCAGGCAGTTTTGTCACAAAACGCTCAAGGGCGAGCCGGTCGATGGCATGAACCGAGGTCACGTCGTCATCCAGCGTCTCCAGAAACCGCTTTGCTGCGCGCAGCAGGAGCGTGACGGTACGGTCCGTGAACCGTTCGTGGTCACCGACCCAGCCGTGCTCACGCCAACGCTGTTGGCAGCGCATCAGGAACGCGAGGTAGCGACGCAGGATTTCCTGTTGCCAGCCGCTTTCCACTCGAGCGAGCAAGCGACTTCGCGTACTCATGCCGGAATGGGCGACTGACTGCTCTAAATCGACGCGAGCATTGGCATATCGCGCAGCCATCCAGCTGAAGGGGACCTTGTGCCGACGCAAACCCTCGGTTCCAAAAGTGTTGAGCAACGCGATGGAGGTTAGTTCGCCGGCAGAGGTACAAAGCTCTCCCACCGCCGCAAAGAACCTGGCGTAGCGTCTCAACTTGACCTTGGCGCGTCCGTTGAGGAGCTGTCCGGCGTAGGCCCCCGCGAACTCGAGGAAGCACGCGCGAGCCCAAGGTGCCGCAATCTGGCTGGCCAGGCTTGCTGCTTCCTCCTGGACGCCGCGGCGTCGGTAGCAGCGCTCACACTCGGTAGACGAATGTCGCCGGCCCTGCTCCCCGCACGACGGGCACTGGAACGGTTGGCCGCTTGCGCAATGGCGGCAAAGCGGGTGGCCTTTCGCATCGCGTGCAAAGACACGCCGGTGCTTTCGGCAACCTCGGCATGTCTGGCAGTCACCTCGGGCGCAACCTGCGCAGACCCGCTCCGTCAGGCCGATGGCTCGGTTGCTGCTGAAGTGACGGCTTTCGCGACCACAACGGCAGCAGGTCCTGGGTGGCTCGTAGAAGCGTCTGCAGTACGCGCAGACGTGGCCACCAGGGACTTCGAACGAGCGTCGAGAGACCGGTTTAGCGCAACGCAGGCAGCCAGGTCGCGCCGCGGCCCGGCAACTGCGGCACAGCGCCTCACCCTGCCCGAGGTACGTCCTAGTGGAGGCACCGCAACCGCTGCACGCCACGGCGATGAAGTCGCGCTGGTAGCACGCAAAGCAAACAGGTCCGTCGGGAAGGAAAGCCTGCGGCTCGTCTGTGAAGGTCTTGCACAGCGCGCAGGGCTCGCTCGATTTGGCCGAACTGGTGTTGCTGCTCATCCAAGTTCATCCTCGTCCAGGCGCAGCACCAACGAACTCATGTCGGGTCCGCAGACACCGTCGTCCGGCGCCGGCGCGATGGTGGCCGGCGGTTGCGTGCCGTCGGCCCCCGTCACCGGTGGCTCCCCTCCCTCCTGGCGCGGGGCCTCTGCGACGGAGGCCTTCGTCGGCGTGGCCTTGACCTGCCTTCTGCCGGTACGCGAAAGCCTGAGCAGCTCGTCGGCGCGGCAATCGAGCTCGACCATCAACGCCAGGATGAGCTCGGTGCTCAGGCGCTGCGGCAGCTGGGAGACGATACGGGCCAGCTGGCGGTGGGTGATGTCCACCTTTCGGGACTGCAGTCGCCGATGCAGCTCGGCGCTGCTACGGATGCCCCGCTCGGACATGACGGTATGCAGCCGCCACTGCAGCGCGGGGGCCTCCTGGACGTCAATCCGAGTCGCCATCGTCACGTTCCTTCAGGTTCCTCTTGATGACCTTGCTGAAGTCTTTCTGTACGAACTTGTCGGGGAAGTGGGTGTACCCCTGCGTCGTGGCTTGGTGGCGGTGACCGTGGCGAAGCCGCACGCTCTCGGATGACAAGCCCAGCATCGTGTTGTTGGACACCGAGGTATGCCGCAGGCAATGCATCACAAGCTCCTCGGACAGACCGGCCAGGCGCCGCATTCGCACAAAGGACCGGTAAAGCGCGCTGTAGCTCAGGCGCTTGCCTTGCTCAGAGAGGAACAAGGCCTTCTCCCCGTTGGCCGCGTTGCCCAGGAAGTCTGGGCGTACCTCGTCGAGGTACCACTGCAGGAGTCGGCTGAGGTCTGGGTTCAGGATGGGGACGCTGCGCCACACGCCCCCTTTGCCGTAGACCCTCACCAGGCCGAACCGTCCCATCTTCGGATGCTTGGGGTTGCGCTCAAAGGAGTCGATGTTCAGTCCCAAGACTTCGGCTGCGCGCAACCCGAGCTCGAGCACGGTGCAAAACACGACCTTGTCGCGTCGCAGCGCTTTCAGTGCCTTGGAGCGTTGCTGGTGAGCCAGACGAATCTCGAGGTCCATGCGTTCGATGAGGGCCTGCGTCTCGTCATCGGTGAATGACCGTCGGCTGCTGTCGGCCTCGAGCTCTCGTACACGCACGTGCACGATGCAGTTCTCGGGCGTTGCGACCTGCACGAGCTCCTGCCCAGTGACGTCGCGCACGCGTTGCCGTAGCCGCGGCTCCCTGCCCACGTAGTCGTAGAACAGGCGCACGCTGGACTGGTAGCGCCGCTGCGTGCCCGCGCTAACCCCACGCTGCTGAAACAGGCTGTCGCCCCACTGCTCGAAGTGGTGCGGCTGCGTATGGCCTGGCGGGCATTGGGCATGCCGCATGAAGTCAAAGATGATGCCTTCTTCCAGGGTGACGGTCCGCTCGCGATGGCGAAGGCTGCCTCGGTGGACGCGATAGGCCTCCAGGAGTTCATCCACGAGCTGCCGATGGGAGTCATTGGCCCAGGACAAGCGTTTTAGACGGGTCGGTTGCGCGTCTAAAGCATTACGGTTAGTATTCAAAGTACAACGAACTGTATTGTTGAGGGAGTGCTGCGCGATGAGGGTCTTGCAGCCGTCCCAGTATGACGTTTTAGGTCATGAAGTCGCAAGAGGTGACATGTGAAGCGGCGCTTCATGTGCGCCCATGACGTTGGATGTCGAAGATGGACATCTGTTGGCGCGGCATGCGCGCCTAAGTCATTGATGCAAAAAGGGAAATCCGCGCTTTAGCGACCCTGAAGGGTGCCCTGCGAACCCGATTGATTCGGGTGCCTATATGGTGCATAGGAAACATTTTTTGGTTGTTCGCCAGAGTTCGTCATCGAGCGCTGCGCGTCGTCCATCGAGGCACACATATGGAAATCGCAAACTTTATTGGGTCGCTGGTAACACTAGCCCTCGTCGTTGCTGCCGTCGGCGGTATGACAAAGGTACTGATTGTGTCTGTCTGGGAGCAAGGTCTCCTTGGCAAGCAAATCAGTGGCGCCGAAGCATTCCTAGCCATGTTGAAGGCTATGTTGAAGCTGTCACGCTTCTTCATGTCTCACATGCTGGCTACGGGATGTTCCGTAGCCATGTTATTTGCGTCCATTGTGATGGATGCGAATTTCACTGCTTCGTTGGGCTATTCAACGATTGCTTTTGCAATCGCTGTGCTCGCAACGCCTTCTGCGATGCGCGTTTTGAGGGCTTCTGCTCTCAGTTTCGTGCTTCGATTGAAGTTGCGCAGCAAACCGCTGCTTTTTTCTGAACCCCTGATTCATCATTCGCAAGCTTCCCGCTTGCACTCCTGATTCCAAACCTCGCTTAACGCGAGGTTTTTTTTGGCCTCCCGCGACCGTCAGCTATACGGCGCAGGACAACATCACAGGACTAGAACGAATGAACATTCAGCAAAATTCGGTGTTCCTCATCAACCTGCTGAAGGACCTAACCAACGCGCGGCTCTTGCCCGCCGGCTTCCAACGCCCCTACGTTTGGACAAGGGCCGATGTAATGGCGCTTTTGGAATCCATCCTGCGCGGCTACCCTATCGGCGCCTTCCTGCTCTGGTCCCCCTATGGCCGGGCCGACATCAGTCAAGCCGGCCGTACAAGGCTGGGCCCCGTGCACATGCTGCGCGGGAACTCCACGAGTTCGCTGCTACTGGACGGCCAGAACCGGCTTGCGACCCTCGCTTGGGTGGCCCGTGACGAGGCGAGCCCCCTTCCTGACGACCTGACGACTGCCGAACGAGCAGTGTGGGCCGACGGCAAGGCGCTGGTTGCCAACCTCCGGGAGAAGAAGTTGGAGTTCGTCGACCAGGCAGAGGCTGACTCGGGATTCCGGCTGCCGGCGCGAGCCCTGCTCAGCAGTCTGGTCGCAAGCCCGCTGATGCGCCGCCGCTGGACCAACGAGTGGGCTGGTTTCGAGGAAACCGTTCTCAACGATGGCCTGAAGTGGTTCGACGAAGCTTCTGGGGCATTCTCAGGAGCGCGCGTGGTGGTCACCGAGATGGAGTACGCCACTGCGCAGGAAGCAAAGGACGCGTTTTTGCATATCTGCAAGGTCGGCGTCCCCATGGCCGCAAGCGACTTCGATGCCGCGCTCTCTTGGGTTCCGTGATGGGCCCCGCGGGATGATTCATCCCCCCGCAGCTTGAGCTGCCGGGGGATTTCCTTTTTGGCTGAAAAAAATCCCCTGTAGACAAGGAGTCGACAGGGGATTGAAGAACGAGGCGCCTTTACGCCGCCTCGAGTGCAGCAGCGCTGACCGCGGCATAGTCCTGAGCGTCCATTGGGACGCCGAGTACCTGATAGTCCGGCGTCCGCAGACAGGCGACGACGAACGCTTCCAGGGCAACCCCGTGGAGTTTGCCGTCACGCACGCCTTTGCGCCGCATATCGGCAACAAGGTCGATGTCCGTGTGCCAGTACTTGCGGCCTTCGAAGAAGCGCCAGTTGCCGATGAACACGATTTTGTTGGGCATGGAGATGCTCGCTGAGTTGACCTGCTCGGTATAGGGCCGCCTTGCCGGCGTCTCTACAGGAAGTAGTACATCGGCACGTTGTGCCCCTCCTGTAATCAAAAAGGCAACATAAATGGCGCAATTTAACGTCGAATTCGACGCTACCGGCTTTACCCGCAACGCTACGGTCTCCGCAGGCCAGTTGAGTGACGCGTTCATCCAGGCGTTCAATGCCCGTCACGCGAAGGCTCGGACCTTCCCGAAAGGCGTGGCGACCCTGGTGCGCGGCCAGGTTTGCCCGGAGCGCTCTGGTAACCGAGCTGGAACCCGCTGCTTTGTCACCATCGTGTTGGCAGTCGAGGCCCCACATGAGGAGGCCGCGGAGAATTTCTATCCTCCAAGTGCTTTCCTGAAGCTCCTCTTCGATGTGCTGGGCGAGAACCAGGGCAACGAAGCCTCTCTCAGCCTGGAGCGAGGATGGGAAATCACCGCCATCGAATCGCTCGAAACCGAACTGGCCTAGCCATCATTCCGAACACTCCCCTTGAAGCAAGTGCTTTGAGGGGAGCTTTTTCGTGCTTCAGGCGGGGGTCGCCAGGTACTCGTCGCGTTTGACAGGAGTTGCTCGAGGACCACCCCTGCCCGAATGCTGCTCCCAGTACCCGAGGACCAACTCCATGATGGGTTCCACGTTCTTGCCGGAAAGCGCGTTTGCCTCTCGTCGATGCTTCAAGGCTTCGGCACACTTGAAGGCTGCTTCGAGCTCCTTGCGTCGTTCGAGCGGCACCTCCTTTGGATGCTGAATCGCAGCTGCAAAGGCCTGTACCTCCGGCGCCCGGCTTTCCTCCTTCGATGCGACGACCAGCAGTGCTGCCAGGGCGCCAGCAGGAAGCCCGCTGCGGCCCGCTCGAATTGAAATGGGGTCGAGCACCTGAATACCCTTGCGCAGCTCGTAGACGGCCTTACGGATGTCGCGGTCGCCGGCAGCCGCAGCGACAGCTGACACGGCCTGGCCTCGCACGAAGGCCGGGCTGGTGAGCTTGCCCAGAAGGCCTGAGCGACGTAACCCTTCCTCAAATGCATCCCGGCCCCGCTTGACGGCCGCGCGGCTATCGACGGCGTCATAGAGCTTCTCTGCATCCGTGATGCTCTCGCAATCGGCAACCCCCAGCCACACCTGGGCAGGAGCAACCTTCCCCTCGTGCAGGATGGCGGTGATGCGGGTGTACCCGTCAATCAGTCGAGTCTTTCCGTCAGCAGTCCGTGCTGCAAGAAAGTTGACGTGCAGGGGGTTGTCGGAACCTGTGATGTGTCGAGCTTCCTTAGCGCGGCGCAAGTGATGGCGCTGTACGCGAAGCACGGACTCCTTGTACATCCCGAGCACAACATCGAAAGGGACACGGACCCAATGCATGCGGTCCGCGGTGGGTGAATCAGGGCCAACGAAGGCGGGGAGTTTGGGAATGTCCATAAGTGCACCTTCGCGTTGGCTCAGTTTGAATCCAATTACGCGGGCTATCGCGACGTTCGGAGAATAGCCTTTCCAGTGCCTTTGCGCCAGATTGGGCGCACTAACGGAGGGGGAAGTGTTGCCGGCCAGCTTCATCTCGCCGCCCCAACCTTGCGGGAGCGAGCCTGCGGTTCGCGATGTGCTCGCCAAACTCATATGGCTACACCGAGCATCTAACCCAACAGGAGCGCTACCTTTGTCCAAGTACGAGACCACCCTCGTTGTTCACGCCAGCGCGACCGCAATCAACGCGTTCAAAGCCGAAGTCCTGCCTCTTCTAAAGGCGAGAGGGGTCGAGGTTCGGCGCGAGGAACCGACCGCCATGTGGCTGCACGAGACCAAGCCCTCGGAGAGCATCTTGTCGGACGTCTGTCATGGCCTCTCTCTTCTGCGCCCGGCTCTTTCGCTGTTCGTCAGCCTGGACCGTGGACCAGCGGGAGAGCAGCTTTGGTACGTGCGCGAAGGAGAAACGCTTGCGTATCGGCAATCCGGTGGCCACGAAGGCGCAGAGGCGGTCAACCGCGAGTACGGACCGGTCGGCTTTCTTCAGGCAGCCTTCGAGCAGTTCTGCCTTCGCTCGGACTAGCAGCTCTCCGATTCCTCCGTGAAACGCCCTCCCCCGAGGGCGTTTTGCCGTGTTGGCAGCGGCGGTGCCTAAGGGTTAGACCTCGCCGCCGGCCACTCGAGCTCGTATCTAGACGAGGCAGGTTAACTCAGTAAGGACGCTTCATGAACGCCATCGCTCTCCCGCACTCTTCGGTTCCCGCTGTCGAGTACTCGCATTTCGACCTGGTTCATTGGCTCAAGGTGAAGGCTGCGCGCGCTCAACGCAATGCCTTCTACCCGTCGCACCACTACGTGCCCGGCCATCCCCTGGTCGGCAAGCAGGTCATCGACAAGACGACCGGCCGCAAGTACGTCGTGGAGAATGTCCGGAAGGACTGGCTTCGAGGTTGGTTCCTCCGAGCCCAGCTTGTGGTCAACGGCAGCCACCGCGTCTGCCTCATCGACAACTTGTGCTGCCGCGACGCAGGGATTCTCAAGGAAATCGACCGCTTCAAGGCAGAATTCTCGACGGTTCACTAAGTCTCTTCTTCTGCGCCTCCCCAGGAGGCGCTTTTTTCTTGCCAGTCGTAGACCGGGTTGGGCCATGAGGAAAGGCGCCAATGGCGCCCTCCTTTGGACTCAGCAATGACCCTATCGGGGAAGGAGTTGCGGGCCTTCGACCTCTGGCTTGAGGAGCGCCGCAGCTTGCACGCTGACGCCCGAGATGAGGGACTCCAGCAGACCACGCGCCGGCGCGTACTCATGGATGTTCTTGGTGCCGAAGCTTGCCTGGGCCGCAGATTCGATATCTCCGAGGGTGTCAGCAAGGCCGAGTTGAACGGCCTCTTCGCCCGTCCAAACGGTTCCCGAGAACAAATTCGGTGTCTCCATGTGAAGTCGGGCACCCCGGCCGGCCTTGACCGCATCGATGAAGTGCTTGTGGATGGCCGACAGGAGCTCCGACTGCTTCGTCCTCTCGTCGTCCGTCTGGGGCCCGAACGGGTCCATCATGTTTTTTGACTCACCTGCGGTCACGACCCGGCGTTCCACGCCCAGCTTGTCCATCAGACCCTGGAAACCGAAGCCCTTGGTAATGACGCCGATGGAGCCAGCGATGGTGGAGCGGTTGACCACAATCTTGTCCGCTGCGACGGAGATGAAGTACGCGCCCGAGGTCATCATGTCCTCGGCGACCGCCACCACTTTCTTCTCCGGGTATTGCTTCTTGAGCTGCAGGATGCGGTCGTTGATGAGCGCCGACTGGACCGGCGTGCCTCCCGGGCTGTTGATGCGCAGGATGACGCCCTTGGCGTTCACGTCAGCGAAGGCCTTCTCCAGGAGGGGATTCAGCCGCTCGGCGCTGGCCGCCTTGCCTGGTCCGATTTCGCCTTCGATGCGAATCATGGCAGCGTATCCACCGGGAACGATGGGCTGGGCCGCGGACTTGAAGAAGCCGAAACCGAGCACGCCCAGATAGCTCAGGCCGAGGGTCGCGATGACCGCGTACTTCGCGTAGGTCAATCGGCGGGAGAGCCGTCGGTCCGCGAGGAGGTCGTCGAACATGCGACGCTCGAGCGTCTCTTTGCGGTCAGGAGTGTATTCAGTTGTCATCGCGGGTCTCGCTTGGGGTGGCACTGCCTGGGGGCGACCCGCTCGGGGTGGTCAGGGTCTTCCGTCAGGGTTGGACGGCTCGTATAGCGAAAGCACCGCCTGAAGCAGCCGATGGGCGTCCTCCTGCTCCACCTTCTGCGAAACCCAGCCGAGCAAGGTACCCACCAGCGCCTGCTCGAGGATTTCCTCCCTCCGGGCTGCAGTTGGAACTTGCAGGTAGCCCTCGCATTCCACAACGCGGGCAACGTCCTTTGCCAGCAGCGACTCGGCAATATCGCTCTTGAGGAGCCGTGCAGCATCGTCCGGCAGGCCGGCCTGAAGGATGAGAGTGACGGCCTGCGATTGGGCGCGGTGGATGACGTCCAGTGCCATGGCTTGTGCCAGCACGGAGAGCTTGCGGCGGCTGTCGTTGTAGGTTCGTTCCGTGAGGGCCGGGAATTCCATTGGGTGTGCTGCGTAGAGTCGTTTGCACATCTAGAGCATTCGTTTAGCCGGAAGTACTCTTTGGTGCTGGCTCTGCGTTCTTCGTTAGCCTGGCAGGCAGAAGAAAACGCCCCGGAAGGACCAAGGCGTTCGTTCAATCAGTTCAGCGGTCGTACACGGCTTGGATGACCCTGAAGAGCCCAGCCAGCTTTTCGACGTCCTTTCGGTTGTAAAGCCGGTTGCGGTGCCCACAGCTTGGGCAGACGAATTGACCTTCACCTCGATGCCAGGTGTCGCCGCCGCTGCAGCCATGCGGGCCCTCATACCAGTGCGTCTGGATGTAGGTCAGTTCGCCGATGGAGGTGACCGCACCGCAGCCTTGGCCGAAGTTGTTGCGCTCGCAAGCGACGGGCGTTTGTCGCAGCAGCCCGCTTCGGATTTTTCGCAGGCGGTCCATCTCCGCCTGTACGGCGGCAAGTTCAGCCTCATTTTCCGCCAGCGCTTGGTTGAGCGCGACTGAGCTTAGAGGGTCGGTCGCATTTGCATCGGTGGGCGCAAGAGAGATTGTCATGTCATTCCTTTCTGTTGGTCCTGCCCCGGTGTAGCGAAGCCGCCCGGGCCAGCGGCTAAACGACGGCGCCTATAGGGGGACGGACCAGAGACTTGGCGAATCCCTCGAAAAGCTCACAGGTCTCGAAATGGCGCCACATGAGCAATTCCCCCTTCAAGCTGGTTTGCGGTGTTGACGAAGCAGGCCGCGGCCCGCTCGCGGGGCCTGTCTATGCGGCTGCGGTCATCTTCCGCGACGTCTTGGTTCCAGGCCTCGACGATTCAAAGAAACTGAGTGCACGCCGACGCGAGGCTCTTCTGCCGCTCATCGAGGAGCATTGCTGGGTAGGCGTCGGGGTGGCCACCGCCGAGGAAATCGACAAAATCAACATCCTGCAGGCGACCTTCCTGGCCATGGAGCGCGCCGTTGCCGCCTTGCCCGTCCGTCCGGACCTGATTCGCGTTGACGGAAACCGGCTGCCACGCTTCGAGAACTTTGCAGCCAACCAGCTGGAGAGCCTGGTCGGCGGTGATGCCCTATGCCCGCAAATTTCCGCCGCGTCCATCGTTGCCAAGGTGCGCAGAGACCGGCATATGGTCGAGCTGGACGCGCGTTACCCCGGCTATGGCTTCTCCAAGCACTCCGGGTACGGCGTTGCCGCCCATATGGAAGCACTACGCACGCGCGGTCCCTGCCCCGAGCACCGGCAATCGTTTGCTCCGGTCCGGGCGGCCGCGCGTCGATAGGAAAGCCATCGCGCCCGACCAAGGAAAACTCCGTCGAGGTGGCGGGGTCCGGCGGGAATCAAGCGGCTGCTAACAGCTTGCGCTGACCCGGGAGCGCAGCGGGCCCACCACCGCGATTCACTCCCCGCCCTTAGGGATAGCGCCCTTAGCCTTTTGCTGTGTTTCGCACGGAGTCGTGCCGGCCTCAGTCCCCCGCCGGCCGCGCCTTTGCCTCCTTCGTTGGATGCACGCACGGCGGCAAAGAAAAAGCCCCGAGGCCAGCTGCGGCTTCGGGGCTCGTAGGGTCAGTTGTTGTCAGGCGACGTAGCCGCGGAACGTCAAGCTGATGCGCGTGCCGCAGGAGAAGCCGGCCTTTGGGATTTTGTGGTCCCACAGGTCTTGCATACCTGGGGCCATGAGACACAGGCTTCCATGCTGGAGCTTGAGCCGCTCGATGCTTTCCTTGTCGCCTCTGCGTCGAAACATGATGTCGCGCTCCGCGCCGACTGTGACGATGCCAATAGGGCGAGCGTCGTCCATTTCGCTGGAATTGTCGCCATGCCACCCAAGGTGGTCACGCTGGTCTTCGTATCCGTTCAAGAAGCAGACCTCGAACTTGGTGTTCGTGCGCTCCTCGAGAGCCGCCTTGATGTCAAGGACGACCGGATGCCAAGGCTGTGGCTGGTATTCGCGCTTGAACTCCTCCACCCCGTAGGCGTAGGGCACCGGATGCTCGTTGGAGTAGTACTCACGACGCGGCGTCGTGCCGCGGCGTTCCCAGGCGAGCTCGTTCCAAAGCGCGTTCAAGACGGCGTCGGGGTCTTTCAGAAATCCGGGGATGTACGTGATTGGCGCGTTCATGGCTCTTCTCTTTAGCGTAGGAGAAGCATTTTAGCACGACCGATACGTTTTAGGAAGCCCTCGACCTAAACTAAATGTCAGTGTTCTGGACCGACCCTGAACTGCCGAAGACCCTTCGCAGCGGCCGCACCCAGTACCCTCGCCTGGACATGAAAACGAGGCTCCAGGCCAGTGCAATTCCTGTTGTGCCCAACGCTTGCATCAAGATTTCGAGAGGGTCGGCCAGGAGCGTTCCAAGTCCGTAGGCAATCGCGGGAGTCAGGCCGGCGCCTGCGCAGAACGCAAGCGCCTGGAGCGCACTCTTGCCGGCATGTATCGACCAGCGGCCCCAAATCTCTTGCATCGCGGCTCGCTCGGCGGCAGACATGCTCGGGTGGCTCTGTGCCGCGAACCCAGCAGCGTCGAGGCGAATGCGAAGGCCTTTGAGCGCCGCTCGCAGCGTCAACGTGGCTGCCAGGGCGCCAGCCAGGGCGGGGCTGAACAGCCAACTTGCAGCGCCTGTCGCGTAGAAGAATGCCGCGCCGGTGAGCGGGAGGCTGGATGTCCGCGTCACCCCGTAGACGGGGGAGTCCAGGAATTTGAGGATTTGAGCGGTTCGGGCGCGAAGCGCCTGCGTGCTGCGCGCGGTCATGGGAAGCAGGCTAAAAGCCCCTCCCTGCGAAAGTCGAATCTCATCATCTGCTTCTTGCCTGTTTGGCGCCAATGATAGCTGTCGCCTCGTGTCCGAAACGCGCCTCGGTGCGTCCCAAATCCCGTCAATGCGCGACGAACATCACGCCCAACCCCATAAGAAAACCACCGCCCTTTGGAAAAGGAGCGGTGGTTGAAGTAGAGAACGGATTTCTTACTCGACGGTTGCGCCGGGGAGGAGCCACAGGTCGCTGTCGATGTTCTTCATCGAGCGTTCGATACGCTCGCGGACCTCGGGCCACTTGCCTCGGGCAAGGCCGCAGCCAATGAGGGGGTAGTTCACCGGCATCTTGGTTGCCGCGGCAATCATGTAGATGCGGGCAAACGCAGCTTCGATGGCCGGATAGTCGGCGAAGACGCGGGTGCTGGTGTCGTCGCTCGTGGCGTAGTCGTATTGCGTCATGGCGTTGACGACGATGACTCCCTCGGGGATGCTCTCGTCGAACTGGCTGATGTGCCTCATGAGCTCGGGCTGCTGCATGCGCAGCTTTGGATTGGCCACCGCGACGATGTCGCCGAGCTGCAGGCCGAACACCTCGAAGCGGTTCATGTAGGCGCGGTAGGCGAACGGGTAGCGGTTTCGAATGGCCTTGGCCATGCCGGAGCCCATCTTGCCGAAGCAGTTGCAGCCGTGGACGATGATTCCTTGCTGGGCCAGGAGGTCACCGGTGTTGAAGCGGATGGTCATGAAGGGTTCCTTTGTGTGTTGTCCTGCAGCCGTATAGGCAACTCGACCCCTCACCCCTTTAGACAGGCCGTCCATCCTCCTCTTCGGCGCGCCGCTGGGCCTCTGCGTGGAGGTGACGCATGGCGGCCTTGACCGCCCCACCAGAAAATCCCCGCGATGCCAGGTACCGGTAGGCCTTGGCCTTGAGGGCCTCGTCGAGGGGCTTTCCCTCGAAACGCTCCGCAACGCGTAGGGCGCGTGTCTCCTCGGGCTCGAGCTGCTCGAGCTGCTCAGCCGCGAGCTCTTTGGAGATGCCTTTGGCCGCAAGCTTCGCGGTCACGCTGCGGTTGCCCAGTCGGAGGGCGGAGGTGCGCGCGGCACCCGCGGCAAACCGCCCGTCATCCTGGAAGCCGTGACGCTGCATTTCACCCACCGCAGAGGTCGCCTCCTCGGCCGGGTACCCGCGGTTCGTGAGCTTGTCCTGAAGCTCCCTGGCCGAGTATTCCCGGCGGCTCAGGAGCCAGACGGCGTAGGACTTTGCAGAGCGCTTCGGTGGTTCGCGAGTGTGCTTGGGCATGAGCCTGTGTAGCGGCCGGGTTTCAGCGTTTTGGTCCGGCGATTGCCTCGAGGCCCGGCAACGTTCGGAGAAGCGCCGTCATCGAAAGCGCGCAGTACTTCGGTACTTCCGGCAGGTCCACCCACCTGTACTCGTCGACCTCAGGCGTCAAGACGCCGGTCCGGAAGTGAGGGAAATGGCTTGTGCACTGGCACCGGCCCAGGTCGCAATCGGCCTCCGCCAGCGTCGTTGTGAACAAATGGAGGTCCTTGCCGGACCTGTAGGCGAAAAGGCCCACTTCCCGAAGCGCTTCGGCCGCCAGCACCAGCCCTGTTTCCTCCAGGACCTCCCGGACCGCTGCCTCCCTGGGCGATTCACCGGGTTCGGCACCGCCCTTGGGGATGTCCCAGTGGCGCTGGCCCGTGGCATGGGCCACCAGGAGTTGGCCGGCCGCGTTCCGGATGAGCACGCCGCACGATGTGGTCTTCATCGCGTTGCCGCCTCAGGACAGCAGTGCCCGCTCGACGGTCGAAAGCTTGTGGCGGAACTTGCGCTTCAGGCGGTAGATTTGCGCGGGCCGCTGCGAGATGACCTCGGTCTTGGCGCCAGGAATCTCTTCCACCAGGTCGAGCTCGTCCACCTTTCGGCGAAAGCTCACCTTGTTCAGTGTCTTGCCCAGCACCGCTTCGTAAACCGACTGCAACTCAGGCAGCGTGAACTGCGGGCCGCACAGATGTGCCGGCAGCGATGAGTAGATGCTCTTGCTGCGCACGCGCTTGACGGCCGCCGCAACAATGTCATTGTGGTCAAAGGGCAGGTCTTTGACGGCGCTGACGGGCAACACCTGCATTCCCGCCTGGTCGGCGGCTTCCAAAACCTCCAGCGGCATCAGCGCGTAGTAGACGATGGAGACGGACCATCCGCGAGGGTCGCGCTCCGCGCCCGAGAATGTCGCCAACTGCTCGAGGTAGGGGCTCGTGACCCCGGTCTTGGCCTTGAGAACGCGCAGCGCCGCATCAAACGCTGTGTTGTCTTCGTCGGCATGGATATAGCCCCCGGGCAGGGCGTAGCTGCCGGCGAAGGGCTCTTTGTCCCGCTTGAAGAGCGCGACGTGGAGCTTGTGCTCCTTCAGGGTCAGTAGCACGACGTCGACCGTGCAGATGACAGTTTGAAACATGGGATTCCTCTTTAGAGGGAGCTTTGTGGGATAAGCCTGCGGGAAGGCCGTTAGTATCATTATAGAACTAACGACACTTTTTGGGCAAGGCCACGACAAGGCCCCTCCCCTTGCCTGTTCCGCACTCATTTTTTTTGCGCTGGGCGCCCTCGATTCCGCTGTTAGTTGCACGGAGAAACTAACGATGCTATACTGAGCACAACACAACGGCAAAGGAGCTCCGCATGAAGCACAACATCCACCTTCTCGTCATCGACCCGCAAAACGACTTCTGCGACCTGCCGTCCGCCTACCTGCCCGCGGACCCACTGAAGCCTGGCGAGGTCCTCCGGCCGCAACTCGCCGTCCCCGGCGCGCACGCTGACATGCTGAGACTGACCGAGCTCCTGAATCGCGGTCTGCGCGGCCTCTCGGATATCTCCGTCACGCTGGACTCCCATCACCGTGTGGGCATCGAGCGCCCGGCCATGTGGATGAAGGGTGACGGTTCGCCCGTTGACCCGTTCACCCAAATCACCGCCGCCCAGGTGCGAGCTGGCGCCTATCTGCCGCGCCACCCGAAGGCCACGGACCGCGTGCTGGCCTACCTGGACGCGCTCGAGGCGGGTGGCCGCTACGTCCACATGGTTTGGACGCCACACTGCGAAATCGGAACCTGGGGGCACAACGTGCACGCCGATGTGCGCGCCGCCTACGTCGCATGGGAGGAGGCGTTCCTCGGCATCGTAAACAAGGTGACCAAGGGCTCGAACCCCTGGACCGAGCACTACAGCGCGGTCATGGCCGAGGTTCCGGCGGCCGACGACCCCACCACGCAGCTCAATCGCGGCCTCATCGACATCCTGGCCCAGGCCGACATAGTGCTCATTGCCGGCGAGGCGGGCAGCCACTGCGTCAAGGCCACGACCGAGCACATTGCCGACAACTTCGGCGCCGACAGTCTCAGCAAGCTGGTGCTCCTGACCGACTGCATCTCGCCGGTAGGTGGGTTCGAAGCCCAGTACCAGTCGTTCCTGGCGGACATGACCGCTCGCGGCCTGCGTACGGCGACGTCGACCGACGTGCTGGGCGAACTCGTGGCCAACGGGCGCAAGTAACCTCTAAACCGCTTGGACCGGGCGGGTTGAGACAACCCGTCTCTAGACCAGAAAGGATTCCCATGAAACTCGTTGATGACACCATGACGCTCGGCAGCGTCTCCGGCTTTGCGTTCTCCGCCGTCCGTCCAGAGACGCTCGGCTCGACGGAGTACACCCTTGTGACCGTCGTGATGGACAAGACCGGCTCGGTTTCCTCGTTCGCGGACGAGTTGAACAAGCTCAAAGTCACGGTGGTCGGTGCTTGCAGAAAGAGCCCTCGTGCCGAGTTCCTCCTGCTGCGCGTCGTCGAATTCAATCGCAGCGTCGACGAGGTGCACGGGTTCCTGCCTCTGAATCAGGTGGATGTGGCCTCGTACGTGGCCCCAACCTGCGAGGGGCTGACCGCCTTGGCCGACGCCACCTTTGCCGCGGTAAGTGCAACCAACGCCTACGCCAAGACGCTGGCCCAGCAGGACTACCTGGTCAACGGCATCGTCTTCATCGGCACCGACGGCGTCGACAACGATAGTCGCATGCGGCCAGCGGACATCCAGAAGGAGATTGTGGGTGCGTTGAAGGGCGAGCACATCGAATCGCTGCGCACCGTCCTGATTGGCATCAACGCCGCCCAATACGCCCGCGAGCTCCAGGCCTTCCAGGTCGAAGCGGGCATCGACCAGTACGTCGACTTGGCGGATGCAACGCCACAACGCCTGGCCAAGCTCGCGGACTTTGTCAGCCGCTCCATCTCCGCGCAGTCCCAATCCCTTGGCACTGGCGGTCCCAGCCAAGCTCTCGTCTTCTGAGAACGCCCGGCCAGGCTTCGCTCAATCTAGCCTTTGCTTCATGCCTACCACCAACGTTCGCTGCCTTAGTCAAATCCTGGACTACCTGCAAATCCAGGACCTGCTGGACCTTATCGACGAACCTGCCCACACAGCCTGCAAGCACATCCTCGCGGACAACCGCAAGCTGTTCGAGACCACGCGCGGGTCGACGCACAACCATCAGGCCTGGGATGGGGGCTACCTGGACCATGTGGTCGATTCGATGAACTACGGTCGCCACCTGTATGCGCTGACCAAAGCGTTGGGTCGCCCGCTGCCGTTCTCGATTTCAGACGCATTGCTCATCCTGTACCTGCACGACCTCGAGAAGCCTTGGCGCATATTGGTGCACTCCGACGGCCAGGTTGTAAACCGCCAGGGCCTGGATACCAAAGCCGCGTTCAAGGCTTTTCGCGCGGCCAAGCTGCAGGAGTATGCGTTGGTACTGACACCTGCGCAGCTCAACGCGCTGACGTACGTGGAAGGCGAAATGCAGGACTACTCGAGCAACGGTCGTGTGATGAACGAGCTCGCGGCGTTCTGCCACATGGTGGACGTCTGGTCTGCGCGTATTGGTCATGCCTATCCGGTGGATGGCGATGAGTGGCATGGCGCGGGCCGCTTTCGTCAGTTCCCGGGGTGAGCAGCACCCCGTCCGCTTCACGGGCTAAAGCCCTCGAAATCCTACTTCTTTCTCCAAATGCACATCATCTTTGCACAGCAGCCCCTCGAAAAATCCATCTTCCTCGCGGGCCCCACGCCGCGCGATGCCGCCACGAAGTCCTGGCGCCCGCAAGCGCTGGAGATTCTTCGGGGTCTGGACTTCGACGGGAAGGTCTTCGTCCCCGAGACGGTTGGAGGCGGGCTTCCTCCCAACACGTATGACCCGCAGGTGCAGTGGGAATGGCAGGCCCTAAATCAGGCCACAGTGGTCGTGTTCTGGGTGCCCCGTGACGTCGCAACCCTGCCTGGCTTCACGACTAACACCGAATTCGGCTTGCTGGCGGCGTCGTCAAAGTTGCTGCTGGGCTTTCCTGGAGACGCGCAGAAGATGCGCTACCTTGACCGCCTGGCACAGCGCTACCACATCCCCGTACACGCCGACCTGGCCGAGCTGCTGGAGGCGGCGGTCGAGAAGACGAAGAACCCTTACCCCTTCAACGGGGCCGGCGCAGAGCTGGCCTTCTAGGTTTCCCCAAAGAACAAGTTTTCCGATTCCTGCACCGCAAAAACAACAATGACGACCCTGGCCCTCTTCAGCAAGCCCAACAACCCCCACGCATGGGGTGTTCTCAACGAAATCGTCTCCTGGGCGCAGCTCAAGGGCCTACGGGTTCTGGTGGGGCCCGACAAGGGCGGATGGGACGGCAAGAACTGGAGTTCTGAGCTCATCGAGTCGGCCAGGCAGGAGGCGGACATTGCCATTGCCATCGGCGGGGACGGCACCCTGCTCGGGGTGGCTCGCAACCTCTTCGGCTGGGGCAAACCCATTCTTGGCGTCAACCTTGGAACCCTCGGCTTCCTCACCGACGTTGCTGCCAAGGACATTGAACGGATGCTGGATGCTATCCAGGCCGGCGAGTACACGGTCGAGGACCGCATTCTTCTGGAGGCAGGGCTGGACGGCGAAGAGTCGAGGGGGCTTGCCTTCAACGACGTCGTGTTCACAAACGGCGGCTTCGGCCGGCTCGCTCAGTTCGACGTCTTCGTGGACGAGCAGCCCGTCTTCTCCCTGCGTGCGGACGGGCTCATCATCACGACGCCCACCGGCTCGACCGCCTACGCCCTGTCGGCCAACGGGCCCATCCTGCACCCCTCCTTGGCAGCCATCGCCCTGGTGCCACTGAACCCACATTCGTTGACCGCAAGGCCCATCTCGCTTCCGAGCTCGGTGAAGGTCGAAGTCGTTGTGCGAGGGACGGTGGAGTCGAGGGTGGTCTGCGACGGGCAGCCATACGGCGGGCCGCTCACGGACGGAACGCGGGTCCACGTCTCGCAGGGTGCGACCACCGTGAAGATGCTGCACCTGAAGGACTACAACCTGTTCAAGACGCTTCAGCAAAAGCTGAACTGGAGCTCGCCGCGCGAGCGTTGAGCGCCTGACCAGGAAAAGCGCCCCCAGCGTCGATGACGTGGGGGCGTTGGAATGAGACGCACGGGGCTAGCGCGCCAGCGTGAATCGCTTGGTGATGTTGGCGACCTCGTCCTTGTAGGCTGGGCCGATACCAACGGCAGTGATGATGGGCTTGCCGGTGAAGTGCGGCAGGAGAATATGGCCCCGGTCGATGATGAGCTCGCAGGGCAGGCCCGCGGCTTTCGCTTCCCGGTATGCGCGTATCAGCTGGCCGACGTTCTTGCCGTACATCACGAGCTTGGTTCCGTTGCCGCTGCCTCGGTACTGAGCGGTGATTTCCGGTCGCTCGAGCTTGGCGCGGTCATGGGCCAGGTCGAACGCGTGACCGCACTGTGCAGCCAGCTTGCCGGTCGGCATCTGGAGGTCCGCACGATAAAGCGCGTAGAGCGCCAGTGGCCGATGGTCCGCCGTGAAAGCTGCCATCGTGCGTGCCCGCTCGTCGAGCATGGCTTGGATGTCAGGGTCGAAGGCTGCCATCAATGGGCCCTCTGCCGCACCCACACCTCGGCGTCGCAGAACCCGACTGGCACGCGCTTGCCGGTGTCGGTGAATGCTGTCAAGGCCAGCGCTGGCGCGCGAAGCGGTTCGTTTTCCGACCAGGTCTTGGCGAGGAATTCGCCTTCGGCCAGCTCGAGGCCGGGCACGTTGACGCTCAGAGTCCCGTACGCCTCGCCTTGCCGGGATTGCACGATAAACGCGAGCGCTCCGTCCCGATAGCGTGTCTCCCTGACCTCGAGGTCTTGACCGTAGGCCTTGATTGTTCCGATGAGTTCCATGGTTTCCTAGTACGAAGTGGTCCTGCTTCGTATAGGTGTTGACGCCGACCGAAAACTGACCATCTAGAGGTCGAAGTGCCTACTGAAAATTGACCAGGGTGTTCCACTGACCTGCTGAAACTTTCAGCAGGGAAATTAGGTGATCACCATGGACATGATTGGCAAGGTCAGGCGCATGAAGCTGCGCGACCAACTCTCCCTGAGCGAGATTTCCAAGCGAACCGGCTTGGCCCGAAACACGGTCAAGAAATGGCTCAAGGCCCCCGGCCATGAGCCTCCGAAGTACGAGCGACGCGTCGTTGAGCGCAAGCTCACGGCGTTCGAGGGCACGCTGCACCAGGCGCTGGCGGCCGATGCGCACCGGCCCAAGCAAAGCCGGCGTTCTGCAAGGGCACTGTTCTCCCAGATCCAGGCGCAGGGTTACCGCGGTGGCTACAGCGCGGTCACGGACTTCATCCGGGCGTGGCGCACGCGCTCTGACAGCAGTCCGGCCAAGGCGTTCGTGCCCTTGAGCTTTGAGTTGGGCGAGGCGTTCCAGTTTGACTGGAGCGATGAGGCGATGGTGGTGGGCGGCGTGTTCTACAACGTGCAGGTCGCGCATTTGAAGCTGTGTGCCAGCCGAGCGTTCTGGCTGGTGGCGTATCCCAGCCAGGGGCACGAGATGCTGTTTGACGCGCACACGCGCTCGTTCCAGGCGCTTGGCGGGGTGGCGCGGCGGGGCATCTACGACAACATGAAGACCGCGGTGGACAAGGTCAAGCGGGGCAAGGGGCGCATCGTCAACGCGCGCTTTGCGGCCATGTGCAGCCACTACCTGTTCGACCCGGACTTCTGCAACGTGGCCTCGGGTTGGGAGAAAGGGGTGGTGGAGAAGAACGTGCAGGACAGCCGCCGGCGTATCTGGATCGAGGCGAGCACCCGGCGCTTCGGCTCATTCATCGAACTCAATGCCTGGCTGGCAGAGCGTTGCCGCTCGGTGTGGGCCGACACGTCGCACCCGATCCATCGACAGTTCACCGTGGGTGAGATGCTGGAGTTGGAGAGGGGCCACCTCATGTCCATGCCGACGCTCTTTGATGGTTATGTGGAGCGCCTGGCCCGGGTAAGCAGCACCTGCCTGGTGGTGGCCGCCCGCAACCGTTACTCGGTGCCGTGTGAATGGGCGGGTCACATCGTGAGCACCCGGGTGTATCCGGAGCGGGTGGAGGTGGCTGCCATGGATGCGGTGGTGGCCAGCCACGCCCGGCTCTCGGGCAGTGGACAGACCGTCTTTGACTGGCAGCACTACATCGACCTGGTGCAGCGCAAGCCGGGTGCGCTTCGCAATGGAACACCCTTCCTGGATCTGCCGCCTGCGCTGCTGCGGCTGCGGCAGTCTTTGTTGCGCCACGCCGGAGGTGACCGGGTCATGGCGCAGGTGCTGGCGGTGGTTCCGCAGGCGGGTTTGGAGGCGGTGCTGGTGGCTGTAGAGCTGGTGCTCGAAGGCATGGCCCCCAGCGGCAGCATCAGCGTGGAGCACGTTCGCAATGTGCTGGCGCGGTTGAACAACCCGGTGACCCCAATGCAGGCCGAGACCGCGCTGCAATTGACCTTGGCGCCCAAGGCCGACACAGCGCGGTACGACCGGCTGCGTCCCACCCACCTGGATGATCAGGAGGTGCGTCATGCGTGATACGACACGGGATGTTCACGCGCAGCTCAAGGCATTGAGGTTGAACGGCATGGCCGTGGCCTGGGCGGATCTGGTCGAGCAAGGTGGGGACTCGACGCTGGATGCCTCACGCTGGCTGGTGGAGCATCTGCTGCAAGCCGAAGATGCGGACCGGGCGATGCGCTCGATTGCGCACCAGATGAAGTCGGCCCGCTTCCCCATGCACCGCGACTTGGCCGGGTTCAACTTCGAGGTGTCGCAGGTGGACAAGGCGCTGATCCAGAAACTCTCAGACCTGTCCTTCACCGACGATGCGCAGAACGCTGTGCTGATCGGTGGGCCTGGCACGGGCAAGACGCACCTGGCCACCGCACTGGGCATTGCCGGGTTGAGCCGGCACGCCAAGCGGGTGCGGTTCTACTCCACGGTGGATCTGGTCAACGCGCTGGAGCAGGAGAAAGCCCAAGGTCGCGCAGGCCGCATTGCCATGAGTTTGGTGCGCATGGACCTGGTGGTTCTGGACGAACTGGGCTACTTGCCGTTCAGCCAGTCCGGTGGTGCCTTGCTGTTCCACCTGCTGTCCAAGCTCTACGAGCACACCAGCGTGATGATCACGACCAACCTGACCTTCGCGGAATGGTCCAGCGTGTTCGGGGACGCCAAGATGACCACCGCGCTGCTCGATCGGTTGACGCACCACTGCCACATCATCGAGACCGGAAACGAGTCCTACCGCTTCCGCCACAGCTCCAAGGAGGCCAAGGGCCGCATCAAGTCCAGGGAGCAGGAGCGCAAGACTTCAGCCAGTCAACCCTTGAATGAAGGGAGCGAGAAACCAGGAACGTCTCTATAGTTATCCACAGCTGACCTCCTGCGGAGGCAGCCTTAGCCCCTGGTCAAAATTCAACCGGCACAGCTGGTCAATATTCCATCGGCGCCAACAGCCCCAGCCCAGGCGGAGCAAAAAGTTGCACATGGCGTCTGCGCCGATGCCGTCTGCCTGGAAGTCGAGCAGCGACTTGGCGCCGTCCGACTTCGAGAGCTTCTTGCCGGTCTTGAGGTCGCAAAGCAACCCGATATGCGCGTACTGGGGCACGGCGGCGTCTAGCGCATCGTAGATGGCGACCTGCTTCATGGTGTTGCTCACGTGGTCGTTGCCGCGGATGACCAGGTTGATGTCAAAGTCGATGTCGTCGACGACGCTCGCGAAGTGGTACGTCGGCATGCCGTCCGATTTCAGCAGCACCATGTTCTTGATGAAGTCGAGGTCGAGCTTCGTGACCTTGACTGTGCCGAGCGCTCGGTCGTCGAACGATTGATGGACCAGGTCGTGCTGCAGAAAGACCGCGCCATCGCGGTGGACCGCCCTGCCCTTTGCGACCAGGTCGCCGGCGACCGTTTGGTAGCGGGCCTGCCGGTCGCTCTGCTTGAAGGTGAGGTCGTGGCCGAGCTTGAGGTAGTCCATAGCCTGGTAGATGACGTCAACGAACTGGTCCTGCGACTTGGCAGTGTTCGTGTCGTCAATGCGCAGGAGGAACTTGCCGCCAGAGGCGCGCGCGGCCAGCCAGTTGAAGTAAGCCGTGCGTGCGGTTCCGAGATGGAAGAATCCAGATGGGCTTGGGGCGATGCGTGTGTTGTAGACCATGGGTGCTCAGAGAAAGAGGTTCAGGACAAAGTGGCGTGCGCTGATACGCTAGGCTTAGAGCAAAGAGGCAGGGCTGGCCACGCGAACTGACGCGCGAATGCTCTTCGATGGCGTGCCTTCATAGACGCCCCATTCGGTTAGCCGACGCCGGAGCGACTCGAGGCTGATTCCAAACTCCTTTGCAACAGACTCGAGGGATTCGCCAGGCAGACGGCTGGCCCATCTGGCGCAAATGGCCGCCTGGGGATAGCGGGCTTCGAACACGCGGTTTGCCGCTAGCGTCAGCGCCACGCGATGCTCATGAGCCGCAGTCAGGCAGTGGGAGATTCTGGCTAGTCTTCGCTTGCCCATCAGTGGTGCAACGCGACTCATCAAGTCCTTTGCCGCATTGCCGTGTACTGCTGCGATGTAGCTTGCCTTCCACCCAACGCGCGTGGGCGCTTGGTAGCAAACGGTCGTTGAGACGAGGCGGGAGAACCGGGCAACGACGTCCTCGTCGGTCATTTTCAGTGAGACGCGTGTGCGCCCCTGGATGAAATCGAAGCTCCCCTCCCCTTCAAGTAGCCCAGCTGTCCATTCCAGCGAGACCTCCGACGGCTCGTCAAGGGCCGGGTAGCAAGCTTGAGTTGGTGGTGAACTTGACGCATCTGAGCATGAGTCATGCTGCGCGGCTCGACTGACCTTGCAACCCAGGATGTTCAACCGACGGGACACGGAGCTACGGCCAATGCCAACGGAGTTTGAGAACGCCCGAAGCGATACGCCCTCTCCTCGGCCTAACCAAGCCGCCAATAGAGCCGAATCCGAGATGCGGGCCGACGCCTGGCCAAGTCGCTTCCTATGCTGGCTGTTTTGAGCGACTGCGTCGAGGCACTCGTCGATACGGATGCGACGACGGACCCCCCTGTAGGGTTGAACGAGTTGCATGTAGTAAACCGCTCGCTTGCCGGTGACATGGACAGCGTAGGCCTGCTTGTGGTGCGCCGCCGCTTGAGAAACCGGATGCACCTTCGCGTTCATAAGCCCAGCTACCCTCTGCGCAACGTCAAAGTCTGTTGTTTGAAGGCTTATGGCAACGCGCTTGGAGTTTCGCAGGAACGAACCCTCCCCCTCAAGGTACCCCGCCAGCCACGCGATAGTCTTGAAGTCCGTTATCAGAAAGGGTGCTCGGCGGTGAGACATTGGCAGCTGGCTCGTCGGAGAGGTGGATTAACGAACTGAGTTTAGTGGCCCGTCCGGAGAGATTCGAACTCCCGATTGCAGCTCCAACTACGGCGTACTGGCTTCGAAGACCAGACCGGCTACGGACGGATTTCGAGGCGCTAGCCCCGAGAGATTTGGAGTCACGTACGGGATTCTGAGCTGGCCCCTTGAATGACAGGACACGGTCTATCGCTTATCTTTCAAGATAGGAGTAGGACTGTGAGTACGACTAGGAATACGGATACCGTTGAAGTGATCATGAGGGACCAGCGCCGTAGGCGCTGGTCCCTTGGAGAGAAGGCCGCACTGGTTCGCCAAAGCTACGAACCGGGCATGAGCGTGTCGCTGGTTGCACGCCAGGAAGGCGTTGCCGCCAGCTTGTTGTTCCAGTGGCGCAAGCTGGAGCGACAGGGAGCGTTGACGGCGGTCTCCGCTGGCGAGGCCGTGGTGCCGGCTTCTGAGCTCGCCGCCGCTCGTGCCGAGATTGCCAAGCTGCAGCGCGTGCTCGGCAAGAAGACGCTGGAGAACGAAATCCTCAAGGAAGCCGTGGAGTACGCCGCCGAAAAAAAGTGGATTGCGCGCTCGCCCTTGCTGAACGGGGACGGCCAGTGAAGGCTGTCTGCCAGGCCTTGGGGTTGGCGCGCTCGAATGTTCATCGCCTGCGGACCCGCCCAGAGAACTGGATCGACGCGCGCACACAGAGACCGGCGAAGCTCAGCGACGCCACGTTGCTCGACGAGATCAAGGCGCAGATCACCGAGTTGCCAACCTATGGCTACCGACGCGCCTGCGCACTGGTGAACCGGTATCGAGCCAACACCGGCGCTGCGCGCGTGAACGCCAAGCGCGTCTACCGCGTGATGGCGGGCCACGCGTTGCTGTTGCCGAAGGCACCCCGACGGCGCCAGTCCAGCCGGCCTCACGAGGGGAAAGTGGCGGTCGCGCACAGCAATGTGCGCTGGTGCTCGGACGGCTTCGAGATCAAGTGCGACTCGGGACAGACAGTCACCGCGACCTTCACCAAGGACTGCTGCGACCGCGAGATCCTTGCCTTCCGGGCTTGGGAGGGGAAGGGGCTGCCGGGCGAGCCGGTGCGTGAGATGCTCATCGAAGCCGTGGAAAAGCGCTTCGGCAACATCGATGGCATCCCCGGGACTCACACGCTGGAGTTCCTCTCGGACAACGGCGGCGCGTACATCGCGGCCGAGACCCGGAAGATTGCTCGACAGCTGGGCCTGAAGCCGGTGAACACGCCCGTGTGTAGCCCGCAGAGCAACGGCATGGCCGAGAGCTTCGTCAACACATTTAAGCGCGACTACGTCAGCCGCATGGACCTCGCCGACGCGAGAACGGTGATGGCGCAGATGGCCGCGGCCTTCGAGCACTTCAATGAGGTACACCCGCACTCGGCATTGAAGATGAGATCACCCAGGGAGTTCAGGCAGCATCGCGCTGCCCAACAGCGTCTTGCTCAGATCGAGCAGGCGCTACATTGCGAATAGCCCGTGTCCTGAAATACGGGGGCAAGATCAATTCCAACCCGTGTAATCACCTTGAGAAGGTGACGTCCTGAGCACTAGACGAACGTGACGTAAAAGCTTTGCAGAGCTGACGGGACTCGAACCCGCAACCTCCGACGTGACAGGCCGGTGCGCTAACCAGTTGCGCTACGGCTCTGCAAAACTTTCATATCTGACAAAACTGCCCTTGGCAGCGCTTTCGCGCCGCTGGCGCATCCGGTCTGAATTGAACAGACGACCTCCGGCTTCGGACGCCGGCGCTCTATCCCCTGAGCTACGGGTGCATCGAATGATTGGCGGACTAGATGGGGCTCGAACCCACGACCTACCGCTGGACAGGCGGTTGCTCTTCTCAGCTGAGCTACTAGTCCTTGCAAGCATGGCGCGCCATCCTGGAATCGAACCAGGAGTCTCCAGGTTCGCAACCTGGTGCTCTATCCATTGAGCCAATGGCGCAGTTGTTTAAGGCGCGTCGGCGTCACTCGACACGCGGCGAATTTGGTACTCCGTGCGGGATTTGAACCCGGCCTGCCCAGGGTGAAAGCCTGGTGACCTCAACCAGAAGTCGAACGGAGTAGGAAACCTTTAAGATTTCGACGGATATAGCTCCGCCTCGGTGTCTAAAACCGATGGTCCGCATTGCCAGGGGAAGCTTCCCGCGGCAAGGCAAAACCAAGCTCTCCGAGTCCTGTTGGACGCAGCTAGCGGGAATACAGAGGGAGGTGTCGTGAGACTTTGGCCGTCTGAGGGTCCGCCAGCTCACTGGCGGAGACGACCAGTGACTGCTTAGGAGCGCTCGTCGCGCTCCGCACGTTCATCACGACGCTCATCACGAGCGCAGTCGACCGTCCGGGAGACCCGGATGGAAGCGGCGGTGATGTTGAGGGCGTTCATGATGTTGCGGTCAGTCAGGTTTGAATGTGTGAGCATTATAGGTCGCGGAGTTTATACGCGCAAGCCTTTTTTAGAAAAATTCGTTCTGCGTGCGGGTGCCCGGCGTTAGAGGATTTTCGTGGGTGCGGCGTTCACTCCCTCCACTCTTTGACGGCGAGTACTGCTTCCGTCGTGACCCTCTAACCAACCTTTGAAAGGTACTCAAATGAAAACAGACTTGTATTCCACTCACCCCCTCCACTGGCAACAGTGTGACGCCTTCGAGTTTCGCGTGCACCATGTACTCCACGCTGAATGCCGGTACGAAGTCGGGCCAGGAGCGGCCCGCGACGTTATCGACGCGACCTTCTCGCTGTTGATTTCCTCGGCTGGAGCGGTAGCCCGCGCTGAGTTCGCGCGCGTCGTAGCTGCGAACGAGGCGCTACGATTCCCTGCGCCCTCTGCCGTGCCGGTGCAGGTCGAAGGCATCTTTAAGTTCGCCGGCGAGGACGGGAAATGGGGGCTGCTTGGTGCAAAGTGGACCATCTGGGTAGCGGAGGCATCTGTCGACTCGGAACTTCCGGCCGCGCTAGAGGACTGGCTACTGTTGCATCCCCGATGAGTAGATACGGTTCATCCTGGCGCGAGCCAGGAGTAGAGCGCCGGCGCAGGCCTGTCCGGAAAAAAAGGAGCCGCCGAACCTAGGTCCGGCGGCTTGAATGAAGTGAAGCTGTGCTCCGGCTACGCTGCCATCAGCTCCAGGTCGGCCTGAGCCTTCCTTGGTAGCAGCAGCGACTGCACGAAGCCTTCGGCCTGGCGGAACCGCGTGGCCCCGCCGAGCACGTACTCGACCATGCACTCTGTCGACAACCACCTGCGGCCAAGCCGTTCAGCAGCGTCCGCGGTTGTGAACGAACCGCCAAATGGGTCTGCCACCAGGTCGCCGGGCTCCGAGAGGAACTCGACCAGGAACGACGCAAGCTTCAGGGGCATGGGCGCTCCGTGCGCAGGCAAGCCGAGTGCTCGAGCATCCCGCTTGTAAGCAGTCTGAGCGGCACACCGGTGGCCGTACGTGAGGATGTTCCGCGGAATGCGGCCGGCGGTCTCGTTGCCGTAGCTGCCAGGCCGAATCGAATATGCACCATCGGAGTTGCTGGTATCGCGGGTCTCGCCGCCACGCTGGATGAGCCTCAGGTGCTCTTCAGTGTGGGCTTGCAGCACCCTACGGTTGTCCGACTTGACCCGGTGAGGGTCGTTTGTCAGCCAGTAAATTGGCTCGTACGCCACGTTGAGCTGCGTGCGCGCCTTGCTGGCATATTGGAACGGGCCTGGGGCCTTCGAAGGGTTCGACCAGATGAGCTCGTCCATCTTGTGGAGACCGAGCCGGTCATGCAGCGCCAGCACCAGCCGCTCGCGGTAGAGAGAGCGCGCCGGTGAGCCGGGCAGGAAGATGTCGTTGGAGATGTTCAGGCAGATGCTGCCGCCAGGCACCAGGTTGCGAACAACTGGCTCCAGCGTCTTGCAAATCCAGTCGACGTACTCGGGCTCCGTGGGATTGCCGTATTTTCGGGCGCTGGCCAGAGGATACGGCGGGCTCGTGATGACAAGCGTGATGGGCGAGTCGATGCTGGCGAAGACCGTTTCGCATGAGCCTAGGATGGCAATGCCCAGCTTCGTGGAGAAGCCGACCACCGAAACTGTGGGCTCGATGCGGTTCAGGTCCTTCGACGCAGGTCGCGTAAGGCGCCAAACGCCGCGCTCGCCCTCGACGTGCTCGAGGATGCCTGCCTGCTTCAGCGTTTGCTGGTACCAGCGGCACTTGCGCTTGAACACATTAAATGAAGCGCCTTCTTCGCCCGTGGCCTTGCGCAGGCTCACGGTGTCGTCAGGCAGTTCCATGCCGACGGCGACGGCCTTGTACAGGCTGTCGTTGTCCAGCGTACCTTCCTGCTCCTTGGAGTAGGCGTGCAGGACGCTCGAGAAGAGGTCCATTTGGTTGTTGGGGGTCATGAGGTTGCTTGTGGTTGTCCTGCTTGCGTGTAGCTAGCTCGACCCCGTGACCGCGATTTCTTCCGAGAACCCCGCCTGTCGGAGCGCTTCAACGAAGCACTTGGCAAGCTCGGGGTCGCTCACTAGAATCGCCGCCCCACTCCGGGGGCCTTTGAAAGTACACATGCAACACGACAACCCTACCCCCGACCCGAAAGACTCCCCGGTTTTCTACAGCGGCATCAAAGAAATCTGCAATAACCTGACTAGCGCGCAGATTCATGACGAGGAGGCGCAGCCGAGTTCGACAGATGCCGGCCGGCTCGCGGCTGACCTGGCCGCAAAAACCGGGGTGCCCCTGCCGGAGGTTTGGAAGGAAGTTTTCGAGATTTCTGGGGACGTAGCCGAGGAGAACGCCGCCGACCAGGACCTGGCTATCGACGGGCTGGGCCCGAACCCAGAGGAATTGCCCTGAACCGGCCGGCCGAGACGCCCCGGACTCCACTCGCGGGCTGAGCTAGTCCTGTGGCGGCGGCACCAGCCACAGCTTGGCGTCGGGCCCATCGGTGCGCTCAGCGGCCAGCCGCCCGGCGCTTTCCGTGCGGGCGACGCTCTCGGCCTCGTTCAGGCAGACGCTTTGGCCACGTCTCGGCCCATAGCGTGCCTCGAGCTGCTCGGTCGTTTGAAGGACCATTCGGCCGTACGGCACTTCCTGCTTCCATTGGTGGTAGGGGCAGCGCGGGTCGGTGCAGTAACCGGTTTTGCCCTCGAGCGGCTCCTCACAGTGGTGGCACCAGGTTGGCTCGTCAGATTCGTCGGTACCGGGCGCACTCGCGGCCATGAGGCTGTTCCAGGAGATGTGGCCTCTCGTCACTGCGACGGCTTCTTTTGCCATGCACAGCGCGAGTTCAATCCCCTGACGAGAGAAATACGACTTCAGCGCCAATGCCGCTTGGCCTGGCGATACAAAACGAGCGGGCATGCAAATGCTCCTTGCTAAAACAAAGGGGTTCTTGGATTCGGTGTCGTCCTCTGGTACACGCGAAGCCTTTGCTTTTGCAAGAAGTTCGGAGGTGCTTATGCCCCGAATTGCCTACCTGCTTTCACAGGTGAGGACGGCTCATCAGGGATGTCGTGCTCAAAGTATAAGAGGCATGAAGCCGCGTCGGCAATGCCTTCTCGCCAAGAAAAAGCCGCCGGACTGAGTCCGGCGGCGAATGGTTTAGGCTAGGTCGCCCTCAAGCTACGTTGTAGCGTGCTTGCAGCATTTCCTTGTGGCCCCTCGCTTCCTTGAGCGCGTTGGCCAAGAGCACCGCGAGCGGCTCATCCTTGTCAGGCAACTCGGCATCGGTGTCGAAGTCGCCAGACCGCTCGTCGAAGATTTGGTAGTTGCTGCTCATGTCGAGTTCATCGAGCATCTCCCAAGTCCGTACGTAGACGGCAAGCGTGTCATCCCGAAGGGTGACCACGAGCTCTGTGGCAAAACGATTGCTGAGCTTGAAGTTGTAGCTTAGCTGCACGTAGGGGCTACCTTTGTCTTCCTCGATGGCCCGTTCATCGCGGCCGTCCATCCGCTTGGCAGCCTTGAGCAGGCCGGTAGCGTCAACGGCTTTCTCGAGCCGGTCCTTGAGCACGACCAGGGCGTCCTCTTTGTCAGCCTTGAGCGCCGAAACTTCGGCCGACCACTGTTCAATATCCGCCAGAGAGGGTGACTCGCTGGCCTTCTCGCTGCGCTCTGGAGCCTGCGGGTTAGCGGGTTCCTTGGCGACATGCTCCTCCGGCAGCGTATCCGCGTCCAGTTCGAACCGCCCGCCTGCCAGCTTGCCGACGAGCGTCTTGGAGTTGACGAGCACCGAGTAGTACTCGTCGTATTGGTCGTAGGTCTCACCCTCATCGATGCGGCCGTCGTCTTCGAGAAGAGCACGCTGAAAGCGTTGAGCCGCGATTTGGCCGCTTGGTGCCCAGATGCTACGTTGCTCGTCGAATGTATCGCCTCCGAGCCGGCCGCAGACCACCCAGAGCTCATCGCCTGTGGCGCTAGCGAGCGGCTTGGAGGCCGCAGCACCTGGGCGCTGCTTGCCACCGCGCGGGGCTTCATTGGCTGCAAGGACGTTCCAGGAGGCGTAGCCCCTGGTAAGCGCCACGGCCTCTTGGGCTGTGCCCAGGTCGACCGGGATGCTCTTGCGACGGAAAAAGTTCTTCAGCACCACAGCGGCTTGGCTGGGCGTAGGTTGGGTAACGTTCACGTGAAATACTCCTTGCAATACGCGCGTTGGCGTGAATGCATGCTGTCCTCTTTACATACTCGCCTTTGCGCAAAGCAAAAAGTTCGTGTGTGTGTCCTGAATGCCCCGTTTCACCGTACCTGCGTTAGCAGGCGAGGACGGCGCGCTGGGGCTGCGCGTGCTCAGTATATGCAGCTAACCAGGAGAGCCCCGCCGGTAAGCTAGCGTGCCGGGGGTTGCTGGGCGCGCCGGCCCCTGTCCTCCCGAAGCTTGCCCGGAGCAGGGCTCGACGCGGCGGCGGTTGGCTATAGAAGACAGGAAAACTTCAGCAGATACCACATGACTACTTCAATTGTCTTTGTTGCCGTCAAAGGCGACCAGGAGGTCGATGTTGCACGAGTTGAACTTCAGCTCCTTCATCCAGACCTTGCCCAAGGGCTCGACCCTAATGAGTTCTCATCTTTTCTGCTCCTCCTCGTGCCTGAGGTGAAGCGCCGATGGTTAAGCACCCACGACAAGCTCATTCTTCGCATCTACCAGGGTGGCGAGCTGGCTTGGACCCAAGCCTGCTGACCCAGGGCGCGAAAATTCAGCGGCCGCTGCTCCCTCCCGGACAGCGGCCCTTCTTTCGGGGTTGGTGGCGGGGCCAAGCGCCCGATGCTCACTACCGGTGCCTGCGGCGCTGCGGGAACGCTCACCGAGCACAAGGCAAAGCCGGGCCCAAATAGGGCCCGGCTTGGAATGACGTTGGTTAGGAGGCTGCCTTGAGTCTCGCCAGCGCGGCGGAAACGAGAGGCAGGCCGGTGTCGAGAGCCTTGAGCTCTGCCTCCGTCGCGAGACGGCAGACCTCGTCTTCAAAGGACCAGCGCCAGTTGCTGGAGCAGTGCTGCCCGTCAAGGTGGGTAACCGTCCCGCTGGCGCCGAGGTTGTCCCTGACGACAAAGAAGTCGTCGCAGAACTCGATGACCTGGCCAGGCTGGAATGCGGGAGCGAGCTCCGGGCGGACGGGCCGTGGTTGCTCAGAAGGCATTCGATGCTCCGGTCAGAAAGTCGATGTAGCGGGCGCCGGCGCCATTCTGCTTGAAGCGCGCCAGCACCTTTCCATCGTTCAGCACGTCCTCGGCGTAACCACGCTTATCTGAGGCCGATACGGCCCAGTCGCCAGTGTGGAACGCCTGATGCCGGTAAACGGAGCTACCCGGCAGCGTTCCAGGTGCGGCCAGGTCGATTCGAACGATGCACTGGTCTTCGATTTGCAGCTCGGCCTCGCCATCGGCTGACGCGAGGAGCGGCAGCTTGCGCTTGCCCGCCGACCGTCCGATTTGCCCGATGACGTGGTCTTGCTCCGGCCAGGCGCGGCCTGTCTTGGTGTCGCCGAACCAGAGTCGGACGGCATATCGCGTCTTGAACGCTGCTTCGAGGGCAGCGCGCACCTCGACGCCCGTTTCGGGGTGAAACCAGAGGTTCTGGCCTTGTTGGTACTTCGAGAGGGATGCGTGTGTTGGCATGGGTTCCTTATCGACTGAGAAGAAGTAGTTCTTCTCGGTCTAGCCACCACTAGCCGGTGCCCTCCCCGCTTCGAGCTCGCCCCGCGGTCGTTCAGAGCACGTGGCTTCAGGGCGCTGGCCCCTCGGAGCGGGGCTTCTCGTCACTCCAGAATTCGGCTGTAATGCGTAGCCGGCCAAACTCCTAAAACCACTAGGCCGCCATCGTCTGTCCGCTTTTCCACAATGGAGGGGTTCATGGCACTGGCATCCTTGATGGCCGCGAAATCGCGTCAACTTTGGTCGGCCTCCATGGCCGTTGCAGTCCTGGCGGCGGCGCTCTCAGGCTGCGCGGGCCTGGCGGGGCCCCCCAAGCCAATGGTCTTGGACGTTTTCTTCGGAACGGACCGCAAAGCTGTTGAGGGCCCGGAGAGATTTGGAAAAGAGGGGGGGCCCAATCGTCCTGGGGGCCATGAAGGTGAGCGTCCCACCTAGCCCTATTCATCAGATGGGCCGTATCGAAAGGCCGTCCTCCTGGCAGAAGGAGAGCACCGAAAAGCACTTCGTAATTCTCGACCAGCGGGTGCTGACTTCCGCACAGTTCTACCAAGAGATGAACACTGCGCTTAGCCGGGCGCCAGGTGTGAAATCTGCCTTCCTTTTCATTCACGGGTTCAACGTTCCCTTCGTAGACGCGGCATACCGGACCGCACAAATCTCCGCCGACCTGGGCCTATCCTCGGTCCCCGTTTTTTACAGTTGGCCCTCCAATGGTTCCCTGCCCGCGTACACCTGGGACTTCACGGCCGCCTCGCAAACCATTCCCCGGCTGGTCGCAGTCGGTGCCCCCGTCAGCTTGTACGCCTCCCAGGCGGACAAAGCGCTGACGGCATCTATGGGTCTCTGGGGAGGAGTACGGGCGGGCTCCGCCGGCGCCGACCTCATCGTCCTGCCGGGCCTGGAGACGATGGACGCTTCAAACGTCAACACGGATTTCCTCGGCCACTCAGCGTACGGTGACTCGCGCATTCTCCTTGGCGACCTGGCAGCACTTTTTCGAGGGTTCGGAGCGAGCAGCCGGTTCGGCCTGACGAAGGTGCCGACGGCCACAGGCACCTACTGGGAATTCAAGAGGTAGCTCGAAGCGCCGCGCCACGGCCTCCCTCGCCTTCCGCTTGCTACACAGCGAAAGGACACAGAGGACACCATGCATGCTGAATTTCATCCGGGGAACATCTCCTCCGGGATGGCGCTAGCCGTCGAACATGCCGAAGCTGGTTTCCACTTCGAAGAGGGCGGCTGCTGGGCCATGGCGGTAGCGCTCTACGAGCGCTTCACCCTACTAGGCGCAGCTCCGGTACTCCGCTACCGTGCGGACGGCTTCACCCACGCTTGGGTGGAGGTCGATGGCGTCGGCTACGACCACCAAGGCAATCTGTTCTCGCTCCCCCTGGGCGCCACGGTCGCGTCGGCCGCCGAGATGGCGGACATCGCGGCGCGATTCGGCGTTTCGACCGAGGACTTCGAGGCGGACAAGGCCTGGGCGGACCAGGTCGTTGCCACAGCTAGCCGCCTTCTCGCCTGGCGCGTCACCTGTGACGCCAGCTAAGCGCACCCCTCCCTGCTTACAACTGGCGCCCCTCACCGGGCGCCATTTTCTTGCCTAAACCGCGCCGGCGGTCCGGCAAGCTCGGCGCCTCGCCCTTCGCTACACGCCTGTAGGTCAACTACGAAGGAACGAAATGCCTGAATTCAACAAGGCCCGGGGCGTCATCTGGGAACACTGGTACCTCGAGCTCGAGAAGCTCGCGGGCAAGCATGGCGTATCCGTCGCCGACGAGGACGCCTGGATGGGCCCCTACGAGGACGGGCAAACGCCCGAGCAAGCGCTCTACGAGGAGTATCCCGAGTTCAAGCCTGCCGACGCATCGCCCTGCGCCCAACACGAAAAACCATGTTTCGAGTGTCCATGGCGGCGCAACAGCGCTCCTGGCTGGCTCGGAGCCTCGGAGCCTGGCGAGTTTCTGGCACAAGCTGACTCGGGTATCCGGATGCCCTGCCACACGGCAGGCATCGACTACGAAAGCCCGAACTGGGAGGAGCAGGCGAAGACCTCAGCACAGTGCGCAGGTCACGCCATCTTTCTGGCGAACCGCTGCAAGCTGCCGGCGCCCGGTGCGCTGAAGCTTCCTGCGGACCACGAGGCGGTGTTCACCCGTCCTCATGAATTCGTGGCTCACCATGCCCGCATGGCGCCTGCGCAGCTCGAGGCCACGATGATTTTCGACCTCTATCGTGTCACTCGCGCAGCCAAGTCGAATGGCAGCGCGAAGCCCTCTGCTACCAAGGCCAGCAAAGCTCGCAAGGGCACCGCAACCGCCTAGATTCGCGCGCTCGCCGCGCTCAGCCCTCCGCTTAGACGGAGGGCTCTTTTTTTCTGCCAAAAGTCGCCACGCCGCCGTGCCGCCTAGGCCCAGCAGGGCTGGCTAAAGGCGGTGACTGCACTGCGCAACCGCACTTCCTTCACGCACATGACTCGCAAACTTGCCCCCTTCGGCCTCGCGGCCGCCCTCCTGCTGCTGCCGCTGGCAGCGACCGCAGCCGATGACGACCTCTTGGCTACGGCAGGAAAAATCGGTTACGGCCTTCGGGTTGCCGAAAAGTGCGGCATGCCCTCCGACGCGCTCGAGCGTCTCTCGGACGCACTGGCCGATGTGGTCGCCGCGGAGGCGGACCAGAGCGGTGCCGACCGCCTGGCGCTGGGTAAAGCGGTCCACGCTGCCGTGGACCGGGCCAACAACGAGTTCCCCGGGAAGCCTCCGCTCGAGGTCTGCACCAAGGTCATAGCAGACCTGGAATCGCTCACCTGACCATAGCCAGGGTCCACGCGCTTGGCCCTAAGGCGGGCTTGCGCGGCCCTCGCGCGGTTTCTACACGTCCCAGAGCATTTCTATCAACGGGCCCCGAGCCCAAGTACGACGCACTGCGTCAAAGGAACTTCCATGGGACGTGAACTCAAGCGAGTCGCACTGGACTTCAAGTGGCCGCTGGAAAAGGTCTGGAAGGGCTTCCTGAATCCGTTCAGCAAGCATGCCCGACCGTGCCGGCAATGCGGCGGGCGAGGCGAATCGCCGCAGCTCACCGAGCTGCATAACCAGTGGTACGGCTACTCGGCCTTTCGACCGGAGGACAGAGGCAGCAGGCCCTGGACGACCGAAGACGCGCCCATCATCGCGTTCGCGTCGAGGAACCTGGAGAGCGCACCCGGGTTCTACGGTCAAGGGCCCGTCGCACTGAATCGTGAGGCGCAACGGCTGTGCGACCTGTTCAATCAGCAGTGGAGCCACCACCTCAACGACGACGACGTCGCAGCTCTGCTGGAGGCTGACCGCCTCTGGGACTTCACTTCCACGTTCAGCCCCGGCGACGGTTGGGTGAAGAAAGAGCCGGCGGTCGTGCCCACTGCGGCGCAAGTCAACGCGTGGAGCATCGGAGGCATGGGGCACGACAGTATCAACTCCTGGGCTGTTATCAGAGCCGAATGCAAGCGGTTGGGCCACCCGATGTCGTGCAGCGCGTGTGAAGGCGAGTGTCAAATCTGGCGCACCAACCGGCTGAGGAAAAAGGCCGAGAAGTGGACTAAGGTGGAGCCTCCGGCAGGGTTGGGCTACCAGATTTGGGAGCACACCACCGAAGGCAGCCCCATTTCCCCGGTGTTCGCGACTGCCAAGGAACTCGCTGCCTGGATGGTCACGGAGTATCGGCATCGCCGTGATGAAGGCAATTTCACCTCGTGGATGAAGTTCATCGAGGGACCGGGATGGGTGCCGTCGGGGGTCATCGGGGGTGGCAGGCTCTTCCACGGAGCCAACATCGTGCGCGCTTTCGAAGAAGAGCAGGAACCTGCAATCGCGTAGCACAGCGTTAATTCGGGCCGCCAGGGATGAATCAATCCTTGGTGGCCTTTTCCTGCGGTTCGATAGTTGCACCAAGCAACGAACGAAGCTACACTGAGCATCGCAAGCAAAAGGGGTTGAGCATGCACACAGACCATGCCGTGTTGACAGGGAGCAGCCATACCGCAGCGGCGACGGCGTGCCAGGACTATTGCCTTGCGGGCTCGGCCGAAGGAGTCGCATGGGCAGTGGTCGCGGATGGGTGCTCTAGTGGAGGGGCCTCGGACCTCGGCGCCCGTGTCTGGGCGCTTGCCGCACGACGCGTCCTCATTCGCGCTGCGGGGGAGCTGCTGCCCGCCTACGAGCTGCAGCGCCGCGTGCTTGAGAGGGCGGAGCCCCTATTGGCCAACCTCAGCACAGAGGACGGCTTTTCGACGCTCGGCGTACTCCAAAGCGATGGTGCACTTGTGCGCTGCTGCCTGTTCGGGGACGGAGTCGTCATCGCCCGACACAGGGACGGAGGCCTATCCGTCTGGTCGGTCGAATACTCTGCGAATGCCCCGTTCTACCTTCAGTACCTCCGAGACCCTGCCCTGGAGACTGCCTACGACGAGCAATACAGGGACCAGCTGCGGAACTGCGTACGTACCAGGCTCGATGCCAACGGCGGCGTCCTGGGCAGCGACGTTTGTGCTCAGAGCTCGCAGGCGCCGGCTTGGGAGCTCACCCTGGACGTGAAGCGCCAGGACCTGGATGCCGTCTTTGTGTGCAGTGACGGGCTCGGCACGACCAAGGAAGGCCTTGAGGCAACGGCTGCCGCGGTGGCCGCAGTGAAGAACTCCACAGGGGAGTTCGTGCGTAGGCGGGTGGCCAAGCTTGCTCGAGACTGGCTGAAGGCGGGGGGCATGCCGACAGATGACCTCGCGGTCGCCGGCATCTGGCTTGACCGGGAGCCGGGCGATGAGTGAGCGCGTCACCGTCTACCCGGAAGGAGGCCGAAGCCTTGTGTTGACGGGAAACGACCACCTTGCCACCGGTGGCGAAGGTTCGGTCTACGTCAAGGGGGACACGGCGTACAAGGTCTACCTGGAGCCGGCCAAAGCAATCCGGGCGGGCATGGAGCGCAAGGTCGCCGCCCTGGCGGCCATCAAGCACCCCGGCATCGCCGCTCCGCAAGCCATCCTTCGAGACAAGAATGGACTTTTCATTGGGCTGTCGCTGCCGAAGGCGCCCGGAGAAGCCCTTTACAAGGCATTCACGAACAGCTGGAGGGACACCCATCAGTTTGGCCTTACCGAGACGGCGAAGGTTGTAGAGGCCATGCGAGGCATCACCATCGCCGCTCATGACCACCAGGCCTTGATGGTCGACGCCAACGAGATGAACTGGCTCGTCCACGGGTTGCTGCCAACGGCAATCGATGTGGACTCCTGGCAGCTGCCTGGCTTCCCTGCCACGGCAATCATGCCCTCCATCCGCGACTATTCCCAGAACGAGTTTTCCGAAGGCAGTGACTGGTTTGCCTGGGCCGTGGTCACGTTTCAGCTGTGGACCGGCATTCATCCCTACAAGGGTACCCACCCGGACTTCAGTCGCGGGGCGCTCGAGGAGCGTATGCGGTCGCGCGCGTCCCTCTTTGACAGCAAGGTTCGCCTACCGCCCGCAGCGAGGCTCGTGGCGGGCATCCCGCCCGCCTTGCGCGCTTGGTACGAACTCACCTTCGCTACCGGAGAGCGCTCGGAACCGCCGTCAACCTTTGCGAGCACGCTTGCGACACAGACCGCGCCGCGGCTGCGCGTCCGGCAGACGCTCGCAGGCTCCTTGAAGCTGGAGCGCCTTGGCCACGCTGGCGACAAGATTCTGGCCGCCTTCAACGGCTTTGTCGTCGCGCGTGGCCCCTCGGGCCTGGTGCTTTGGGATGCGCTCGCCAAGTCGCCCGTAGCTGATGTCACTGAAGGCGAGCTGCAAGAAGTCCTTCGGCACGAGGCCGCCATCGTCAGGACGGCTGGTTACCGGGTCGTGTTACGGCTCCGGCCAGGGGTGTCGCTTTCCTGTCGCGCGCTCGGCGGGCCGTCGGGCAGCAACCTCCCCTCGACCGCTCTACGAGTCTGGCAGTCCGGGAATCGCGTGTTCGCGCTTGCGCCTGGCGTGTCGAACGGTCTGGTCGAGGTTGACGCCGCTGAGCTGGGCGGGCGCCTGGTGCTGGCTGTGCGCCAGCAATGGCCGGCAGCCATCCTCTCGACATCGTTTTTCCGAGGAGGCTTCGTGCAAGACTGCCTGGGCATGCCTTTCGTGGGGGTGCTTGAAGGGGACGGCGTGCTGCAGGGGCCGGCCGAGGGCCTGAAGGGCTACAAGGTCGCCGAAGGGTTTGGCCTTGACCGGTCGAATGTCTGGCTTACGGCTGTCCGCCGCGTCGACGGTGAGACCGTCCGACTGTCCCTTGCGTTCAAGGCCGGGCGGTGGGCGGTTGAAGAGGTGGTGGTTGTTGCGACGCTGGGGGTTGACGCGGCGGCCAGCTCCTCGGGTGTCGGGGTGCTGCGCGAGGAGGACGCTCTCGTTGTTGCCAAAGGGGCGGCCCGCAAGCAGATTGACAGGAGTGGGTTGGCCGGCGAGCTGCGGCTCTTCTCGCTCGGCGCCGGTATAGGAGCTTTCGAGGACGGCGAGGTGATGAAGCTCAGCTTGAGCTAGTTCGGCAGGATGCATGTAGGCGTCACCTCGATGCACGCACAGCATGGTGAGGAAGAGAACGACAGGCGCGGCCTCGCCTCTTTCGTTAGTTGCGCGGCGCAACGAACGGTGCTATACTGCACGTACACCTTCCCGCGCGGCAATGCCGCCACCTCAAAAAATGACCGCTTTCACCGCAACCCAGGCCTCCGCAAGAGAGCCCTTCGTTCCTGTCATCCGCTCCCTGCTGGAAACCGACCTCTACAAGTTCTCGATGTTGCAGGCGATGCTCCATCGGCACCCTGGTGCACACGCGGAGTATGCGTTTGTCTGTCGAAACAAACCGCAGTTTCCGCTGGCAGAGCTCGAGGCGGAGGTGAACGAGCAGTTGGACGACCTGTGCACCCTGCGCTTCAGTGAAGACGAACTGACCTATCTGCGCGGCCTGCGGTACATCAAATCGGACTTTGTCGACTTCCTTGCGCTGTTCCACTTTCAGCGCAAGTTCATCAAGGTTTCCGTGAGCGGGGATGCCCTGAACATTGTCGCGACGGGACCTCAGGTTCACGTCATGATGTTTGAGATTTTCGTGCTCGCCATCGTCAACGAGCTTTACTTCCGCAATGTCGACCAAGCTCTCGCGCTAGAAGAAGGCCGCGCGCGCCTCGCCGAGAAGATTGCAATGCTCAAGGCCTTCGGCAAGGAGGCGCCACGGCGCTTTCCGTTCGACCTTTCCGATTTCGGCGTGCGCCGACGCTTCTCTGGTGCATGGCAGGACGAGGTGGTCGCCACCCTCGCGCGGGAGGTCCCGGAATACTTCAAGGGCACGTCCAACGTCTACCTGGCGCGCAAGCACGGCCTGGTGCCAATCGGCACGATGGCGCACGAATACCTTCAGTCCTACCAATCGTTTGGCGTGCGCCTGCGCGACTTCCAGAAGGCCGCCCTGGAGGATTGGGTGCAGGAGTACCGCGGTGACCTCGGGATTGCGCTCACGGACGTTGTTGGCATGGACGCGTTCCTGGCGGACTTCGACCTGTACTTCGCAAAACTGTTCGACGGTCTGCGCCACGACTCAGGTGACCCGAAGGTGTGGGGCGAAAAGGCCCTGGCCCACTACGCCAAGCTGCGCGTTGACGCAGGGACCAAGCGTCTGGTGTTCTCGGATGGCCTCGACATCCCGCGTTCGCTCGACCTCTATCGCCACTTTGCCGACCGCGTGCAGGTGGGCTTCGGTGTCGGTACGAACTTGACCAACGACATGGGCGTCCCTGCGCTGAACATCGTCATGAAGCTCATGAGCTGCAATGGTCAGCCTACTGCCAAGCTGTCCGATTCCGCGGGGAAGACGCTGTGCAAGGACGAGACCTTCCTGGCGTACCTCCGGCAGGTTTTCAACCACACGGCGCCCGCCGTCTGAAGGGGCACTGCATGGCGCACATTCTCAACAGGGGCGGTTTCGTCCGGGTTCGAGCGGACCACCCCGACGGTCGTCGGGCGGGCAAGGACGCAATGGTGATGTCCGTCGATGGCGAGGACCTTGGCCTCTACTTTGGCCTGGACCGCGCGAACCGGCCTCAGGACGTGTTCTGTTCCGGTACAGAGGCATGGAAGCTCGCGGAGCTGGACCTGGCCACAGCGGATGCGTAGCAGGCGCGGAGACGGCCTCGAGTAAACCACCTGCCTACACGAGGTTCAACCCTCAAAGGCCCAGGAACAGGCCTGCAACCTACTCTCTCAAATCGCGATTCCTCGACAACTTCGAGCTGGCCGTTCTGCTTGCGTTCGGCGCGGGCATGACGGTCATCGGCTTCGCTGCCACCGCCGTCGCGTAATCGGACCGAAGCCCGCCTCCTGGGGAAAGAGACCGCTGCAAGGACCTATGGACAACTCGTTCTTCTCAGATTTCATCGGCCCGTTCCCTGACGTGCTGTGGGAACCCGCCTTCCTCACTCCCGCACACCATGCGGAGCTGCTTGAGTTCTGCCTGGACGGGATTCAGTGGCAGACCAAGATGGCCAGCTGGGGCGGTCGCCTGGTGGAGTTCCCCCGCCAACTGGCTTGGTTCGGGGACGTGCCCTACGCTTACTCCGGCATCCTTCACCAACCGGTGGCGATGCCCGCCCCCTTGAAAGCCGTCCGTCAGCGCATAGAGGCCTACCTTTGCGACCATGGGGTGCCGACGGACCTGAATAGCGTCCTGCTGAACCGCTATCGAAGCGGGAATGACTCCATCGGCATGCACTCGGACGACGAGACCCAGTTGGGCCCGCAGCCCGTCATCGCCTCAATCTCTCTCGGGGATTCGCGAACCTTCGTCTTCGAGCACAGAAGACCGGCATGCGGCACAAGAACTCGCTCCCAGGGGGCTCGCTCTTGGTGATGAAGGGCGATTGTCAGAACGAATGGCGCCACGGCATCTTCAAGGAGCCTGGCGATTCGAGTCGGGTGAACCTTACGTTTCGCAGAACCTTTCGATAGCCGGAAAGGGCTTTGCCAGCAGGCAGCCGCCCTGCTCCGGTCGCTCGGCTGCTCACCGGTCTCACGCTAAGAGCCTAAAAAGGCTAAGCGACTGCACGCTTACGCTGTTTACCTGGTACATTCGGTTGCAATAGAAGGAGCTTCCAGAATGACCACCGTGACGATGCACCTGCAGAAGAAGCTGAAGTCCATGCGCATCCAAAGCGGCGATGCCCGCCGCGTATTCGACGCCCTACGGTCCTATGAAAACAAGATGGAAACGGTCACGGTTGAGCGGCTCGTCAAGCTGACTAAACTTGGACCCCGACGAATCCGAACGGTACTCAACGCTCTGGAAGGCCTGCAGATGGGCAAACTCGTTCTTGGCCGTCGCGGGATGAGCACGCGCTTCGTCTGGGACGAGGGATTCCGCAAGTTCGCGACCATCCTCCCGGCAGCTCAGCCGAACGAGCCGAAGGATGTCGACCCGGTGGCCGCCCTCATCATGAAGTCCGTGGGCAATGCCACGTCGACCGTGGTACATGAATGGGCCATCCAGCTGGACACGCGCCGTAAGGCGAGGATTCAGTTCCCGGAGACGGTCACCCGGGCAGACCTGGTCAAGATTCAGTCGTTCTGCGAGAAGTACAGCGCCCAGCTGCCGGCCTGACGCCGGTGTCGCGCGCCGCCGCCCCCTTGGTACCCTTGGCCTGTTTGCAGGACGGGGCCGAAATCTTCGTTGCGAGCGGAGGCTATGCGTTCGACCTCCCTGACGGCGAGCGCACCGAAGTCCCGCGGCTTGTTGTGCTGCTCAACCTCGATGCCGGAATGCAGCCAAGTGCCGCTGCGTTGGCTGGGCAATTGCAGGGTGTGACCGAGCACTGGGTGCGAGCGTCTGCCAAGGACCTGTTGCGAACCTTAAGCGAGCTGCTGTCCCAGTTCCGGCCATCAGGCCTGATTGTGGTAGCGCAGCTTCCGGCGCGGAGGATAAAGGAGGCCGAAGCGGTTGACGCCGCAGTGATGGCAATTCGTGCCAGCGGCCGTCATCAACTCGAGCTGGTGCTAGGCGTTGCGAGTGTGCCGTGGGAATGGGCAAGCCTGAAGACGGTGAAGGCGTTCGCGTGCGGGCCGGCAGGCAAGGTCGCTGATGCCGCTAGCGCCGTCTTTAAGGTAGCCTCGACAACGATGGCCGCGTCGGCGCTGCAGGAGCTCGATGGGGCGGCAATGGGTGAGTTCTTTGGGCCCGCGAACGCGCCCAGCAGCGTTGTTTCGGGTGCATGGAATGCAGACGTCGGCTTGGTTTGGCCAGGAGGGGCGACGCCTTGCCTGCAGAGTTCGGCCACGCTCATCGTCCCCTGCTGGTGCGACCCTCGACAGGCTGTTCACTCCGCGGCGTGGCCACGGGACACGGTGACAAGCCTGACTGCTGGGCACTTCACAGCTCGTGAGCCCCGGGAGGCTGTCGCCGTCTGCCGTCCGGTTGATGCTGCCGCCGTCCATCAGGACACGGACGGGTTTCTGGAGAACAAATGACTACAGCACGGAACCTCAATTTGCTGACCCGCGACCAGCGGCCGAGCGCGCCCAACCTATGGCCATCCCGGTCAACGCTGAACTTCACAGATGGCCGTGGCAGACCGCTGCATACGAGCACAAACCGCCGCTTCGACCTCTCTGACGGGTTAATGGCACATTGGCCGCGTGCCAGCCGCATCGTTTATCTGGGCGTGTCGACGAAGTCACCGTCTTGGGTGACTTGGACAGAGGAAGCACTGCGGGAGATTGAGCGGCACATCCGGTATGACCTCGGATTCGACGGCTACGGCGTCACCCTAACGAGGCTCACCCCGCAGAGGCGCCGAGCGCAGCCCTGCTCGACCGAATTTCGCTGGAAATTGCGGATTCGAAACCGCTAGCAGCGGGGCCTCCCGAGCGCGCGCTCGGGGCTGGCGTCAGTTCGCGGCTTCTGCCAGCGCCTTGCAAGACGGGGCGCAGACGAAGTGTGTCCGGCCCAGCAGCTGCTTGGATTGCAGCAGTGAGCGGTTGCGGTGAGTGCCGCACTTGAAGCACGACATGGTCGAACTTCCGAAGTTGCCGCCCACTGCAAAGGGCGAGCCGGGGGTTTTGTTGCGGTAGCGAAGCCCGCCGGAGTCGATGGAGGTCTGGGGTGCTGCTTTGGACATGGAGCTCTGTAGGTTCCGTCGATGTCCCAGCGCAGGGGAGTGACGGTTTCGAGAAGTGCGGATTTTAACCGAGGCCCAGTCGACGAGCGTAACGAAGGGGTAACGGGTAGTAGCGTCTCGGCTTAGGCCCCACCCCCCGGCTAAAACGTTCCCCTAAACGAGGAAGTGCTGTGGCCCATCAGAGGCCGTGGCGTCAACTTCCTCCGGAGAGCGCATGTACCCAATCGTGATGGTCGCAAATTTCAGCGGCAACGTCGGAAAAACAACTTTGACGCGCAACTTGCTTGTGCCACGGCTCAAGGACGTGCGGGTCTTTGCTGTGGAAGACGTCAACGCTGGATACAACCAGGGGGAGGCCGTGCAGCTCTCCGCCGAGCAGACGAGCGCAATCCTCGAGCAAGCCATCGAAGCGGCCATGTCCGCACCCGTCATCGTCGACGTGGGCGCTTCGAACGTGTCGAACTTCTTTGCTGCTCTGTCGAGCTACGACGGCATGCACGAGTTCATCGGCAAGGTGCTGGTGCCCACCGAGCCTTCGGAGAAGGTCCAGACGGACACCATCAGCACCCTGCACTTCCTTATCGAGAAACTTGGCTTCGACGAGGGGAAAATCATGCTGGTGCTGAACAAGGTGCCGCCGCGTCGCGGCTCAGAAGTGGTGTTCGGCAAGCTGGTCGAGGAGGCAGCCAACCTCGGCGTGATGGCATACGGCGAAATTCCGGAGAGCGACACGTTTCAGCTGGCCGCGTCGCTGGGCAAGACCATCGAGGAACTGGCCGCAATGGACCCGAAGCAGCTCCTGGCCGACTCGAAGGCGCTGGCGGCAGACGGCGGCGACCCGAAGGCCGGCGTGCGCAACGTGCTGGCGGCCGCGAGCGCCAAGAAGCTCAAGACGCAGCTGGACCTAATCTTCAGCAACCTCGGCATCGAGGCAGTCGACGCATGAGCGCGGCCCGGCAGTTCGCCGCTGCTCGTACGGTACTGGGCTCCATCGCCATCTGCGTGCTCCTGGTGCGTAGCGCGGCCTATCTGGGCGCTGAGCTCGAGCTGTGGATGGAGCATCTTGCAGTCATCGTGGGCTTGCTCTTCGGCCTTTGGGTGGTCAAAAGCTCGCGCGCTGCAGAACCGGCCCCGGCGCCGCCCCTGCCTGCTGAAGCGAAGCCGTGCACCGACATCGACGAGTACGCACAGTTCACCGTCGACCTCTGGATGAGCGGTGATGGCGACAAGCTGGACCTGCGCCAGCACACCGTCATGTCGCTCGGCCTGTCGGGTGAGACCGGTGAGGTCATGGAGCTGCTTAAAAAGTGGCTTCGCGACGGCAAGCTCGACCGCGCTCACTTGCGCAAGGAGCTGGGTGACGTGGCCTATTACTGGGCGCGGCTCTGCCGGGCGCATGGCTTCACGCCGTCCGAAGTGCTGGGAGAGAACCAGCACAAGATTCTCGGCCGCAAGGCGCGCGGAACGATGCACGGTAGTGGCGAAGACCGCTGAGGTCCTATAGGTCGCTGTCCTGTCGCTAGACCGGATAGGAAACCAACAGGACATCACAATGAAGCTTCTTCGCACCGAAATCGTCACCTTTTGGGGCGCGCAAAGCCCCCTTTCGAACTGGAACATAGGAAAGTTCACCAGCCGCGGCATCGACTTCAACTGCTCCGAGCAGCTGATGATGTACCGGAAGGCCGAACTGTTCGGGGATGCCACCAGCATGGCAGCCATCCTGGTAGAGCCGGACCCGCGCGAACAAAAGGCCTTGGGCCGGGCCGTGTCAGGCTTTGTCAAGCCGATTTGGGACGCCGCAAGCGAAGCGGTGCTTTTCGAGGGGCTCTTCGACAAGTTCACGCAGGTCGCGTCTGCGCATGGCGTGCTCATGGCGAGCGAGGAGAAGCTCATCATCGAAGCGAGCCCGACCGACCGGCTGTACGGCGTGGGTCTTGCGGCCTATGACCCCCGCATTCTTGACACCGAGACCTGGCGCGGCGCGAATCGCCTGGGATACCTCCTGATGCGTGTTCGCTCCGCCATCCGTTCGGCTCAGCGCGCAGCGCCGGCACCGACGCTCTTCTAGGCACCACCCGTCCGAAACTTCGAATCACCCACCGCATTTGCGGTGGGTTTTCTATAGCCGCCGTTAGTTGCACCGTGCAACGAACGATGCTATACTGTGCATGTTTCCCAGACAACACAGCTGCATAAAACCACAATGATTCGCATCACCTCCGCTCAGCTCAACCTCACCGTCGGCGACATCTTCGGCAACGTTGCCAAGATGGCCGAGGCGGCGGCTCAGGCCGCGGCCGCCAGTTCCGACCTGGTCGTCTTTCCGGAGCTCGCGCTTACCGGCTACTACCCCGGAGACCTGCTGGACGAGCCCGAGTTCCTGGACCGGGTCGAACTCGGCTTCGCCCAGTTGTTGACCGCGTCGAAGGCGCATCCGGAGCTCACCTGGGTATTCGGCCTTCCGCGCCGGCGCAGCGGCCCGGGGAAACAGCTGCACAACGCGCTTTCTGTCATCCGTGACGGCAAGGAATGCGGGATGTACGCTAAACAACTCTTGCCGACTTACGGTGTCTTCGACGAACGTCGCCATTTTGAGCCGGGCCCGGACCGTTCCTGCGTGGTCAACGTGCAAGGCACGAGAGTTGGCCTGCTCATCTGCGAGGACGGCTGGAACAACGATGGCTCCGACTACATCGTCAACCCTTTCAACCGCCTCCGTGATGCAGCACCGAACCTTATTGTTTCGCTGAACGCGAGCCCCTGCGACATCGGGAAACGTGAGGTGCGCCACCGCGTGTTCGGCCAGGCGAGCGCGGTGAACCAGCTCCCAATCTTCTACGTCAATCACATCGGCGGGCACGACCAACTGGTCTACGACGGCGGCTCGTTTGCTGTCGTCCCGACCCGCGAGGGATACACAGTGCAATACGAGGCGGCGCGTTTCATGGAAGAGGTGCGCACGCTGGGGTTCGACAACGGGCGCTTCTTCGCAACCGATGACAAGGAACTACCGGTCGTGTCCGTCGAAGGCCTGCCCACGATGGAGTTTTACCGCCAGCAAATCGTCCTGGGCTTGCGTGACTACGCTCGCCGTTGCGGGTTCAAACAAGTCGTGGTCGGCTCGTCGGGCGGCATTGACAGCGCGCTAACGCTCGCCCTGGCCGTTGAAGCACTCGGGCCAGAGAACGTGTCGGCCATCACGATGCCGTCAAAGTTCTCCAGTACGGGCTCTGTCAGCGACTCTGAGACGCTTTGCCGAAACTTGGGAATCCCACTGCTCACACACGCTATCAAGGACGTCGTCAGCGCCTTCGGCGCGGGCTTCGAGGCAGCCTTCGGGCAGCCGCTGAAGGGGCTTCCCCTGGAGAACCTCCAGGCCCGCGCCCGCGGGACCATCCTGATGGAGTACTCGAACGCGTTCGGTCACTTGCTGCTGACCACCGGCAACAAGAGCGAAATCTCGGTCGGCTACTGCACGCTTTATGGCGACACGAATGGCGGCCTCGGCCTCATCGGGGACCTCTACAAGACCGAGGTGTTCGAGCTGTGCCGCCACATCAACGCGACGGCCGAGCGCGAAATCATCCCTGTGGCCATCATCGAAAAGCCCCCGTCGGCGGAACTGGCGCCCGACCAGAAGGACACCGACAGCCTGCCCCCCTACGAAGTGCTGGACGACGTGCTTCGCATGCTCATCGAGGGCGGCCGCCTGGCTTCTGACGAAAAGGCCAACGCAATCCGCCGCGTCAGCGATTTGATGGAAACCGAGGAAGGCCGCGCGCTGGTTCTGCGGGTGCGAACGATGATTGCACGGAACGAATACAAGCGTCGTCAGGCACCTCCCATCATCCGTGTCCGGGCGCGCGCGTTCGGTAGCGGCCGTCAGATGCCCATTGCCGCCAAGGTGGTCTGATGCCCGACGCACCCAAAAAAGACTACAACGACCCTCAAAGCCACGGCTACTTGGCCGACCTGCTCGAAAGCCCGGGGAAGCTGGGCCTGGCGGACCATGTGGTGAAGTCATTCAGCGCCGGCCTTGACGGGCTGCTCGAGCTGCCGGTCGGCGAGGGCCGCAAGGCGGCTCTGTTTGCCTTCAACAGCGGCGTGAGCGCCGCCATACGCCGAGCTGAGCTCTACGGCGAGAACGTGCGCCTGAAGGAGCAGCTTAAGCTCGAGCGTCCGGAGCTCAGCGAGCTCAATGAACTCGCCAGGCAAGCCCGGGGCCAGATGGCGACTGTGGAGCGCAAGTTCAGGGAGGCCGCGAAGCTGGAGGAGGCGAAAGGCGTGGATATCTGGAAGACAAGCTGGTGCTGGTTCGAGCACGAGTTGGCCGTATCCGCGAATTACGTGAACCACATCTTTGGGCGGTTCGAGTCGAGCTTGGCCAGCCCCGCCGCTCCTGACTCGCCTTCTGACGCGCCCGCGTCCTGACCCCGCGGTTTTGCCTGCCCTGCTCCGCTGCCTTAAGGACCACGATGACTTCACAGAAGAACTACAACGACCCCCTCAGCCACCACTACCTCAGGGGCCTGCTCGAGTCGAACAGCGCAGACGGCTTGGCAGGCTCCGCCCTGGACATCTACAGGAAAGGCCTTGACGCCGTCCTGCAGCTTCCGGAGGGAGAGCACCGGGAAAATGGACTGCGCGCCTTGAACGCGGGGCTGGCGGCCGCCGCGAGAAGCAATACGGCTTGGAATCAGAACCGTGACTTGAAGGTTCAACTTGCCACGGAGCAGCCCGCTCTTTCGGAGTTCAACCAGGTGGCTGCCGGCATCCGCTACAGCCTAACGGAATTGCTCAAGAAGTTTCGGGCTGTCTACGGTCAGGAGGTGGCCAGAGGCGTCGACATGAGCAAGACGGCGTGGCCCTGGTTCGAGCACGAGCTCATCGTGACGGAAGGCGGCGCCGAGTACCGGATGCGCAGACTTCAGAAGCTGATTGACGCCGGCGAGCTGCCTCAAACGGTGCTTGAGACCCTTCCCCGTTGACCGCCGTTGGCGCAACGGTGCTGTAACGGCCGGGGCCGGTAGTTGCGCCAAAATTGCTACACGCCGCACAGACCTCAAATCCGGGCCCGCCGTTTCGCGCGCTCCACCAAACAAAAGGACATTCATGACACAGCTTGACGCCAACCTCCGATACAGCCTCATCGGGTTGAGCCAGAAGCAAAGCCACGTACTGGCTGATGCACTCGAGCTCGTGGGGCGACTGGGCATGGGCCAGCTCGAATACCTGATGGAGTTCGTCCGCTACGGCGGCATAACGAGCCAGAAGGGCGAGCCCTTGGCCAACGGCGCGCTGCTCGAGGGCGACAAGCTGGTCGAACAGCTTAAGGCCGTACTGACGGGCTACACCCTCGGAGGCTCCAAGTCCATCGGCAGCGAATCCACCCCTACGGATGCGAAGATTGCGTTCGAGCTTTACAAGGCCATTCGCCATCGCCTTTCCTGGGTGCACACACCCGAGGGCGGACACGGCGTGCATTTCACGGACCCCTATCTGCTGAAGCACACGGCGGAGCCTAAGGTGGCCCTTGTTCCCGAAGGCCCCGCGGCGTCGTCGCTTGACCAACTGCCCCCAGGTTGTTTTGTTGGCGAACGCGACGGTCGCTGGACAGTGGTGCAGCCAACCGACTCGACGTGGGCCGTCATTGCCGAGGCACGAGATGCCGCAACCGCGGTGGCCAATGCGCGGATAAAGCTTGGGCTGACCGACGGCATCTGACCTCCACTTTCATTTTAGGACGCCCCAATCACGGGGCGTTTTTTTATGGCGCTTGGTTGCAGCAACTGGGCGCCGTTTGGTGAAGAAGAAAAGAGGAAACGGCTCTCAAACGACATTGCTTTCGTTAGTTGCGCAGTGCAACGAACGATGCTATACTAAAGGCCTGCGCAGGCCTTGCGCTTTTTCACACCATAAAGCATGACTTCCCCGCTCCCACCGTCTTCCTTCGACCTCGCTGTCTATATCGGCCGCTTCCAGGGCATGCACCTCGGCCACCAGGCCCTCATCCTCGACGCACTGGCGCTCGCACCGCAGGTTGCCATCGTCCTGGGCTCCGCCTTCCAGGCGCGCAGCCCCAAGAATCCCTTCACCTGGCAGGAGCGCGCCGACATGATTCGGCTGGCGCTGCCCGAATCGGACCGCGAGCGCGTGTTCTTCGTGCCGGTCCGGGACTACTACGAGGACGCTGACTGGGTTGCTGCAGTGCGTGCCGGTGTCGCCGAGGTGGTGCCCGCTGCCCGCAAGGTCGCGCTGGTCGGACACTTCAAAGACCACACGAGCTATTACCTGAACCGATTCCCTGGGTGGGCGCTTCAAGAGCGTCCCCGATTCTCGGACCTGGACGCAACAGCGATTCGCAGTGTCCTGTTCGACACCCCTGGCCAGCCGCGCGAAGCAATTTTCATGTTGCTCAAGCCAATGGTCCCCGCGGGCGTCTACGACTACCTGACGGCCTGGTGGTCGCTGCCCTGTCGGTCGACCCTCGCATGGGAGGCTGAGTGGCTGCGTGGTTACAAGGCAAAGTGGGGGCATATCAAGTCTTCCAACGCCGGCGACGCGGTGGTCATCTGCGGTGGGCATGTCCTGCTCATCCAGCGAGGTGAAGGCGCGGGCAAGGGGCTCTACGCCGTGCCCGGTGGCTTCATGGAGGATGGCGACCGCTTCTATGAGACAGCGGTGCGGGAGCTTGCGGAGGAGACCGGGCTCGCCTTCCTGGATACCACGCTGCTGGACGCGCTCGAGGACTCGGCCGTCTTCGACCACCCAGGTCGCAGCCCGCGCGGCCGCATCATTTCTCAGGCCTTCAAGTTCAATCTCGGAAACCTGCGACTCCCGGAGGTCAACGCGCAGTTCGACCCTGATGGAGGTGCCAAGAAGGCGCGATGGGTGCGAATCTCTGACCTGGCACGCATGGAAGACCAGTTCTTCGAAGACCACTTTCACATCCTTGACCACTTCCTGCGCATTACGTCGCGACCGCTCGGCGTTGGTCAAAAGAGTGCATCCCGACAGAAACTGTCGATTGCCTAACGCCCTCCCCGGCCGGGAGGGTTGGCAGCGCATGGAAAAGCGGAGCATGTGCTCCGCTTTCGGTATTTGTGAAGGCGACGGTGTTCAGGCCCTTGGTGTCACAGAGGAACCGCTGACCAACCGTGCCAAGGGACCTCCCGGCGAGCCTGGAGCCGGGAGCCAACTCAGACCATACTTCTTGCGGTCCGGGATGGAGAGCGTACGGACAGGCTGTTGGAAGGCTGTGTTGCGTGAGGCCTTTGGGCCGCCCGCCGGCGGTCCCGGCGGCGATGTCCGGGGCCGGGCCTCTGCGCGACGCCGGTCGTCCGCATCGCTCCAGTTGACCGCGAAGGCCATCAAGGTCGCGATGACCGCGAGCACGAGCAGGCACTCGAAGGCGTTCCACGCTGCTTTGCCTCTCGGGTTCGGCTTGAGCACGTCCGGTGGCGTCCAACTGCTCGAAGTCTCGCGTTTCACGCTCGGACTCCACTCGCCAGGGCGGCTAGCGGCATACGATTCGCGCGTTGCCTTTACCGCGCTCGTGGTAGGCGTCGCGGGGCTGCCCATGCCTGAAGCGGAAACCCCCGCGCTGAAGCCTTGGTATGTCGGCGGGCTTCCACCTTCGGGCTGCGCTTGCCGCCATTCAACCGTCGAGAGCACGTCGGGCGGCGCTGGGGAAGCGGCGGCTGGAAGCGGCGCGCCCGGCTCAGGTGAACTGGCTAGCGCGGGGTCCGGTAAAGCGCATGCCTGCCCGCTTTGGCTGGCTTCCTGAACGGCGGCGTCGACCAGCTTGTCCGGGACGTCACAGAGCTTGTGCTCAATTTTCTGAAGTTCCCGGTTGAAGACCAGGCACTGCTCTTTGGCAGCTAGGGCACTTGTGGATAGCTGCATCGCGGTGAGCGCGATGGCAGCAAGGAGCGCCTTTCGTTGTGTTTGCATGGGGTGCTAATGATTGGTATATAAAACGTCTAGCAACCTCGTGCATAAAATTGGCTCGCGCTTAATAAAAACCGCGGGAAAATCCCCAGATTCCGGCCAAAAACAGCCCAAGCACCACAACTGCACGAGCCTTCGCCAGGAGGCCGGTGCCCGCCGAGCCCAACGCGCGCTGCAGTCGCCGCGACTCCTTGGCGAAATCGCGGCGGCTTCCGAGCCGAAAACCGTCGTCGTGCAGGACCTTGTTCCTCATGGTGGCAATCCAGCGCAGGCCCGGTTCGGTGTTTGGAGGCAATCGGTGGCGCGCGGCAGTCGTGAGCGCGTGAAGCCCCTTTCCTCGGGCACCATAGCGTGTGGCCAGCAGTTTTTCCAGCCGGCGGGACCAGGTGATGACAAGCTCGATGTCGGACATGCAGCGCAGAAGTAGTTCTCGCGTCTAGGTATCGAGCATAAAAAAAAACGCCCCTGGATGTGAGGGGCGCTTGGGAGAATTACCGCAGGCTATGCGGCCAGGACAGCCCTACGGGCTTCCGCCAGGGCAGTGAGGCGCGTTCTGTGAACGGCGACGCCGGCGGGCGTGTCAATGGTCTCGTAGGGAGGGATGGGGTTCTCAAGCAGGAAGCGGAACGCCTCGCGCAGGAAGATTCCCTGCCGATAGTCGCGATGCAGCTGCCCGGCCCGGCCTCGCTTGTCAGCCTCGACGGCTATCAGGAAAGGCTCGAGCAACTCGGGCTGGGCAACGAGCGGAAGCCGCTCGAACAGCCGAATCACGCCCCGTGGGTTCATCTCAAACGCGCGGTGCACGTTGAGATGATGCTCGCAGACGAGCAACGCCAGGGTCTTCCAGTCGTTCGGGACGCCGAGCCTGTCGCTCACCTCAGCGACCGGAGCGAGGCCGGCGTGCTCGTGGTTGATGTGCTGGGGCAGCTCGCCCTGTGGCGTCAGCGCCTTGCCCAGGTCATGGACGAGAGCGGCGTAGCGCACCTTGGGGTCTGAGGACAGCATCGCTGCGGCCTCCAGGGTCAGCTCGATGTGCCTTCCTGTGTCGATTTCGGGGTGGTGCTCCGGGCTTTGCGGGATGCCGTAAAGCGCGTCGACCTCTGGCAGGAATCGTCTGAGCTCACCGCTCGCGCGAAGACGAGCCAACTCCTCATGAGGGGCTGGGGCAGTTAGCCAGGCGAGCTCGGCGGGGATGTCAAAGTGAATCGTCATGCAATTTCCTTGGGGTTCTATTGCCCGTCTAGACACGAACGGCCCGCAGCCCCCAAAAAAGAGCCTACCAGGTTGGTAGGCTCTTGAATCAGGCAGCGAGCTGCATGTTCGGTTCGTTCGAGGCGTGGGTGCCGCGCAGCTGGACCGGGACGGGCCGGCCATTCGCTTCGCGGAGGCCAACGCGCAGGGTGTCCACCGCGTCCTGCTGGTCCAGCCCTTGGGCGCGCAGGCCATCGATGGTCTGCTTGTAGAGTTCCTTGCCAAGGTACAGCCCCGAGGCCGATGGTGCAGACTTACTCGCAGCAGCCTTCTTCGGCGTTGCCCGCTTGGCGGGAGCCTTCTTGACAGCAGGCTTTTTGGCCGCAGGAGCCTTCTTCGTGGCCGGCTTTTTTGCCGTGCCAGTCGCCGCAGCGGCCTTGCTGGATGCGGTCCTCTTTTTGGCCTTGGCCGTGGTCTTCTTGGTCATGGTGATGGTGTCCTGTCCTTCTGGTGAGCCCCGTATCGGAGGGGTAACGACATGTCTAGCAACCGGGACACGCCCTGCTAAAAGAAAAAGCCCGCCGAAGCGGGCTCTATGTAGAGGAGCTAGCAGCTCATCACTGGCCTGGAAGCACGGGCTCGTTGACGATGCCACCTACGGTATTTCCAACGCCGCCGTTCCCCCCATTTGCCGGCACCGGCGGAGGCTCACCGCCCGGGGCGATGTCTGCCATCGCGCACGATTGGGTACGCACGCGAATCCAGCCTTCCCCGTTGCCGGCAACGATGACGCGGAAGGAGAGGGTGTTGTACCCCGCGACCAGGAAGGGGCGAAGGTCAACATAAGCGTTGAAGAACCAGCTTTGGTTGAGTTCGGGGTACCCGCAGCCAGTGCCTGTTAACGGGTTGGGGTTGAGGTTGTTGATGTTGTGCAGGTACTTGACCATGAAGGGCCTGCAGCCCTGCCCACAGGTGTACCCTTCCACGGTCGGATTCGATGCATCGCCACCTACGCCGGACATCTGAGCGTCGCAATAGTCGAAGGACTGGGGCGCGCGAATCACGCAGGTTTGCTCTTCCAGGGTGTACCCCTCGGGGCACTGGCAATTCAACCGGCCCCCGAAGCAGCTGGCGGGGGTTGAGTCGACGATGGCCCCTCCTGCACACTCGTACTTCCCGGTCGCACCAAGGGTGCAGCCGGCACTAGCGGGGAGACCGGTCCCTGGCGTCGTGCTGAGCTCCAGTGTCTCCATGCCTGGGGCGGGCCCAAGGAAAACGATGTGCTCGTTCACCTTGACCATCATCCAGTCGTCGAAGCCCTCGGCAATCATGGCGAATTCATCCGTCGCTTTTGGGTTGCCTGTCGTGAACCCGACAGCTCGGTCGTAGACGCCCGAGGGCCAGTAGTTGTCGCCAATCGTGCCGATGTAGAACTCGCGCACCGGTCCGACTTGCGACACTTGATTCACCGCCATGTCAGGTGAGGCTGCAATGTTGTCGAAGTTGCCGCTTCCTGCAGCGTCCGAGCGCAGGGGCGCTACGTACAGGATGTTAGGCGTGCTGTCGTGGCGCATCAGGCTGTTGTCGCCCGGATGCGGTGAAATCACGTACGTATCGGGGCTAAGCCCTTGAAGCTCGCCGATAGGGATTTCCTTCGAGAACGGCTCAGTCGGAGAGGCCATCTTCCCTTGGAACTGCTGAATCGCTTGGTACTGAACCAGACCGGTGGACGGCGTAGCCAGGTACCGCTCGGCGGTTAAGCTCAACGCGTAGCCGAAAAAGCCGGAGTTCTTGAGCGAGCCGCAGCTGACAATGCGTGCGTCATAGGAAATCGCGCCCTGTGCGACCATGTCGCCGTTCGCGTCTTCTACGTACACCGGCTCGAGCTGGCGCACGTAGTCGACGAAGGCCGCCGTTGCCCCATAATCGTTGAGCAGCTGCCGGATAGTCGTCGGCCCGTAGCAGATGCCCGGGTAGTAGCCGTGGTCCATCAGGCAAGCCAACTTGTCCGAGCCGGACTGGTCCTGGTCATAGGCGCCGCCTGTGTCCACCGTGACACGGCTGGTGATGGGCTCCCACTTCTTGTTGCGCACTTCGTATGAGAGCATCCCGGCGAGGGGGCTATTTGCCCAGCTCTGAGGGAGGCCATCCACCATGGTCTTGGGCGTGTATTGGGCAAGGATGAAGACAGGGTCGCTGTCGATGATTTTGGGGCTGCCGTACACAGCGCGGCCGCTGGTGTCGATGTTTGCATTCCAGGCCATGGCCTTCTTGCGCACACCGGTCGCCGTGGCCAGGTTGAATTCCTGGGTAAAGGAGAAGAAAGCATTCGAGATGCCTTCCTTCTTGATGTACCGCCCCACCTTCGTTGTGAACGCGTTCTGGTTCATCTGCATCCACATCTCTGCGGCCATCAGGGCTGCTTGCTGGGTGCTCGGATTTCCAATCGGGATGTTCGGGAGCGTCCCGACGTCATAGCCTGAAACCTCCGTCACAAGCCTGTCGGCAGCGAGCCCCCCCGACGCTACCGCCAACGGGGCAACCCGAGCATGCGCCACGCTCTCGCCCTTGATATTGACCTCCTGGCTGCTGTACAGGACGGTCTTGAAGGGAGAGGACGTCAGAGGACGCGCCCGCGGCGTCTGCGCGAGGCTGCTTGTGCCGACAAGCAGCGCGGCAAGGATGATGAACAGGCGTTTCATTGAGGTGAGGCCGGGTTGTGGTGTACGCGGTATAGGGAACGAGGGTTTAGCCACGCCGGTTCGGCCTGTCTAAACCGCCGGTAGCTAGACGGCGTAACGTCTCAATGAAAGCTGAAAATGCTTAAGCCATTTCTGCGCTCCGTCTCCTATCTCGTGATGGCAAGCTTGCTGTTCACGGGCATGCCTGCGCCCATGCCCAAGGCCTTCGCGCAAGCCGCGCCTATCAGCAACTGCGCCAACGTCCTCGCAGCCGACCAGGGCATGGACCCCGCCTGCAGTGCGAAGCGCTTCGGCAGCCAGGTCGTCGCCTATCCCAAGCTCCAGTGGGAGCGCATTGCCGAGGTCCCAGCCCCCACGGTGACAACCGGCGGAGGCGTCTTGCCGCCCTCGACCGAATCGTTGGCCATGGCCAATCGTGCTGCAATCGCGCTCGGCGTTCCCTCCAGCGAGGTCACGAGCGCCGTCCAGATGTTTCCGTCCAACGTGCCTTTCGTGTTCGCGCGCTACAACCCGCTGGACAACACGATGTCGGTCGACATCTTCAAGCTCGAAAAGGGTGGTAGCGGCAACAGTGTGACATCGGGCCTCTACCATGCGAAGTTCGCGCCGAGCCACGGCAACTTCTGGAAGGCGTCCGGCGCCTATCTCGACCCTCAGCGCCGTATCGCAGGGGACACTCCGGGACTGAACCCCTTCGAGGCCTTCACCTGCCCGGCTAGCACGACGTTCTGCAACCTGAGCGTGTCGGGAGCGCAAGTGGTTGTGGGACATGCAATGCGATATGTCGGAGCTCCGCTGAGCGTCCTTGCGGTTGCTCAAACTCGGTTCGACCAGACGCAGACCAAGAGTGGCAACGCCTTTAAGAAAAAGGTGACCACCAAGGTCTACGGGATGGCAAAACCCGCATGGCTGATTGGCTATCCCGCCCAGTTCCAAGCGCGCTCGAGCACCATCCCCATGGCCGCATACTGCGCCAATGACCCTCGCGCCACAACCTGTGCCCTGTACCAGACGGCAAGTGCCGGCGTCATGTTTGAGCAGTACGAAGGCGGCTCGCTCTCCGCGTATGAGGACGCCTGGCTTATCGACCAATGGACGAAGTCCGGCCTTGGCTGGCTCGCTGTGCTGGTCGTCGCGGTGGTGCTCAGCTTTACCGTTGCAGGCATTGGTGCAGCCGTCGGTCTGAATGCCGCGGCCGCGACCGGCGCGGTGACGTCCGGCGTTGCGACAGGCGTCATGGGCGGCTACCTTGCGGCTGCTGGCGTCACCATGGGTAGCCTCGCCATGTCCGTGGCGGTGGAGGCTGCGCTTATCGGGGGCGCGATGATGCTAGGGGGGGCCGACCTCAGTGGCCCCTTGAAGTTCGGCTACAACGCCATTTATGGCCAGGTGGAGAACGTCAAGGGATACAACGACCCCCCTAACTACGACAAGAACAACCAGCTGCTGAACATGAAGGTCGTCCCCCTGACGCACAACGAAATCACCGGAAACGCGTACGGGAACGCGCTGACTGGCTTCGCAACCACCTTTCAGGGGACCTGCCCTCCTGGAGCGGCCTTGGCCAACTGCGCCGGTGCGACTGGCGTCATCCAGCACGCGGACCAATATATCGAGCAAAATCAGGTTCAATTCTTGCGGGATAACGGCGGAAAGATTGTTCGCAACGACGCGGGTGGCGGGTTCGGCCAGTAAAGGGGCCCATCCTTCTCATGCCACACAACGGCGCCGACATCTAAAATCGTCGGGGACCGTTGGCTTATAGGGATGGCATATGGTATAGGCCGCCTTTGTGTGCTAAAATAGGCGCACTAAGTACGAAAGAATTCCGACAACGGTCGGCGCAAAGATTCCACCTATATCAAGGCAAAGAAGTGAAGATTGTTTCCCGATTCGCCGTGGCCATCACGGCAGTGATGCTGTCGGCATGTCAAACTCCCATCATCCATGGAATCAACAAGACGCTCAACGCTGGGACGGGGCTTCCTGCGAACATGCAGCATCGGAATATCGCGGCTGAAGTCGTGCTCGACGAGGCTTGGCCCGGCAACTACCCCTTTGCCAATCGCAATATTCTCTACACCTTCGGAATCGAGTCTGGCTCTCCGGAGTACGACATGCGCGTAGTTCGACTGAACATCCGGCAACCCGAGTACGGCGCGTGGGTGAGCACGGGGCAGAAGGTATGGCCGACGTCGGCCATGGTTCCTGACCACCTTCGGGCCCTGAAGGCGGGCGACCGCGTGGAGGTGCGGCAGACTGGCATGTACGACGTGAACAAGGACTTTGTGGCCAAGGGTGAAGGCAACATCGTCGTAGGCGTCCTGTGCAGCAAGGGTGACCCTGGATACGACGACTGCTTGAAGAAGCTCCCGCGCATCGGGAAGTTCCCCGGCTTCGGCGAGACGGGAACGCTCTACCCGGCAAGCGTTCAGGAGTACGGTTTTACGTTCACGCCGAAGTACGACAAAGACGGCAAGGCAATCCGCTGAGGCATCCGGGCCCCCGTTACCTAAAGGCCGCGCCCTCGCCCGGCGCGGCCTTTCTACATCTGGCGCATCAATGAGTACCAAGGTCTATACCGGCTTTCGAATGACGGCCAAGCACTTTCCTGAGGTGCTTTCGAGCCTCGGGAGGGCCTCTGCTCAGCTGGCTGACTTGGCCGAGCGCCAGCAGAACCAGTTCCTGGCGCTGCGAGCGGCTTCATTCGTCGACGCTGTAGCACTTGGCAAGGCTTCGGCAGGGGCGGGAGCGGGGCAGAGCCCGCTGGAGGCGGCGCAGGCCGAACTTGAGGCTCGGCAGGCAGCGATTCGCCGCACAAATCGACGCGACCCTGCGGTCGACTTTGAAGCCAAGTTCGTGTTGTGGCACTGCCGTCGCCAGGACAGCTACCTCGGCCTGCTCCAATCGGAACTTCCCGGGGCCCTGAACCGGGTTCTTGGCTTGGGCGTCGCACGGGCATACGGCTATTGGAACAACACGGACAAGCCGGACGATGTGTCGGTGCTGCAGTGGAGCAAGCGCCGGCTCGCCTGGGATGAGTGCCTGGATGGCCGGTCTGGGCCGAGCTTCACCGTGGAGGTGCCTGAGCCCGCCTGGTTGACGGCCGCGGAGGTGTTCAAAGCCCTCCCATCCTACGAACAGCGAGTTCGAGTGGCGGTCGACGAGATGGCACTGACGGCCTATTTTGAGGCGCATCCGCTGGATGGAGGCTCTGCCTACACCGCGCTCAGTGCTTTTCGCCAGGCTAAAGCACTTGAAGGAACGCTGGCGTGGCAAAGTGTCCAGGATGCTCAGCGGGTCGTGACTGAAGCGCTGGCGCCTGAGCTAACGCTTTCGATGCTGACCACGGCCATAGGGCAGCCATGCCTGCAAGGGGCTGGCGCATAGTCAGGGCGCCTCCGCTCGGTCTCAGCTGCGGAGGGCGTGGGCCTCGTCGAACAGGCGCTCGAGCAGGGGCCACTCGCCCCGCAGGCCGTCAACCACGGCTTTCGCCCAAGCGAAATACGCCGCCACCCGCTCGTCCGGCCATCCCACAGGCGGGCTTTTGGCCATGTCCCTCAGGTTGCAAATCTTGTCAGCAAGCTTGGCGGCCTTCGCCCTTCGGGAGGCATGAGGCGCATGGTCGATTTGGAACTGTTTTCGCAGTGCCTTCGGTAGGCTCTTGTCGTCGGTCATCTCGAGAACGACCTGAAGGACCTCAGCGCCGAACAGCTCCAGCAGCTCAGCTTCCGTGGCGTCCGTGTCCTCCAGCGTGTCATGGAGAAGCGCAGCGGCCAGGATAACCCCGTCATCGATGCCCGCCTCATCCGCCAGCACCGCGGCCAGGGCGAGCGGGTGGTTGATGTACGGGTCCGCCTGCGCGTCCTTGCGGCGCTGCCTGCGATGCTTCTCCGCCGAGAAGAGCGCGGCCCGCATCACTTTACCAGCATCTGAAGTCATCGTTTAGCTCGGAAATTGTCAGGTGTCGTCAAACCTCGACGACCAGCGCTGGATTGAAGGACGAGTTTTCGAAGCGCATCGGTTCGCCCTTGGGAGGGTACTTGGAGCGCGGGTATCCGCGTGGATTCACGACGAAGCGCGTCTGCCCATGCTCGTAGGAAAAGGAGTCGTGAACGTGGCCGTGAACCCACAGGGCGGGCTGGAGCAATTCTATGAGGGGCCGCAGGTCGCTGATGAAGGCAGGGGTGATGGAGTCCCCCGCATAGCGCGGCGCGATGCTTCCAGGGTGAACGCCATGGTGCGTGATGACGACCGTACGGCCGGCAAACGGCGTGCTCAGCTTGGTTCTGAGCAGCCGCAACGACTTCCGGTGCGCCGCTGCAGCGTCGGAAGGGTCGAAGTGCCTGAGCTCCCCCTTGCGGCGCAGCGCAATCGCGCGGTGGTCCACCAGCATCGAACGCGCGGCGTGCATGCTGTAGGCGGCAGAACCACCGTTTGTGCCCAGCAGGTAGTTGGTCCACAACGTGGCGCCGAAGAAGCGTACACCCCCAAACTGCACCAAGCGGTTGTGCAGCAGCGTGACGCCGGCCTTCGGCAGCTCACGGCTCAGTTGGCGCAAGGCGTCGCTCATGACCGCAGAATAAAATTCATGATTGCCAGGGACGAACAAAACTGGCCGGCCGGCGGCGGCGTAGTTCGACACCAGTTCGCGCAGCGGGCCTAGGTCGCGCGTCAGGACGATGTCGCCCGCGAGAACGAGCGCATCCGCGAGGACAGGCAGTGGGCCGGAGGCGTAGAACTCCAAATGGAGGTCCGACAGGACATGCAGCTTCATGAGTTCCCCTGGGTGGTCTTGGCCACTCGTTCGTATTCCGCCGGGTTTGTTGGCAGCCCCGCGAGCCGGAGGTGGTCGACCGTGAATTGGAAGGCCATCGCGCGGTTGGTCAGAATCAGCCAAGCGTGGTACGCGCGTAGCCAAAACGGTCCGTAGGAGCCCTTTGGCTTGGCGATGTAGAAGCCGTCGGGGCGGAGCTCTTCGCGCGGCCCTGTATACGGCTGGCCCTTGACCGAATCGACCGTCACCGGGAGGTGCGGCCGAGCCCGGCCACCGAACTTGGTGTGCTCCCACGATTCCTTCATGGCGCCCCCGTCGCCTCGAGCGCCTGCCGCGCGCGCTCCTTGGCTCCGCCGGCGTAGTCGACGGTCAGGACAATGCGCCCGCAGTCAGGGTCCTGCGCCGCGGCGATGAGCCAGGGCACATTCGATAGGGCATGCTTGGCCAACTGCTCGGAGAAGACCGGAATCGCGACAACGGCCTCATCCGTGCAAGAACGCAGCTGTGCGAACCGGGCGCTGTCCAGAGTGGCTCGGAACGTGAAAACCTCGAAGCCGTCACCGCGGAGCACCGCATACAAGTCCCATTCGCCCACTTCCGTGCTCACGTCGGCCTCTTCTCTGAACTCGCGAACCATCGCCTGGAGCGCCGTCTCGCCCGGCTCTACCTTCCCCCCAATGCCGTTGAGCCGCCCCGCCTGCCAAGCGGGGCGAGCTTTGATGATGAGAGCGACCTGGGCGCTGGCCTGCTCAAACGCAAACCCTAAAACGTATTGTTGCATAGGTGACAAGGGCCGGGAAGCGGCCGCGGGGGATGTCACCCATTTAGCGAGCGCTGTTTAGCCGTCGCGCGTCACGCCCTTAGCGCTTGCCGTCGAGCTGGTAGATAAGGTTATATCGGCCCGTTTCGAGCCAGGACAGGTCCACGTGCCAGTAGTAGCGGTCTCGCTCCTGGGCAAGCTTTTCGGCCTGCTCCATGGCCTGCCCAAGCTGTGCGTGGGACCAGCTGTTCACGTCCATCATCTTCTCGAGCACCTGCCCATAGACGCCAAGGCGTCTCGCAAACCCTAGATGGTGCGCCTTGTGACAAATACCGCAAAGGCTGATGAGCCCCCCGAGAGACTGGACGCACATCAGGTCGTCAAAGGCCCACTTTTCGTGGCATTCGACCCGCCCTGCTTCCCCGCAGATTTCGCAGCGGTTTCCTGCCGCCGCGTAGCAGTGGCGACGCAAGGCATCCCACTTGGCTGGAGTGAGGGCCGTTCGCAGATTCTGTTCCCAACTGGAGGAAGGGAGCATCTCGGGGAGCAGCGCAGGCTTGTCAGGGTACTTCCACCGCAGCGGAAGCCAGTTCCAGACGTTGTCAAGGTAGGCCTCCGCGGGCACGTGGAAGCCCAACTCTCGGCTGTATTCCGCCCCTTCCTTCAGGGCGGCGCGTTCATCCCAACGTGGAACGCATAGGGGAATTGCGTTAGCTGTAAGCATAAAGTGATAGTGTCAAGGCAATAGCTGATACTTTCTAGTCTATACCGTAAATAGCAGCCGATTTAGCCTTGCAACGGTATAGGTCTCAAGCTAAAATGTAGGCTCCAACAACGCAGACATGTAGGAATCGACCGACAGATGAAAAGCACTGCAACAGCCTCCACCACGCCCTCCGAGAAACGCCCCGCCCGCGAGGCCGGCAGCGTTGGGACGGCCGTCCTGGAGTCCCGTTCTATTGGGACAACGGGCGTCTTGAATGCCCGTCTGCCAGCTGATTTGCCCCGCGCGGCACCTCGATAGGTCTAAAGTATTCGCTGAATGCTTAAGTGAGCGCGAATGTGAGGATGCCCACATTTGAGCTCTGAAACCGGATGCAGGAAATGTCCTACCTGCGTACATTTCAGCCTATCGATTAAATGGTGTTTACGGAGCTTTTAGATGGTTTACGATTTTAAGGTTGTTTCCAGTACGAAGATTGAAGAGTCGGAGCAAGCCTATTTTTTCCAGCTTCAACGCAACGCTGAACGCGCCCTTGCCGCGGATGCGGTGCAGGCTGGTGACGCCCTCGCTGCATGCGAGTACATGGATTGCGTTGACGGTGGCGACCTGGAGATGGACAAGTCGGTGTATCGCCAGTGCACTTCGCTCGTGATGAGCTACATGTTCTCCGTCGAGAAGAAGGTTGCTGAGGCCCTGACCGCCAAGAGTTGGGCCGCCAAGACGCTGTTCGGCCTCCTGACGGCGCAGAACGAGCAGTTCGAAGACCTGCCGACTTTCCAGATGGTTGCTTGACCTCATTTCCTCCGGCGCTGCTGGCCCGGGGTGTCCTTTGGCGCAGCGGCGATGGTCGCTAGACCGATTAGGACATCGAGAGATGAGTTTTAGCAGCACGCGGGCGCCCAAGGGTGACTCTCGCGTGTGTCAGAGGAGAGTATGTAATGGCAGTCGTGAACCAAAAACTGATTGGGCCAAGCGGCAAGGCGGCCTGGACGTGCCAAGTCACCGGCGAAGTATTGCACTCCGAACGTGCCTTTGAGACGCTCGTGTCGTCGCGTGGCGGCGGCGGCTCGGTAGGTCCCTCCGGGGGCTACGTGGCGCCCCCGCGCATCACTTCGGAGTCCGTTGAGCATCAGGACTTGTTCGTGCGAGATGACGCCGGCGTCGAGCATTCCTTCAGCTGGAACAGTTGGTCCCTGCCCGTACGGCCGGGGAACAGGGTTTCGGTTATGTGGGGTGGCCCAGAAGGAAGTAGCAGTGGCACGTACCTCTTTGCGAGCAACCTGGATACCGGCGAGTCGCGAGAAGACCCGAAGGGGTTCCGGTCGTTCGTGCGGCGCGGCGGCTTGGTGGCCGACGTGATTTGGATGAAGACGATTTACGTGCTCACGTTTCTCGTCACCGCGTTCGCCATGTTCTACCTGCTCGCGAGCTATGCCAACGACCGGCCGCCTCGCTGGCTCGCCGAGTATCCGCCGTACAACGTGGCATACGCGGAGATGGCCAAGGCCAGGGAAGTCACTGTACGCGCCGACCGCCTCCGTCTGACACCTGGTCGTTACGCAGAAACCGAGCGGGTCTATTCGGCATACCGCGCGACGCAAAGGCGCTTGAAGGAGGTTGAATCCGAATTCAATGCGGCCCGCCAGCGCAATTGGACAGTCGCAGGGGCGCTCGAGTTCGCCGCGACGGATGGTACGAAGTACCTGTGGTGGCTGCCGGTGGTTTTCCTTTGCTCGTTGGTCGCGTGCATGGTCGTTGTGCAGGTCCTGATGTCGGGTGCTTCCCAGCACAAGAGGGAAGTGGCCGCCGACGGCATTCGGCGCCAGGCCGGGTCCTTGTTTGCGCAAGGCCTGCTCCAGCAGCCCGCGAAGGCATAGCGCCGTCTCATTTTCGTGAAGCTCGCCAGTATCGGGCGAGCTTCTTTTCTTTTGCCGCGCCTCGGCCTTACTCAAGTTCTACCCGGACCTACGTGCGCGGACGGTTGCGCCCGGTCCTTATGACCTCGCTGACGGTCATTCTCTCCATGCTGCCGGCGGCGATGGGTTTCGGAGCTGGCTCTGAGAACAACGAGCCTCTGGCAGTCGCCATTATCGGCGGCATGGTCAGCTCGACTCTTCTGAGGCTGGTCGTGGTGCCTGCCGCCTACAGCTTGTCCGGTCGCAGAGTGACGGCATAACCGACGCAAGCGGCGAATACTCGCTCTAAGAAAAAGGCACCTCCCGCAGGTGCCTTTCCCTTTGCATTGCAGATGAACGAGGCCCGGCCCCCTGGCCAGGTTTCCGCGTGCCCCACGCTAGGGGAGGTGCCTTTACTAAGGGCGGCGTCCCTCGCCGTTTGTTAGTGAAAGGATTTAGATGAGAACGAAAATTAACCGCCTGCTGCTCGCCAGCGCGATGACACTCGCCGGAGCGAGCGCCTTTGCGCAAGGCGCGCCGCTTGTGAATCGCGTGCAGCCCCCGACGAACCACGCTCCGGGACAAGTGTCCACGCCTGCGCAGGCTCGAGACGACTTCAAGGCTCTCCCTCCGCCGCTCCATTCGGAGCTCGGCCCCCGCCCGGAGTTGCGTGCACACGCCGAGAAGGTCCAACGCGGTGAGCACGCGCATGCCAGGCGCGCGAAGTTCAAGCCGACCCCGGAGATGCACCGGCTCCACGCCGCGATTGCCGAGAGCCACGCCAACCTGGCAGAGGCCGAGCGTACGGGCGACCAAGCCGCTACCCTGGCCATGAAGCACAGGCTCAAGCGGGACCACGCCGCGCTGCGTGCAGCACGTGCCGAGCTGAAGCAGCGCGCGGACGCCGAATTCCGGCATTCCGAGTTCCGAGGCGGCCGACCACCAGGCCCTGATGCCGAAGGACGCCATCCGCCTCCCCCGCGCGACGGCTTCGGCCCGCCGCCCGCCCGGCCAGCTCCGCAACCTGCGCGCTGAACCGACAGGCCCCAAGCCCCGCCCTGCTTCGTGCAGCGCGGGGCTTTTTCATGGGCCGCGGCTAAACCAGGTAGCTGCACGCAATTGCTATAGCGCTCCGTCTGACCCATTGGCTAGACGGGTCAGCTTCCCCAACACGAAGGATTCCGAATGACATTCAACCGCATCTCTGTTGCTACCGCCCTGTGCGTTGCAGCATCCGTGTGCCTGGCGCAGTCCCCGTCGCTGGCCGGCGCGCCGAGCTCGGGCGCCCGCCAAATCTGGCTGGACCCCGCCAGCGTCCCCGGTGGCGCTCACGCAATTCCTGCCAATGCGGAAACAGACGCCATCGAAGCTCGCATCAACGCCACCTTCGAGCGACTGGGTAAGGCGAAAACGCAAGGCGACATCGACTCGATGGCGGCCGTCAAGCAGAAGCTGAAGGCGGACTTCGAGGAGCTCAAGGCCAAGCGCCTTCTCATCCAGGCAGCGCAAGGTGGCAAAGACCCCGGCGCACCGCTGCGAGGTCTGCCGCTGGGCTCGCGCGCCGGCTCGGCCGGGCAGGCGCCCGGTCGCTAACCGCAGTCCGTTCAGGCCCGGAAATCGACGCAGCATATGACCACCCCTCTCCAATTCGTGGAATCCCTGAGGGCGCTCCCAGCCTTCCCGGATGTCTTCAATCCATGGCGAGACCACGACCCGGTGAACGACCAGAACGAACTGGGCCCCAGCATCCGGGCAGCCAATCTGGAGCGTTACCTGGCCGCGCGGGTGGGCAAGGCCCGCCTGCTGTTGGTAGCAGAGGCACCCGGCCACAGAGGTTGCCGCGTCAGTGGCATTGCAATGACGTCGGAGCGCATCATGCTCGGGCACCACCCGGTGATTCCACACCACGCGGTCTTCGAGGGACCGAAGCAGCAGACCAGCCTCCCGGAGCTGCACAAAAAGGGGGCCAACGAGCAGACTGCCAGCACCGTATGGGGCTTGCTGCTCTCCCTCGGACTGGCCCCGGAAGAATTCGTTCTCTGGAACGCCTTTCCGTGTCACCCGCACAAGCCCGGTGAACCGCTGTCGAACCGTGCCCCAACGCCGAAAGAGGTGGCTGCCTGCGCGGACGTGCTTCGTGACATGCTGACCTTGCTAGGTACGGCCCGTGTTGTTGCGGTCGGCCGAGTGGCCCAACGGCAACTGCAGGTCCAGGGCGTCGAAGCGCCCTACGTTCGCCACCCGGCGATGGCAGGTATCAATCAGTTTCGCGAACAGGTTCAGGCTCTCGCCTCGTCGTTCCGTTGAAGTGCCGCGCGTGCGCGCGGGATAAGTCCCCTCCCTACACGGCTAGTACCCCATTTTTGGACTTCCGTGGTCATGGACTTCGTTTCTCAATTGGCGCCAGCCTTCTGCGCCGGACTCAGCGGCGCTGCGCTCCTGTGGATGTGGCGAAAGTGCGCATCCCGGTGGAACAACGCCTTCCCGTTGGTCAAGAAGGCGTTGGAGCTCTCGCTGTGGGCCTGGGCCATAGCATCCGCGGGTTGGTTCCTCTACGCCGTCGGGCATGCGCCGGACTTCAAGCTCGCGCTCGTTGCAGGCTTGACCGGCTTCGCCGTTCCAGCCATCTACAACCTCCTGAAGTCGCGTCAAGGCGGTAAGGATGAAGTCAAACGCGGGACGAACGTCGCAACCGCTGCTGTCGTCAAGCGTCAGGTCAAAGCGAATCGCAAGCCCACCCGGCTCGAAATCGGGGGCGTGCCGATTCCCTTCGACTCCGAGCCGTACCACCTGCTTTTCGCCGGTTCAACCGGCACAGGCAAGTCGGTCGCCATCAACCAGGTCCTGGACCAGCTCCGTGCAGCCAATGACACGGTGATTCTTGTCGACAGCGGCGGCGGCTTCATGGAGAAGCACTACCGTGCCGACACCGATTTTGTCTTCAACCCATTCGACGCCCGGTGCGTCAACTGGTCGCCCGTTCTCGAGATGCAGGGTGAATGGGATGCCGAAGCCATGGCGCGCTCCATCGTTCCCGATGGTGTCGGTGACAGTAAGGAATGGAATGGATACGCTCAGACACTGGTGTCGTGCGTGCTGCGGCAGCTGTGGTCAAAGAACAAGATGACGTTGCGGGACTTCCTCTACTACGTCCAGGCGGCCACGGTCCCTGAGCTCAAGGAGCTGCTTCAAGGCACAGCTGCGATGGCGCAGCTCTCGTCGGAGAAGACGTTCGGCTCCATCCGGACCATCGCCGCGAACTACCTGACCCCCTACGCATACCTGCCGAATGCCGGTGAGCCGTTTTCCGTGTCGGAGATGATTCGACAGGAACACTCAGGCTTTCTCTATGTCACCTACAGGGACGACCAGCTCGACAGCCTTCGAGCGCTAATCGCCTGCGTGCTGGACGTGGCCGCGCGAACCATTCTTTCGATGCCCCCCGACGAGAACCGTCGAATTTGGCTGGTGCTGGACGAGTTCGCCTCTATCGGCCGCGTGCAGTCCATCGAGGCTGTGGCCACGAAGGCTCGCAAGGCGGGAGGTTGCTTGCTGCTGGGCGTTCAGTCCGTCTCGCAGCTTCGGGACCGATACGGCGAGTTCGGGGCGCAGACCATCCTATCGTGCTTGTCCAGCTGGCTGGTGTTGCGGTGCGCTGACGCAGACACCTCGGAATACATGTCGCGCTATATCGGCGACGTTGAGCTTTTGCGGAAGAACCGCAGCAGCAGCACATCCGACACCGGCGACTCGACGAGCCAGAACGAGCAGCAGGCCACCCAACGGGCCTTGCTGCCGTCGCAGATTCAGGGACTTCCCAACCTGCAAGGGTTTCTGAAGCTGACCGGAAACTACCCCATCTGCCAGGTGAAGCTCGAGCTGCCTGCCAAGCGCCGCCCCACTACTGCCGCCGCTTTTGTGGGCCGGGACTTCACGAAGCGCCCGATGCTGAAGCTCGTGGCTGACGTCCCGGCCGCCGACGCCTCGACGCCCCCACGCCCTGAGGTGGGGGCCGCGGCGAAGCCGAAGGCGCCCGTCCTACCGCTAGGCGGCGCGCCACTTCTGCCAGTCCATCCACAAGCGACGGCGCCTGCCAAGGCCGAGGTCGGACTACTTCCGGCGGATTCGAAGCTCCTTGTTTCCCGAGCTGGCCCTGCCGTCAAGCTTCCCGGCCTCGACCTGCTGCGCCGAGCTCCGCAATCTGATTCCAGCCGCTGACCATGTCGACACCTCACTCGTCCCCATCGCAGTCGAATTCCGGGGGAGGGCCCCGTCCAAAGGGAAAGCGGCCGCGCAGTGGCGCTCACGCCGCGGAAAACGTGTTCTCCTTCCTGGGAACTGGCGGTTCCCGCCCTGCCGGCGGGCCCGGCGCGCAGAAAGCCCCTGCGGCTTCCGTTTCAAGGGGGCCGTCAGCTGCTACGCCTTCACAGCCTGTCGGAGTGAAGGGAAAGCCACGCACAGCTGCGTCGACGGCTCAGACCGGCGCAGCGGCTAGTGCACAGGGCGAGCAGAGCAGGGAAACTGAGAGGAAAGAAGCCAAGCGCGCGCCTGACGCGGCGCCGCTGAGCCTTGGCGGCGCGGTCAAGGGGGCGGTCACCGCCGCTGTGGGTCTCGCAGGCGTGGAGCAGGCGAATTCTAAAGTCGCGGCTTCTGCTGCCTGGCGCGACCAGTTCAAGGCCGAATCGAAGGAACTCAACCGAGCTGCGAACTTCCTGAACTCGGCGCTTCAGCAAGGTAAGGCTCGCGAGGAGATGCTGGTCGCTGCCCAAAGCCGACTTACCGGGCCGCCTCTGGCTCATGTCTCCGACTTGCTTGCAGATTCGGAGTCCCTGGAGCTCATCAAGGAAAAGGTCGGCGCACTCAACAAGGTCGCTGGCGCGCTGCAGCGTGCCGCTGACCGAGGCGACGCCCCTGGCGACGCCATTTCATTTGCGCACAACAAGGGGGTGGCCCAGCACCCAGGCTTGCTGAAGGCGTTGGACGCCGCGGTCGCCGAGCAGCGAGCACCCGAAGGGGCTGCAGGTGCGAGTGCCGCGCCCAGCACCTCGACCGCACAAGTCAAGCCACTGACGGCCTTGGAGGCAAATCGCGAGCTTGTGCTCGAAGCTTCAGACCGCCAGATTGATGCTTCGTCCCAACGCGCGGAACAGCCTGACGCCGCCGCGGCGCGGGAGGTGGTCACAGCTCAGGCTACTGCCACGATAGAAGGGGCCAGCACAGCGTCCGTCGCGAAGGCTCAGCGAGAAGAACCTGCGGCAGTGAAGCAAGGGCCGCCGCAGCCGGCAAAGAGCGCCTCGCATCCTGCCCGACCCACGACCGTCCAAGGGGCGGGGCAACAGGCCAAGGATGTGACTCGCGCCGCTGAAGCACCAACACCGCAGCAGGGCTCCGCTCCAGGGCCCAGGCAGGTTGACGGGCAGGGCGAGCAGGCCAGGGTGGCTGCCGAGCGTGGGCGCGGAAGCGCAGAAGCTCCGGAATCTGCGGCGCCCCTGCGGTCCAATCCAGCCGGTGAGCGCCCCGGTGCCGAACCCGAACCATCTGGATTGCGAAACTCATCCCAAGGTCCAAGCCGCGGGGAGGCCGCACCTGCCGAAAGGCCCGTCGACACCAAGCGTATCGAAGTTGTTCAGCCGTCGGAGGTTCGTGCTTCAGGTGGCCTCGCCCACCCGCAGTCCGGTGCACCAACGAAGGAGATGTCCGAAGCCAAGCCGGTGGTCGCGCGCGAACCCGGCCTGCCGGCTACTGTCGTCGCTGACAAAAACAGTCCTGCTGTTGGCAAGCTTGAGCCATCGCGGGACCTGGAGAAGGCTCTCGCAGCGCCCTCCCCTGCGCCAGCGGCCGTGCCTCGCGCGACCCTGGAACAAACGCTCGCAGAGCACATGCGCAGCCAGGGCTTCGACCGCGAGGCGGTGTCCAAAGTTGGAGAGATTGCGGCTGCTGTGCGCGCGAATGCCAATGTGCGGCCCGAAGGGCAGAGCGTTGTCGTGCTGCACAAGTCCGGCGAGGCCCTTGCCACGGCGACCACCGAGCGCAGCGCTGCCCAGGTGGCGAGGCAGGGCGACACCGTCGTGTTTGCAAAGACGCTGGAGCACATCGCAGAGAAAGGCCTGAACCTTGAAACGGTCAGGAACCTGCGTGCCGCTGCGCCCAACCTCCCTGTGGGGACGACCAATCTTGAAGTGGCCGACCGCGCCGGTCGGGACTTCCTTGAGCGAGCGGACCGTAGCGTGCAACCCCGGGATGCGGCGCAACCGCGGGCCGCCGCAAGCGCACAGCCTGCAGCGGCGCCTGCGGCGGCTGAATTGGGCGATGACACCCTCAAGAGGCGCATCCAGGAGATGCGTGACCGCACAAGGCAGGTCAGCGAGAGCCATCATGAGGCGCCTGCGATTTCCCGCGAGGAGCTCAAGCGGGAGGAACCGGCTGCGAGGGAGCTAGAGAGGGTCAAGGTCTTCAAGCTGGGCGGCGGCTCGTAAACGATGCGCTACGAGAAAAGCCCCGCGATGCGGGGCCTTTGCTTTGCGGAGCCTGGGATTACTCGGCCATGGACATCTCTTCCGCCTCGGCTGCTTCAGGCGCTTCCGAGGCGCGTTCCTGTTCGCCTGCTGTTTCCCTGAAGTCTGGCTCATCAGGCGAACTGGTGGCAGTCTCCTCGCCGAACTTCCTGAAGGTTTCCGCCAGGTCGTGTGGCTTGGTCTCCTGCCCCCGAAACCCGGGCGGCTTGCTCGAAGTCCACGGCCTTGGCTACCTCGACGTCGGGCTTGCCGCGAGACTCCTGGTCGAACCGGTCACGGACGGTGTCCATCTGCTTGTTGTAGGCGGGGTCCGCCAGGCTGTCCAGTCCTTGAATGGTGTTCGACAGCTCTGCCGCTCCCGAGAGCTCCGAAGTAACGCCAAATGATGCGTCTAAACTGCCGGCGAAGAAGCTAAACTGGTTTAGCTTCAGACCTTAAGCTGCTAAAATAGATGCAACGCCTAAGCACTGCCTCTATCTCTTACAGCCTGCCTAAACCCGCACCAAGCGGCGCAAGGGCGGCGTGGCCCTCTCTGCGCTATACGCCAGACAAGGACACTCAACATAAAGACCAATCCAATGACCAACAACAACAAACACAACACCCAGGAAGGTGTCGTCACCGCCCATCCAAAAGGCTTCGGCTTCCTGACCACGGCTGCCGGCGAAGAATTCTTCGTTCCGCCGCCACTCATGCGCAAGGTGGTCCCCGGAGACACCGTTCTCTGCAGCATCGTCGAGTCGCCCAAGAAGCCCGGCCAATTCCAGGCGGGCGACATCCGCGTTCTGGAGCGCAAGCCTTCTACCTGGCAGGGCACCATCAACGTCGTTGACGGCCGGCTGATGCTGGTTCCCGATGCGCCGTGCTTCATGCCCATCGAGGTGCGAGGGCTGACGTTCGCCGCCGCTGGCGTGGTTTCGGTTCGAACCGAGGCCATCGACTTGAAGGCACCGGTTCTCCGGACTCGCCTCGAGCGCATCCTGGGGGCGCGCGACCGCCGCGGCTTCGACCAGGACTACGCACTTGCGCTGCACGATTTTCCCCCGCACTTCGACCGGCGCGCCCACGAGGAAGCGGTTCGCATCCCGCTGAGCTTGTCGGCTGACGACCTCAAGGGTCGCGCGGACCTACGCCAGATTCCCTTTGTTACCATCGATGGTGAGTCCACCCGGGATTTCGATGACGCCGTTTACGGCCTGCCTTTGACTTCTGGGGGCGCGAAGGTCTACGTGGCCATCGCCGACGTCTCTCACTACGTCAAGCCGGGCAGTGCTCTGGACCGTGCGGCGCGCGAGCGTGGCACCTCGGTCTACTTGCCGGGCAAGACGGTTCCGATGCTTCCCGAGAAGCTCTCCAACGGGGTCTGCTCCTTGGTTCCGGGCGAAGACCGCCTCGTGGTGGTCGCCGAGCTGGAGCTGGACGCCGACGCTCGCGTGCTGAGCAAGAAGTTCTATCGCGCTGTAATGCGCTCGGCAGCGCGCCTCACGTACAACCAGGTTCAGGCCTGGTTTGACAACGCGACGCACCTTCCGCACAGCATCGAAACGTCGCTGACGGCGTTGACGGCGGTCTTCCGCAAATTGCTCGCAGCACGCGAGGTCCGCGGCCAGCTGTCCTTTGATGACAAGGAGGCAAAGCTGGTCATCCGCGAGGATGGCGAGTACAGCCTGGAATTCGAACAACGCACGGACGCCCACAAGCTCGTCGAAGAGCTGATGCTGCTGGCAAACAATGCCGTCGGCCAACACCTGAAGGACAAGCTGCCCGCCGGCCTCTTCCGGCACCAGGCAACCCCCGAAATGGAAGATTGGACGGAGCTCAAGGACTGGGCTACCGCGCACGGCCTGACGCTCGAGGGTGAAACGCCCGCTCTGCCCGCTCTCGCTCAGCTCATCAAGAGCGCGCATGAAGGCGGCAGCGGCCTCAAGGCTGAGTTGGCAGTTCGGGGCGTCATGCAGTCCGCTGTGTACCAACCGGGCACCGCCAGCCACTTCTCCCTGGGCTATGCGGCGTACACGCACTTCACGAGTCCGATTCGTCGGCTGGTTGACCTGCTGGTGCACCGGCTCCTGCTGGGCGAGGACCTCGGCGAGTCCGTGGTTTCGCTAGGTGAGCAGTGCTCGCGACGCGCGCACGGTTCGCGAATGGCCGAACGCTATGTCTGGGACCGCATCAAGAAGCGGCTGCTCGCACGCGACGTCGCGAAGAGCGACCTGCTCAACGCCCACGTGGTCAGCTCCAGCCGGCGCGGATTGCGGGTGGTGATTCCAGCCTGGCAGTGCTCTGCGCTGTTGGAGTCGGATGTGCTGCAGGCCCACGGCTGTGAGTACGATGCCGAGGCCGGCCACTGGGTCAACGGCGCCGTCTGGGAACCTGGCCACAAGCTCAGCGTCAGCTGGGTGGACCTCGAGGACGCGGACGGCCGCACCGAGCTCTACGCGATTCCGGAGGCGGTCCGCCCGCGTCTGTACTAAGTGATTTCAAGCCCCTATCGGTTATCCGGCGGGGGCTTTTCTTTGGGCGAGCCCCGCCCGAATTGGCAATAAATTGGCGATAAAGCCGGATATGCGTCAGTTTATTGACGCGCTGACCTGAATGAAGGCATTGAATCATGCGTGTTGCGTATACCTCAAAGAATTGGCTGCTCTCGGAGGGCGGAACCCTTCAGGGCTTGAGCCTCGGTTTCGACCACTGCGCTGAGCACGGCTGTGGCGTCAAGCCGTTGATGGCCGCGCTGGGCATCGCCCTGCCGCAGTTTCCGCAGGGAGTCGAAGACCACCGAATCCAGGTCGTTCCCGACCTACTGGCGTACATCGAGTATGAGGGTCGGTCCAAGGACAAGCGGTTCAAGCCCTATCCTGCCGCGCTGCTGATGTACAGCTGCGACTTGGCCGCTCTGCCGCCGGGTCGGCCCCGCACCCAGGCAATGGAGCTCGTTCGCGAGACGCACACCGAATTCTGGCCCGACCACCCGCAGAAGCTCGGCGCCAAGGCTCGCGATGACCTCATGACCGCCTGGAATCGGAATGGGTTTGCCATCCATGTACGCGGCGCCGAGAACATCGCACGGTTGCGCGAGCTTCACGAAGCAATTCAGCGAAAGGACGTTGTCCTGGCGATGCCCTGGTCTCACTCGTTCCTGCGCGGTGGCCTGAGCTTTGCCATTCTCGGGGCGCTCACCGCTGACGACAAAGCCGCTGCGGCCACGCGCTACGCAGACGCGAAGGCCTTGTCCCTGGCGGCCGAGGCGACCGGCATCGAAGTTCGGCTCAAGGCCGCGGGCATGCGGGTTGACAGCATTCGTGCGGATTGGGCCGACGAACGCAAGCAGGGGGTGGTCTTCTTCATGTCCCCTCACTACTCCCACAAAGCGCGCTACGGCTGGTACACGGTCGCTGACCTTGACGCATGGATTGCTGGCACCGGCCCGGTGCGGGCCCATCCGGAGCTGACGGTGTACGAGGAGCAGCCCGCTGCCCGCGAGTGGTCCATCCGCCTGCTGCGGGGCTTGAACAAGCAGGGCATTCAGCAGCGCTTTCACTCGCAGCTCGTCTGGAAGGACGAGGCTGCCAAGGTGCCTGGCATCAACCTCAGAGTGCACTACCAGAGCGAGCACCTCCTTGCTTCGGGCATATACGACTTCGAAGAGCTTATGACGCAGTACGCGGACCCGCTAGAGCACCCGGTGCCTTACGACCGGCTGGAGGCAGCCGCGATTTAGGCGGTCCGCGGGGGCCTGCCCTATACGAAGAAGGCAACCCTCAAAGGAACTCATGAGCAAACAAAACATCGTCATCTACCACGCGGACTGTCCAGATGGTTTCGCCGCAGCGCTTGCTGCCTGGCTGAAGCTACGGGATACCGCCGACTACCTGCCGTACCAATACGGCATGGCGCCCCCGGATGTCACCGGCAAGGCCGTGTACATCGTCGACTTCTCGTTCCCGCGCGAACAGGTCGAGGCCCTGGAGGCTGTCGCAACACGCGTCGTGCTTCTCGACCACCACCAGACCGCCATCGACAAGCTTGCGGGCTACAAGTGCACCTGCGGGAAGGTCCGCCTCGTGCGCGACGCCAAGGCTGGTGCATCCGAGCCTGCGACCGTGCACCGGCACAGCAGTCACACGGCGCTTGACATCTCGAAGTCGGGCGCCCGCCTCGCGTGGGAGTACTTTCACGGTCAGTTCGATGTGCCTGAACTTGTTCAGTTCGTCGAAGACCGTGACCTGTGGCTCTGGCACTTCGGGGACCACACGCGGCACTTCCTCGCCAAGCTCGACTCGCTTCCCATGGATTTTCCGACGTGGAATCGGGTGCTGCAGATGAACGAGGGCGAGCGCGCAACGTTCATGGCGGCCGGCCAGGCAATGTGCCAGAAATTTGACGCCATTGTCGCGACCATCGCCAAGGAGGCCGTGCCGGTCAGCGTCATGGGGCACCAGGGACTGATGGTGTGCGGGCCGCGGGAACTCGCCAGCGATGTTGGCGCGCTGCTTGCCAAGCAAGCGGGCACTTTCGCAGCCGTCTGGACACTCGAGAACACCGGCCAGCTGAAGCTCTCGCTGCGGGGCGTCCGCGGCTTCGACGTTCGGGCGCTGGCGGAGGCTTTCGGCGGCGGTGGTCACAAGGAGGCTGCGGCGCTGCGCCTTCCGGCTACCCGCATCACCGACCTGGTTGCAGGCGTACTGAACCCTACGCCGGCAAGCTGATTTTGAGCCCCTCCTCCCCAGCTACGGCCCGGCGAGCGAGGGGCTTTTCTATTGCCGCCGGCCAACATCGGCAGCAGCAACCTGGCCCCAGCTCCGGGGGCGACTTTGGCGTTCAGGGCGTGTGTTTTGGCCAGGCCTTGACGCCCGCCAGCTCAAGACGCCGCATCACATCCGCGTGTTCCAGCACCAGCACCCGTTCGCCCGGGCCCATGTAGGCCGCACCACGGTCAAAGTGGAAGTGGGAGCGGTGGAGCAGGCTGCGCTTGAGCCGGTTGTGTCCGCAGTAAGTGAGCGCAACGCCGGGCTCAAAGGGGTTACCTGTGACCTCGAGGACCTCGCCGTCGCCAAGGTCCACCGTCAGCGCTTTGTGTGCGCGCCGGCCCTCTCCGCAAAGGGCGCGACCCCATGTGAGGAAGGGTTCGGCGTACTCGAGCAACTGCTCATCCAGCAGGTGCTCCTCTCTGATGAAGCCGGAGGTGCGGTCGCGAGTCAGCTGCGCGTGTGTCACATTGAATTCCCCTGCTTCGTGGGCGACGCGCATGACCAAGGGGCAGGCTTCGAGCAACGGAATGAGCGAGTTCAGCTCGACTTCGTCGGCGAGGGACAGCCCGTCGAGCCAGCCCGTTCCGTTCCGCGGGTTGTAGGCATCGAGGATGCTGTGGTAGCGGGATGGTCGCCCTGCCCGGCGAGTCAGAAGCAAGCCCTCGTGATTTCCGAGAACGGCCTTGAACCAAGGCTGGCGCAGCAGCCCGAGGCAGTCCAGGTTCTGCGGCCCGCGGTCGACCAGGTCCCCTACCGAGAACAGCCGGTCGCGCGACGGATTGAATCGCACGGCGACCAGCTCTGCAACCAGCTCCGCGTAACGGCCGTGGATGTCTGAGACGATGAAGTCCCTGCCACCCGCTCGGCTATTTGTGCCGATGGCGGCAAATGGGGCGCCAGGGAAGATGCGGTATTTGTCGGTCATTACGTGGAATCCAATTCCACGTAAAGCGACCGGCTTTAACCCTTTTCCCCAGGTCCCTCGTTGTCTGCCTGACCCTAGATTGAACGTCTAAAACGCATCTTTTGGCGTTTCAGCCTTGCCGTGCTATAATGCTTTCACGCTGTGGAATACGCAGCCCACTTTCGAACTGTCCTGGGCGCAAAACCCCTGTCCTCACCGACAGGGGTTTTTGCATTTGGCGGGCGTCGTGGCCATCCCGCCGGATGCGCCGGCCAAGAAAAAGCACCCGCGGAGGGGTGCTTAATGAAGGGCGAGCCCTACGCTGGAACCAAGTTGGAGAACTGTTCCCCGGCGAAGAGCTTCTTGTACGTAAACAGCAGCTGGGTGGCTTGGCGCTCGAACATGCCTGACATTAAATTCGGCTGGCGAGACCAGGCGTATTCACCGAAGCTGTAAGCAAGCCAATGCTCGAAGCTTGTGTCGAGCTCTGCCGCGTATGGCCGTGCTACCAAGTGGCCTGAGCAACGTCGGAGAAACTCCGCAACTTGCTCGACACCCCAGCCGCAGAACTCGAAGCAATTCGCGAGATTCGTGTCGAGCTTGCTGCCGAAGTAGTCCTCCGCGGGGCTGAAGCCATTCGGATGCGGCGGATTTCCGAGCTGCTCCATTCGAAGGAGCAGGTACTGCGAAACCAGGTAGTCGAAGTTGTGGACGACGAGACCTGGGTGCTCGCCTGAGCCGCCGCCCAGCACCAGGTTGGAGGGGGTGCAACCGAAATCGGATGCTCCGCGCGCCGCCTTGACGGTGGCGTTGGAGTGGTAGACCGGATAGCCCGCGAGCGTGCCGACGCGTTTGTGAGGGATGGTATCGATGTAGCTCATGATGAGGTTGATGTTGTCCTGTCGCCTATAGGGACATCGGGTCCCTCGGCTATTGCGGAAGAAAGGAACGGCCGCCTCGAAGACGAGGCGGCCGTGAATCAGAAGGCTGGCAATCTGCGATGCTGCGTCCACCATGCGGCGAACTCGAAGAGCGAGCGATGGACGCTATCGTGAGGGTACTTGCCCTCAAGGCCCCTGTTGGGAGAATCGACGTTCTGGTAGTCGACCCAGGCGCGATGCACGCGTTCTGAGATGCCGTCGAAGTTCTCGAGCAGGTCGTCGACGAATGCAGCGGGCTGCAAGTCGGCGATGGCGTCGAGCTTGGGATTCCGGTGGTCATCACCGCGGCCGGTGGCAATGACGCGCTCCACAGGAAACCCCAACTTCTGGAGGTTTTGGTGTCGCGCGCCGGCGTACTTCTTGGGCATCGAGCTTACGCAGACAATGCGCCAGCTCGCGGCCGAGAGCAGCTTGGCGCCTTCAACGGCGCCCTCGAGAGGCTCCATCGTCGACCAGAATCGGTCGTCGAACGCATCGAAAAACTGCTCCTTTTGAGCTTGGTCACGGAAGGCCACGCCGTATTCATTGGAAGCGTGGTAGCAGTTGTCTCGCACACGGGGCAAGTCGCTTCCGAACGCTGCGCGCCAGACACGCGGGTAGGTGGCGTTGTAGTCCAGCTTGACGCCATCACAGTCGATGGCGAGCACATTGTTTTCAGTCATCTAGGTTCCTTCAAAGGGATTGGGTGCCTTCTAGGTCTAGGGACCGTCCATTCGCCCTATAGGGCCCACGTCAGGGCCGGAGGCTTCTGGAGACCGAGGTGACCGCTCGTCTCGGCTTGAAAGCATCATTCCCGCAGCCCCTCTCAGGGGCTGCTTTTTTGTTCTCTGCTCGGGCTTGTGGTCGGCAGCGCTGCCTACTACACTGGCCCATTCAGCAATGGCAACACTGAGATGCCTAGCCTCGGCGAGGTCTTCTTGCCGGCGAGGTTAGGCAGAGCCGGCTCTTATTGGTCCCCAATATGAGCCGGCTGTTTTGAGACGAAAGAAGACGACCCAAGAGCAAGGTGCTCTTGGGTCGTTTCGAATTACGCAGCAGCCAGCTGGACTTTGTTCGCGCGCAATGGTGCTACAGCGCCGGCCTCCAGCCATTGGTTCAGCTGGTCGAAGCTGTAGGGCCCCCAGTAGTCCGCGTCCACATTGAACCCAGGGTTCATGGCGTAAATGACCTCCCCGTCAACCACGCCGTCCTTCCAGATGGGCCAGATATGCAAGATGCTGCGGTGCTGCAGGGTGCGAGCTTTTGCAAGCAGCTCATCTGCTCGGCCGTTGGCATGCAGCCGCACATCGGATTCAAACGCGGCCTGGGCCTTCGCCATGGCTTCCCTGTGCCGCGGCTCCAAGAGGTCCTCAATCGCGATGATGACGCCGCTCAGGCCGAGGAGACCCTCCCCTTCGAGGAACGTCCCCGCGAAGATGGCTCTGCCAGCCTTCACGGCCTGCGCGAAAGCACGCAGCTGCTTCACGCGCTCCTGCCCCTTCACCTTGATGCCAAAGCTGCGTTCATCCCACGCCCCGCCCAGGCCGGTCGAATCGCCCACGACATTGAGCCTAAGCTCCGCATCGATGAACGAATTGCCGAAGGCTGCCGCGCGCTTGCCAGCGATGTACACCAGGGCAGCCGCCGGCTCGCCCTGTACCAGGCGCTCTTCGTAGACGACATTGGCCAGGTCCCGGACAATGCGCTTGGTTGCCATCAGGTCTGGGCAGTGGAGCCGCCCATCCTTGCGAAGCCTTTGAGCAAGCGCCAGACGGGATACGCCGGGCCCTTCCGTCAGGGCCGCACTCAGGGCATCCATGCCGCCTTGATGCTCGGTCGTTGCGTCAGAACCTGTGGCGACTGCCACCAAGGCCCCGGAGCTGTTCACGACCAAACGAGGCTTGTTTCCTTTTCGCATGCTCGAGCTTTCCTTGAGAGTTGCTACCTCCCCTATAGCGAAAGCGCGCGCTCAGGATGCTGTATCAGGCAGGCTCGCCGATTTGGTGCTCACCAACTGCCAGGGTAGCGACGAACCGGTCGAATTCGGCGAGCCGGCCATGCGCCTGAAGGAGCCGGAGGAGGGTGGATAGCTGCAGGTCCCCTCCCCGTTCCGCGGCGATAAGCGTAGGCTTGGAGACGCCCGTGCTTTCGGCCAGGCGCCGAAGCGAGCTCTGCTGGCGCAGGTCGCGCAGGTGGCTACCCAACGATGCGAGCCGGGCAGTGTGCTCAGGCGACGGTGACATGTTCATCGACCGGTACGCCGGCATACAGCGGCGCGCCCGACAGGGATTCCTCCATCGCCACCCCTTCGAGAAGCCGCTGCGCTTCGGCGACAGCAGCTGCCGGGGCACCGTCCACGATGAAGCGATTGCCGACACGAGCGCGGGCGCGCTGGCTCCACATGTAGGCGGTGGTTCTCGACTCGCCCACTTCGATGAACCAGCTGATGTCATGCGGCGCACTGAAGCCGAGCATATCGGGCATCGTGACTTCGTAGCCCTTGCGAAGCAGGTCTTCCCACAAGGTGGGCGCCTCTTCGAGGACAACTTCCAGGTTCAGGCTCTCGTCATCAAGTTGGGCGAGATTGCGAATGCGGGGCATGTTGTTCTTCTTGGTGCCGAACACCTCGGCTGTCGTTTAAGTGTGTGGGGTCAATTATACGTTACCAGAGGCTAAAGCGCAACTTACGTTCCGGTCATTGCGATTTGCGCGTCTTGCAGCTCCCCAACTCTCCTAGCGCCGTCGCAAATTCATTACTTGCTGGTGCTAGAACGACTCCACGACAGCTTTACTACGCTCCCCTGAACATCGAACCAAAAATCGCGATAGAGTCTAAGACTCTGAAATATCGATTCTTCACACCAATGACTCAAACGTACAGCCAACTCCAAAAGCAAATTGCTGCGCTTCAACGACAAGCCGACAGCGTTCGCGAGAAGGAAGTCGGGGGCGTTGTTGCCCGCATCCGGGAAGCAATTGAACACTATGGACTTACTGCGGAACAGTTGTTTGGCGGCAAAGGCGTTAAGTCGACGAAGGCAGTCAAGGGGCGCACTGGCGCTCGAGTGGCGAAGTTTGCGGACGAGAACGGCAACACCTGGGGAGGAATGGGTAAGCGCCCTGATTGGCTGAAAAAGGCCCTTCTCTCGGGGAAGTCGCTTGCGGACTTTGCTACTGCCGGTGCGCCAAAGAAGGCAGCTTCTTTGAAGTTGTCAAAAGCAGGCAAGAAGCGCCAGGCGAAGGTCAGCTACAGCGACAATGCAGGCAACAATTGGTCGGGTATGGGCCCGCGCCCCCGTTGGTTGCGCGAAGCTTTGGAAGCAGGCAAGTCCCTGGACGATTTCGCGCAGAAGGCCTGATGGCCTCAGAGCGATTTCAGGCTGTCCGGCTGGCCTTTGGCGCTGACTGCAGGGGCTAGCTGGTCCAAACGGTCCAACTCGACGATGCTCTCGCCAGGGCGCAGGCGCCGCAGGACCATCGTGATTCCTCGCGCATCATCGGATGGTCATCGATGACATAGATGTTCATTCGCCGCTGTTTATGGCGGGAATTCATCCGCTGCGTGTAAGACACTTGCGCAAAGAAAAACCGCCCGAGATGTCTCGGGCGGTTGAAGAAAGCCTTTAGGCGGCCAGTTTTTCAATGATTTTCTGGAACGGTGGAAGCTGTTCCAGCATCTGGCGGCCGTAGCTGGTGGATGCCAGCCGGCGGTCGAAGACGGTCACGCGGCCGCGGTCGGTTTCACGACGCAGGAGGCGACCCACCATCTGTACGAGCTTCACCATGGCGTCCGGCAAGCTGCGCTTCGAGAAGTATTCCTTTCCGAGCAGGTCGGACAGTTCCTGTTCCACCGGATTGGTCGGCACCGCGAACGGCAGTGACACAATGATGACGTGCTCGCACAGCTTGCCAGGGAGGTCGAGACCTTCCGCCAACGTTGCCGTGCCAACCAAGATGCTTCCCTTGCCCGCCTCAACGCGGTCGGTGTGCATCTTGCGCAGCACAGGGACCACATTGTCGCCCTGCACCAGCACTGCGTCCTCGCCGAACTGATAGCGCAGCTTCGGCACGAACTCCTTGAGCATCGCCCAGCTTGGAAACAAGATGAGAGTCGCTTCCTTGCGGTCGATGGCCGTCGGCAGCTTCAGGGCCAGCTCGCCCATGAACATCTTGCGCTCCGCCATCTTCGGCGTTGCGTTCATTCCGGCGACGGTGAGCGTGCTGTTCCTGTAGGGGAACGTGTACGGCAGCACCATCGTCTTGGACTTGTCCGGCATGCCGGCGCGCGACTTGAAGCGAGAGAACCCGCCGATGTCGCGCAGCGTTGCGGAAACGATAGCGACCCCCTTTGTGCGGGCGCTCTGCCAGAGCAGCGGGCCGAGCACGTCAGCGCCTTCCAGCGGCGAGCAGTGCAGCGAGAGTGCCTTGTCCTTGCGGAACAGCCACTTCACACGCCGCCCAGGGGCGACCATCATGCTGATGCACTCGGAAAGCTCCTTGAACGCTCGGTGAACGTCCAGGGCGCGCCGACCGAGGTCGGTGGCCTTGTCTTCCACTGGCTTGGGCAGGCCGGTGAGCTCGCGCAGCGCGGCCAGCGTACCCGCCGTCACCAGCATGGCTGGCATCATGGCTGCAAGCAGCACCTTCATCTGCAGCTCCACGTTCGGAGGCAATTCGCCCTTCATGAAGCGACGCTGCGCCGTGTCGGGGTCCACTTCGATGTCGTTGAGCAGCGTCGTGAGCTCGTCCAGCGGGCCCCCAATGGGCTTGCGGTCGAAGTCGTCGATGTGCACGTTGTACGCGCCCAGCTGTTTCGTGAGCTCCGGGCTACCTTTGAGGATGGCTTGAATCCCGCTCAGCTTGGGCAGAACCCGCAGGAACGAGGCCAGGTCCGCTTCGCGCGCGCCCACTGCAATCGCCTTTTCCGGGAGGTGGTGCCCCTCGTCGAAGATGATGTAGTAGTTGGCCACCGGCAGCGCCGACGTTTCGCCGTCCACCGCGAGCAGCAGGTCGCGAAGGACGAGGTCGTGGTTGGCAACGATGATGCGTGCGCCTCCAAGGCGGCCGCGAGCGCGGAAGTAGGTGCAATCCTTGTAGCGGCTGCATTTCTTGCCGGTGCAAGTGTCCGAGGACACTGCAATCGACCGTACGTTTTTCGGGCGGCCGTGCGTCCAGGTGTCAAAGTCACCATCCCAGCGACGAGCGTTGGCTTGGTCGACCATGAAGTCGAGCTGGTCGGGGTCGACCGCCGCGGCAGCGTCGTCGATGAAGGTCTCCTGGCCATCCGCGTTCAGCAGGTCCCGGATTTCCTCCGCCTGCGTAAGGCAAAGGTAGTTCCCCTTGCCCTTTGCGAGGGCGACGTCGTTCGCCATGACGAGCCCTGCGCGCACGAGTGCGGGCAGGTCCTTTTCAAACAGCTGCGACTGCAGCGCCTTGGTTGCGGTGGAGACCACGAGGGGCTGGACCGGGTTTTCGCCCAGCACATCGGACGCCGCGAGTGCGCCGATGAGGTAAGCGATGGTCTTGCCGGTGCCGGTGGGGGCCTCCGCAGCCAGGGGCACCGCGGTGAGAAATGCGTCAGCGACGGCCTTCGAGAGGTCCACTTGCTGGTCGCGCAGCAGGAAGGTGCGGTCGCGGGAGAGTGCCGCGTAGGCAGCGTCGACCCAGGCGTGAGCGCGCTTCGACGAAGTCATTGTGGTCATGTTGTTCTTCCTTGGTACGAGAAAAGTTGTTCCTGGCACCTGTAGCTACGACGCTTAAACGACGAGGCCTTTAGGGAGGCGGCCGGATAAACGCTGGCCTTACACAGCCGGCATCTCCCTGACCACGTTTTCACAGGCCACCTCGTGTCACAAGCTCACATCGACCTTCCCCAGCTCCCCTTCTGGCTGCTGCGAATGGCAGCTCAACCGGACCTTCTGCCTCGCTTTGTCCACAATCCGGTCGTCTTCGCAGCCTGGTACGCACCGATTGCTGCCGCGCTCGAGTGGCCGGCTGACGTCGTGGCCATCCAGACGGCCCAACGGGGCAAGAAGATGAACCTGGAACGCATGAGCAGCCTCCTCAAGCAGGTGAACTACGCGACGGATTCCTCATCCCGGGACGTCGAGTACATGCGCAGCATCCTGGAAGGTCTTGCCGTGCACGACTGGGTCGCAGCCGAGCCACAGGCCTTCCTGGAACTCGTGAACGCGGCGCTGCGGAAGTTCAGCAAGCACTACGATTTCATCCTCGACAAGGCAAAGAACAACTTTTCCCATCGGGTGCAGGAGCTGGTGGACTGCCTTGAGCTAACTGACCTCGAGCGCGATTTGCTCGTCTTCGGCGTTGCGTCCGCCGTTAGCGACGAATTGCGCACCATCCTGTCGAGACTGGACCAGTCCAACCGTCTCGCCCCTGAGGTGTTCGCAGGGATTTTTGGTGTGTCCGTCGCAGAACTGGCAGGTGCCCTGGCGGAAACGTCGCCGCTGCGCCTTTCGGGGCTGCTTCGCACCCGTGGCACCTTGAACCGCTACCCAGTCGTCTCGGAGTTCTGGATTCGCGTCCTCGCCGAGTCCCCCGAGGGGCTGGCCCGCACGCTGACCGAGCCCATCGTCTTTCGCCCGACCTCCGGCGTCCCTGCCCGCTTGCCCTCCGACGACCTCGACCTGGCCGCGGCGCTGGTCGCGAATGCATCCGAGCCTGGCGTCAACCTGATGTTGTACGGGGCCGGCGGCCTGGACAAGCAGGGGGTCCTGCGGGAGCTGGTGGAGCGAACCAACAGGAACGCCCATCGTCTCGCCAAGCTGGAGAGCTCGTACGGCGAGGAGCCAACCATTGCGTACATCGCCCAGCGCTGCCTGCCGACGGTCGACAAGGCCGCCCTCCTCGTGCTCGACCGGCCGGATGCCATCCTGGAGGCGCAGCCTTCAGGTTACATGGCCAAGATGTTCGGGCTCGAGGTCGACCCCGGGCAGGTCGCGCCCTTCGATGAGCTGATACTGACGTCAAATCCTTTGCCCACGGTCTGGCTGTCGGCGAATGTCAGTAGCTTGTCACCAGACACGGTGTCCCGTTTCGTGTTTCACGCGGGCCTGCAGAAGGCGCGGCGTGAAGACCGGCGCGCCCAGCTGGAGCGCACGGTGAAAGGCCTGGACCTTTCGCGCGAGACCGAGGAAGCCCTGCTGCGGCTGGAGGACGTGTCAGGCGTCCAGCTGGAGGCCGGCATGCGCGCCGCACGCCTTTTCGGAGTGCAGACACCGTCGGAGTATGAAGCGGCGCTTCTGCAGGCCGTCAAGCGCAGCCTGAAGGCCCTGGAGCGCGGCACCTCGCCCAAGGCGAAGGAGTGCGTGACGCAGTACTCCCTTGATTTCCTGAACTGCGCGGGGCGCTTCGGTCCGAAGCAGATTCTCACCGCGCTGACCCGTACTCCGAAGGGGTCCATCTGCCTGTACGGGATACCGGGCACCGGGAAGACCCAGTACGTCGAGTACTTGGCCCAGACGCTGGGCAAGCGGCTGCTGGCCAAGCGCGGGTCCGATATCATGAGCAAGTGGGTTGGAGAGACCGAAAAGAACATTGCAGCGATGTTCGAAGAGGCGGAAAGCGAAGACGCAATTCTCTTCCTCGACGAAGGCGACTCGCTCTTGGGCGACCGCAACAAGGCTCACGCCTCGCACGACGTGTCCAAGGTGAACGAACTTCTCGCCGCCATGGAGCGCTTCACTGGGATTTTTGTACTCGGAACCAACCTTTTCGAGGGCTTGGACACCGCCGCGCTGCGCCGCTTCACTTTCAAACTGCAGTTCCTCGCCCTGACGGCGGAGCAACGCTGGGAGATGTTCCTCAACGAAGCCAGCCTGCGAGAGACCCAGGAAGGTATCAGCGAAGCGGACAAGGCTCGGTGGAGCGAGGAGCTCATCTTCATGCCAAACCTCTGTGCCGGCGACTTTGCGACCGTCAAACGCCAGTGTGTCCTGCTCGGGGAGAGCCTGTCGCCAGACGAGTGGATTGGCCAGCTTCAGCTCGAGTGCCAAGTCAAGTCCAGGGCCCAGGCTCAGCCTGGGGCACCCCGCACGACTGTCGTCTGAACAGCAGGCAGCCGGAGGTTGCCTTAGTGCTTGCCGCTGGCCATCACGTCCAGCCGGGCGCGTGGGCAGCCGCCGGCGCGAAGCTACCAGTCCGCTACGAGGGACATCGGGTCGACGCCGCGCGTAAACAGGTTCTGAATGACAGGCCAGTCCCGGAAAGGTGCTTCCAGTAGTGCGTCATTGCCCATGCCCTTCTTGGCGTCAAGTAGCGCTTCCGCTGCGAGCACGTGATGGCACGCGCTGGACATGACCGGCATGTGTTCCGCCCACCGAGCAAGGTGCTCCAGGTCCTGAGGCACTTCTTCTGACATATCCCAACTGCGGGCAACCTGCGCGCTGAGTTCGAAGGCCTCGTCGAACTCGGGCATGCCGTGGAGCCAGTGGCGGGAGTCCGATGCAACTGCCATCATCGCCGGCATCGTCGCGCCGTGCATGCGGCCCATGGCGAGGGCGATGCCCAGCTTGTCCACGATGGCCACGAACGCAAGGTGCGTCTGGTCCGCCACGACGTGCTCCGGCGACGCGTAGGGCGCGATGCGTCGGGCGGTCGCGAGGACTGAGAAAATGTGCCGGGTCAGGAAGTTTCGCAACGGCTGCAGGTGCGTTGGGAATGTGACCAGGTCGAGTGTGAAGATGGCCAGCAGCGCGTCGTACGAGGCGCGCGTGCCAATCACTCTCACCGCATCCCGAACGGACTTCACTGAGTTGCCGCTGCGGTGGTACCCCGCGGCGTTTGACAGCGAAATGAGCCGCGCGACTGCAGCCGGGTCCTTCAGGGTCAGCAGCTCGAAGGTGCGAGGGTTCGTCCGCTCAGTTGACGTGAGCCCCATCAGCCGAGAGAGGGCGTCCGACAGAGGAGGAATCCGGGAATCCGAGGTTTGAAGGGGAATAGGCTGGCTTGTGGCAGGCATCTGGTCAGTCAAGGCGGGTAACTCGGTGTCTCACGGGGGATATCGGCAGGAGGTAAGGAAAACTGTAGTGTGCCCCACCCACAATTTACTTACAGGGCATGGCATCTAAAACGTAACTCGCCTCTTTATGCGTCAAGGCCAGTGACGAATGGCAGTTCCCCAGGCATCCGGGACCCCGCGTCCTCCAGCGAGAACAAGTGAACGATGGAGTCCATTAACTCGAGGCCGGCACTCGTTTGACTGATATGCCCGGTCTTTTCGAGCAGTGTCTTTCTTCGACTGACTTCTTCTCGCCCGACTCCCAGGTACGACGCCACGAGTTGCTGGGGAATTTTCACCTTCATGAGCCGGCGGCCGTCCGTCGTCGGCTCTGACATGGCCCAGAGGAAGTAAGCGTACTGAGCTTCCCCTGAAAGATGGACCACGCGGGCGCGGTGAAGATAGTGATGGGCCAAGCGGCGCTCCAAGCCGTCGAGATACCAGACCGCAAAGTCGGCGCTGGACAGAAGAGCCTCACGGAAAGCTTCGACGGGCCACAGCACTGCGGCTGAAGCGCTGACAGCCGACAACGTGCCGGACGAAAAAATTCTCAATCGCGTCGACCCGCTGAATACGTCAAGCGGCCTGACGAAGTCGCTTGCGATGCCTCCCTCGACATCGCCAGTAAAGGAAAGGACTAAAAGTCCGGAGCGCAGGGCGACCACCGGTGGAGACAGCTGTCCGGGCGGAATGACGACCTCGTTCCTGGCGAACGTGCGGACCGTTGCGCTCTCTGCCAGCTTCTGGCGTGCATGGTCCGGTAAATTCGAGAAGGCCTGGGGTAGCCCCAAGAGCGCTTTGGACAATCCGTGCCTCCGTTCCGTGCGGCCCATGCCGCTGCATCGTTGCGCACGGAGCCTGGTTCGCGGACATCCGAGCAAAAGCTCCCCTAGCGTAACGAGCGTCTGTGACCGCAGAGGGGCGCCCGGGAACCTGTAAAAAGCTATCCCTTTCAGGGTGGGCGAGGAGAGTCTAACGCAGCAAACCTGACCTATCCACCACCCGCTGAACGTCCGGGCCGGCAGCTGCGCTCTTTCGTCACGAAAGGGCAATCTCTATACGAGTCAGGCTTAATATTGGAGGTTTGATGTACGTACGCATTGTCAGCAAGCGGAAAGGCGGCACGCCCCCACGAGATGGGGAACTGGTTGTTGCTGTGGACCGCACGAACGCAGTACTTGGCAACAAAGCGGTTTTGAAGGACCACCTGGATGCCGCTGGCCGGGATGCGGCCATCGCGAGTTTCGAGCGAGAGAGAGCCCTGGACGAAGAGCGCGAAGGACCCATGACCCGAGAAATTCGACGCTTGGCCCTGCTTGTTCAAAGCGGCCAGGCCGTTGCTCTCCAGTGCTGGTGTGCCCCGCGCCGCTGTCACGCTGAGCTGATTCGGGCCCAAATGGGGCGCATTCTCGGTCGCGAGCTCGCACCTAGGGACGAAGCCGGTCAAGGTGCGCCGCCCGTGCAAGATTCCTTGTTTTGATTCCTCACCGCGCCAAATGGGCGCGGTGTCTCTTTTGCGGGCCGGTGTGCGCAACGTCACAAACCGCAAACTCGCTCGCGACGCACGGGTTTGGTGCTGGCAGGAAGTGCTCGCCCATCCCGGGCCGCTCCGCAGTCAAAAGCAGGCCGCGGGTTTACGGCGCTGGGTTGCTAAAATGCGGCGCCCTATAGCCAAAAAGTTCGCATGCGCGTTTCTGTAGCCACCCTTCTCGAGGCGCCCATCCCGGCGCGCCTGGCCAAGCGTCCTCGGGATGCCAGAGGCTTCCCAATTCCGATGACGGTGCTCATCAAGCCTGATGGAGCTCCGGATTTCCGGGTCACCGACGTCAAGCGATGGCTCCGGGTCGTTACTGGCCGCATTTGCGCGATGTGCGGTGAGCCTCTCGGCCGCCACCTCGCATTCATCGGAGGACCGCGGTCCCATGAGTATCGGGTGTTCACGGACGCGGCGATGCACACGGACTGCGCAAGCTACGCGATGTCTGTTTGCCCCTTCCTTGCATTGGCGAACAGCCGGCACTCGCGCAAGCTTCCCGAAGCCGGCGGTGTCGCGTTGCGGGCCACCGACGAAGCTGTGCTTGACCGCCCGGAAAAGATGTTTATCGGGGTGACCACCAGCTACCAGCCGCTGCGCCTCGAGGATGGCACGCTGGTTGTGCAGGCTGGCCAGTGGGAACGCGTTGAATGGCATGAGCCGCACGCGCGCGGCGTCGCAGACGCGGCGTAAGCGCATTGCAATCGTCGGGGCGATGCGCTACCTTTGCGGGCTCTTTTTGAAGGTTGACCTCCGTGAAGAAACCCCTCAGATTCATGATGGTCGAAGACGAATCCAAGCTTCCCCTCGTGGCCGACCCCTTGGTCCTGGATGCGGACGAAAAGAAGCTTGTCGCGGCCGCACTCCTGAACCGGCTAGGCCTGTCCGAAGATTCACCGGCGGCATTCCGGGACCGCTGCGAGGTGATTGCCTGCTATGACTCGGTCGAAGGTACCGATTGCTACTACCACTGCATCGCAGAAAAAATGGACGGCAAGAAGCCGTCCATGTGGAAGTAGCTGTTGCGCTGCGTTACGCGGCGGCGAGGCCGAGTTTCACGAGCTCCTTGTGGCCAAGCTGGCGCCTGGAGATACCGTAAACGTCCTTGCGGCCGTACAGCCTCTCGAGGTTGCCGCGATGGTAGTCATCAGCCTGGCCAAGGACAGCGTCGCAAAACACCTTCGGGTCGGCGATGCTCGTCGTTGCGTACACCCGTCCGCGCCTTGCGAAAGGAAGCGGGGTCAGGTGGCTGTAGCGCACCAGCGGCGCCAACGGTGCCAGCTTGACGGCATACCAGATGCCGTCGACGAGGTGTGCCTGAGTTGACGCGTCGATGTCGCGGCGGCGAGCCGCGACCTCCTCGGCCGCGCGCTCCGCCCAGCTCTTGCGACCGGATTGGCGCGGAGTGCCGCCATGCAAGCAGCGCGACGTCGGGTGAACGTAGAAGTCGTACCAGTCGGCCGCGATTTGCACCCCGTAGTAGGGCGTGGTGACCTTCACGACGCCATCGATGTCGATGAACGTATTCACGGCCACGTCGCCGACGGCATGGGCAATGGCTTCCTCGGAACGAGCGCCCTTGAGGCCGCGCAGTTCCGAGTGCACCTCGTCCCAGGGCTGACCGATGCGGCTCGCCAGGAAGCGATGAAGCGGCTTGAAGGAGAGGTAGCTCTCCTTCGCGGCCCGACCGTAGCCGGTGCGATAGCGCAGCTGCATCGGTTCGCGCGAGAGGGAAACAACTTCTCCGTCAATCACGCGGACCCGGGACGGGGCGTAGCGGTAGCGAGAGGCGCTTCGGCCGTGTTCGGAGAGAACTTTCTGCATGTCTTGACGCATGGGATAAGGCTTTCTGTGTTGTTGACCTATCCCATGTAGCGAACGCCGGGCTCGTCCTTCCCTTCCGACCGGCATGAAGCCGCCAGGAAGGTCCGGCGGCGTTCTCCGAGACAAGCGCTTCAGTCGGTCAGGCCAATCTGAATGAAGCCTTTCTGAGCGGTGCCGCGCCCGCCGACGACAACAGCCAGCTGGCCGCTTTGCACAGCCCAGAGGCCACCGGGCCCCTGGTTGGCGATGCGCATGCCCTGCGGACCGGCAGTTCCGGTGCCGATAAGCCCGTAGGCGAGCGCTTCTTGGGACCCGTCGTAGCGAGTCACGGCTGCGCTGTATGTCGTCGCGTCAAGTACGAATTTGACCCAGCCGGCCGCGGTGTCGGCGCCTCGAGCCGTCGTGTACGGCCATGCCGCGGAGTCTTGCAGCCCGATGCGGAACACCGACATGTTGGCGACCTGGCTGTTGAGGCCCGCTGCCAGGTACACGTTCTCCTTGCCCACCCGAGCGACAGCGAATGCGCCGACGTCGTTGGGATTCGCCCTGTTCGTGATGCGCCAGCTCGTAGCGGAGTTGCCTGGCGTCACGTCGTAGGTGAGAACCGATGCGGGCGGGCAGGCCTCGATGCGCCTGACGCCAATGTCGTCGCACATCAGGACGGCCGCGCCACCGGGGAGGACCTGGACCTGACGGATGGTCGAATCCCGTCCAGTTGGCGTCAGGTCGATGCCGAACCGGTTGTACGTCCCTTCCAGGCCGGCCTGCTCAGTCACGAGGTTACGAACAGCAACGAACGGCTGTACGGAGTAGGCGATGAATGGACCCGCCTGCGCGAGCTCCAAGGGAAAGGACCCGACGACCACGTCGTCCGTCAGCCGGAAGCGGGCGTTGTCCACGGCGATTTCTACCCGGGCGCTCTTGAACGAAAACGTGCCGGGCTCCTCGGCGCGGGCGCTGAACGTGCCCGTGACGGTCGAGCCGGCCGAGTTTGTCAGCTCGTAGGTGCTCAGGTCGAGATTGAGGGATAGCTTTTGCTGCGTACCGTTGGTCGCAAAAACGAGGAACTCGCCGTTGCGTGCGTCACCTGCCATGACCGCCAGGACGACCTCTGAACTCAGGTCGCTGCCAGCAGCGTTCGCAGTAACCGTATAGGTCGTCTGCTGCGCCTTCGTATTCACTACCTGCGCCGACCATTGGTTGTCGACAGCTGTAGGGTTTCGCAGTTGGACAAACCCGGGGTCGGCAGCCTTGGTCGACCATGTCGCACCCTGGCTGGGCGTGATGACGACGGTGTCGCCTGGGCGCACAAGGTATCGGCCGTCACTTGCCGCAGAAGCCTCCGCGCCGTTGATTGCAACGACCGTCGTAAGCTTCGCCGCAGGCGCTGAGGGGCCCGTCGCGATGAGGCCACCAACCCCGCTTGACCCTCCCCCGCCTCCGCCGCACGCTGCTATTGCCGTGACCATTGCCACTGCTACGAAACATCGAATCGCACGCATCATCCAGTCCGCCCTCTTGGTTGATTGGGCCGAACGGATGCCGGCCCTTGGGCGCGACTGTAAAGGGCGGTGACTTCGTGTCCGTCTAAAGGATTCGTTTTCCGGTGGCGGGTAGCACTTAAGGGCTACCTGCGTGAACTACTTCACGGGCTACTTTGGCGAGGCAGAAACAGAAAAGGCCCCGAAGGGCGAAATCTGCAAAGACTCGGCCGAGCGCCGAGCCAGTTGCGTGCTCAGTTCGGAAGACCGAGGAACTGCTTGAGCTGAGGCGTCGACAGGGAGCCGGACTGCGAGCGAACCTCCCCATTGACCTTGGTGACGATGAACGGCACGCCGTCGTCCTTCGCTCGCATGCTGTTGAACAGTGCGGTGTTGGCCGCGACCTTGTCCTTGAAGCGCGCGACGGCGTCGCTGTCTGCCGTGAGTCCGCCCTGGCGATTGAGGATGCTGGTCTCGTTCTCGGTCATCGCCTTGGCCGGGTCTGCCGCGCCGAGGATGGTTGCGCCTTGCGGTGCACTGGCGCGCGAGAGCATGCCAATCGGAATCCAGACGATACGGGCGCTCGCGCCAAGCGGCTGGGCCGCGTTCCACAGGTGGGCGCAATGCGGGCACTGAGGGTCGAAGAACACGTAGGCCACCTTGGCCGCCAGCGGCGCGCCCAGCGTGAAGCCGGTTGTCTGGCCCGCGATGGAGTCATAGGCGGCCTGGACGGTGGTCGAGAAAGGCGCCGGGGCCGGGGTGGCAGCCGTCGCCACGGAAGTGTCGCAGGCGCTCAGGGCGAAAACGGAGGCTGCGGCGGCGAGGATGATGGTGCTGAGGCGGTGTTTCATGGAAGCGAAGCGTTTTAGGTTGAGCTGTTTGAATCTTTGGTGGCCAGTGCTCGAGCACGGCGGCCGTGTACGTGAGGGGCCGACGGGTCTTCCCCTCCGAGGAGGTGCGGCATCCCGAGTACCTGCGCGAGACGTCCAACCTGTCCCCACGCAACGGAAGGATGACCTCGCTCGATGCGCGACACGGTCTGCCTGCTCAAAGCGCTTGCAACTGCCGCGTCCTCTTGGGTCATGTTCCTGTCCATGCGCGCCGAGCGAAGTACCTCGCCAATGCCGCGGAAGCGCTTTCGCAACTCCTCGTCCATGCGCGCTTTTTGGTCCACTTTCATGGGGTAAAAGCCTTATATCTCACTTTGGGAATGGACGCATTATAGTCTAAAATCAAACTGCGCACCATTGGCTAAAATGATTCAACATCCAGCAGTGCCGGTTTGCTGTGTAGCCACTCTCCCCCTCGATGCGTTTTAGGTCGCGGCTGGCCGACGAGCTGCCGCACGGTATGCTTCTGCCTTCATCGAGAAGGACCACCCGCGGCGCTCTGCCACCAAATAACCCCTGGTCGTGAGCTCATTGAAGACCGGAGCGCTCATCCGGTCGCTGCGAAGCAACAAGGCCTCGAGCGCCTCGGGCGAGAGTTCTTCGGTAGCGTCTGCCGCATGCGCTGCACGTGCCACCCTCTTCAGGTACTGAATGTTTTTCGCCATGTCGCGTGTAGCGGCACGGCTTAGCCATGGCTGTGGCTGCTCGGAGAGATGCCCCACCATGGCAGAGCAAGCTTCGAAGAAAAGCCCTCCTCGCAGTCGCGCGGGAGGGGGGCTTCATGGAATCAGCGGGTGACATTCCTCCCGCCCCTGAAGGCGGGGGCTTCCTACGTTTTAGGTCAGGCGCTGAGCCCGGACCTGTCCGGCGTGGTGCTCGTCTCAGCCGCTCAAGTTGGGCGCCAGAGCGCCTGGCAAGAGCTGCGGGTTCTTGACTCCCGCGGTAGCTTGCGCACCCGCGGTACACGCCAGCCGTCGGCCGGTGGAGGATGGACGCTTCACAGGAGGCTCTGTCGCTTTGCGCGAGGCCTTCACCGGTCGCCCGGCTTGGCACTTGCCTTCTCCACGTCTGACGAGGCCCTGCCCGGGCTCCGGGGGCTTCACCGCCCCGAGGTTTGAATATCCGAACGCGATGTCCATCGCGATGTTGGCGCTGACCGCGTCGCGGTCCGCCGACAGGCCGCAGGCCGCACAGACGTGCCAGCGCTCCGAGAGGGTCTTGGGCACCGATGCGCCGCACAGGCACGTCTGGCTGTTGCCTCCGATGCCGGGACGCCGGCTGGCGACCGGAACGTAGCGCTCTCCGAGTGCGTGCTTGAGCAGTCCCTTGAACATCGCAGGGGCGACGTCCGAGACGCTGCGGCTGGTGCGCCGGTTCCGCTTCATGAACTCGACCCCGTGCTCCTCGACCGCGATGAGGCGGTACTTCTGCTCGAGCTGGCGCGCGACCTTGCGCAGCTGGTCTCGGCGCACGCACTCGATGCGCGAGTGCAGGATGGCGACCCGCCGAATCTGGCGCTTGAGCCGATTGCTGAGCGGGCGGTGGTCACGCTCCGGCAGCGGCCCATGGAGCCCCAGGGCCCGAAACGCCTTCCTGTATGCCGCGAGCTCGCGTTTGCGGGCCTCGAACTGTCGGCTCATCTTGCGCTGCTCGGCCTTGAGCCGCGGCAGCATTTGCTTCAGGGGCTTCGCCGGCGTATGGGTGGTGCCGTCGGCGAGCGTAGCGATTCGCGCGAGGCCCGTATCGAGCCCCGAATCCGGCAGCAGCGCCACCTCGGGAGAGGCGTGGCGACGCCGTCGCTCGCAGTGCTGCACCTGCACCTCGCAGGTGAATTGCGCGAACCAGCGGCCCTGCTTGAACACGAGGGTCACACTCTTGACGCGGCCCGGCAGCTTGCGCAGGCCGATGAGCCGCGCCTCGCCGAGCCGGCTCATGTGCAGGCGCCCGCCTTGAATCTTCACCGCAAAGCCGTACTGCGTGAAGGTGAGGCTGCGGTAGTTCTTGCGCGGCACGGCCGTGGGTGCCCCGCGCTCGCCCTTGAGCCACGCCTTGGTGGCGTGGTCGAGGCGGTCGGCAACGTTCTGCAGGACCTGGGAGTGCACGCCGGCGAAGCGATGGTCGCGCGCCGCCAGAGCGCGCACGGTCTGGTACTGGTCGGCCTTGGCGAGATAGCGGTGGCTGCCCCCGGTGGCCCGGGCGGCGCGGCCCAGGGCACGGTCGTGCTCGCGTTCCCGGCGCAGATGCTCGCGCAGCTCGCACAGCACGTCGAGCGTTCCGTGCAGGCGTGCACCCAGCGCGGGCGACACCTCGAGCACGCCTTCGCGGACCTCGTAGGTCACGTCGTGCTTGGGATAGGAGGTCCGCTTGGCGCGAACTTTAGACGTCGGTAGCAAAGTCAGGCTAGATTTTAGGAAAGTATAGCCTATAGAGGTCCGCTTTGACTCAGCCTAGTCCGAGTCGGCTCACCTATATCGGCAAAGCGCAGATAGCCTGCAATACTCGCGCCTTACATCCACGGCCTGAAGACCGTGGGTTTACGGCGCTGGCTGGCTAAAAGGCTCGCTTTGCGACTAGGCGATAGCCGAGGCGGTCCGCCCAAGTCTCGAGAAGTCGCACTTGGCCTTCATCCGTCGTGTGCTTGCAAAACGCTCGACTTTGCACCTTGCCGAGGTTCTCACCGACAGTGATGGCCACGGAGAAGTCCGCGTGATGGCACTCGACGACGTGGGCGGCATTCGCGTAGTTGCCCGCGGCGACGTCCTGCCTCGTGTCCGGAACGACCGAAGCCGTTCGGATGGCTTCGGCGAGCTTGGCGCCGAAGCGCGGGTCGGATTCGATTTGTCCCAAGGCGTCGTGCATCACGACGACGGTGGCGTTCATTCCCATTTCAATGTCCTGTTCAGCGTGGTTGCTGCAGAGTCTAGCCACCTCGGCCAAGCCCAGGACGAAAAAATCGCCCTGAGCTCACGAAGTCTCAGGGCGAGGCGCCATGCCTGTTGCCGGGCCGGCTGCAAGAGCGGAGGTGTCCAGAACCATCCGATGGGTCAGGGAGGAAACCATGACACAGCTGTATAGGGGACGTTTTTATACGCGGCGCTGAGCAGGGGATGGGCAAAAAAAGGCCCCGGACGCACGGGGTTCCGGGGCGGGGCGAGTGCCGATGAATATTCGGCTGCCCAAGGTGCGAGCCGCGAGGCTCCATCAACATCGTCTGGAAAGGCGACGAACTGTCTATCGAGAGGTTTTAGCCGCGGGGCCGAGGCGTCGCTATTCGATGTCAGGACTTCCACAACCAGCCGCAGGGCATCAGACACCAGACACAATGGACGGATACACCAACTTCACCATTCAGGAGCGCAACGGCTACCCGCACTACGCTGGCCCCCAGTTCCTAATCACGGCATCGGCCTGCGAGGCAACCCCATTGGTCGGGCATCGGCTGAGGTCGCTCGACGAGGCGCGGCGCGAGGTGCGCGGTCGAATCATCAACCGGATTCACCGTGCCGAACAGTTGCTCGCTGGCTGGAAACGGCAGCTGACCGAAGTCGAGACAACCTACCAGCCCGTGCGAACGCTGCTGGAGACGCTTGCAGCTTTCCGCGACGACATCGTCGGGCACCTGACTGAGTTCCGTGAGTCGTCGGTCGGCGGCCTGTTCAAGTTCGGCCAGCTCAGCATCAGCTGTGGCTACATGAACACCCCGAACCTCATCGTGTTCCAGCTTGCAGAGTACGACAACATCACCCTGTTGTTTTTGCCGCAGGACCTGCTGGCCCTCAACCAGCTGTTGAAGGATGCAGGCTTCAGCTTGCCGTACACCGACTGGAACGGGGAGCATTGCAATTCGTACTCGGTCAAGCTTTGCCCGGCGGATTTCCTGGTCAACCAGGTCCCCGCTGCCGCCTAGACAGCCTTCTCCTTCTCCCCTTGTCCCCTCATTCGGGCGCTCCTTTGCGGAGCGCTCTTTCTTTTTGGGGCAGCGCGCTCGGGCCGCGCTTGCTATAGAAGGTAGTTCAACTGTGCTCAAGCACCACAAGGAGTCTCCTATGAAGAAGTTTCTGTTTGCCGCTTTCGCTGCGCTGTCGATGATTGCTGTGTCCGCCCACGCTGACGCTGTCAACACCACCAGCTCCAAAGCTCTCGTCCCCGCGTCCGAAGCAGTTCCCGCTGCATCGGTTTCGGAAAAAGCCGGGAAGTTCGTGGGCCTGGCCATCACTTCGCCGTTCGCGCTCATCAAGTCGGTCGCCCCAACCGCGCTTGATGGCATCAAGTCGGTTGCCGGTGATTTCAAGGAAGGTTTCGTCAAGGGCGCCACGTCCTTGACCAGCTCCACCCCTGCCGTTTCGCAAGACAACGGCCAAACGCAGGCTGCAACCTCCACCTCGGGTCGTTCCAACGATTCCGTCGAGAAGGGCGTAGTTGTCAGCGAGTCCCCGTCCACTCCCACGGCCGGTCCTTCGCTGCCTCCGCACGTTGCCAAGGTAGTTGCGCTCCTGCGGTCGCCCTCGGCTTCCGTTGCGCATCGGACCGATTACCCTAAACAGTAATCGTCATTCAAAGCACCGACCCCTTGGTCGGTGCTTTTCTTTGCGCAATCGACTCGGTCGCCAGCTGCTCTGCAGCGCATAATAAAAAAAGCCGCCCCGAAGGTGGCTTTCGAAATCACGGTGGGCTGACGGTGTCCCAGTCATAGCGACAGTAGCCGGTAAGCGTCACACGGAAGCGTCCCTTCTTGCTCCCGGGGCGAAGGGCCCCAGCAGCTGCCAGTCGGTTCGCGTCGCGCAGCTCGCAGCCGATGAAGCGGTACTCGGGGCACTGCCGTGGTGCCTGTCGCGACGAGAAAGCCGTCGGTCAGTGACCAGCGGCTGTGAATCGTGCTCAGTTCGTCACGGTGACGTGAAAGGCGGCGTTCAGCTTCATGACTGTACGGCCCATCTGTTCCCCTAGGTGCGGGCTGCTGTGCCTGGTTGATAATCGACCCGGTGGGACTCGGTGGGCAGCGGCACCTCCCACCGAAACAGCATGCCCAGCAGGGCCTTGTTGCTCAGTGTCGAGTCACGCTTGTTGTTCCGGCTCAGCAGGACGTCCTCAGGCTGCTCGAGGTAGACAATGCGGACACGAGCGTCGTACGCGTACAGCAGGTCCAAGGTCTTCTGCCGCATCTGGGCGCTTAAGTGCGTGCTGTTCCAGGCGAAAGGAACACGCCGGCGCAAGAGCTCCTTCGCCTTGTCGACTGCGAAATGCGCGGCCTTGCCGTCGTTCTCGCCATGAGCCAAGTCCAGCTCCTCGCGCGCGTCGTCGAAGGAGACGACAGGAAGCTCGGGGTGGTTCGTGTCGAGCCAGTGGTTCTTGCCGGTCGCTGGAAGCCCAGACAGCACGATAACTTCCGAGCCTGGCTGCGCGAAGAAAGGGTAATCCGGGCTGATTTCGCCCTCCCTGCGGAAGTACGAGACGGCAGTGTGCTCATCGGCCATGTGCCGTGGTTGGCCGTAGCACTCCTGCTCTTGCGCGAGCAGGCGGAACAGCTCGACGTTGTCGATGGTGTTCTGCCAATCGCTTGCGGGGTCGGTGCGCCGGCCGCGCGCGTCAGCCTCCGCCAAGAGGGCCAGCTCCCGCAGGTTCACTTCGTGCGACCACTTGTGAGCAAGGAACGCGGCGTTTGCCTTGCGCAAGCTGATGAAGGGTTCCTGGTGGTACCGAATCATGCGGCAAACGGCCTCGCGGTCCGAGAAGTCGTAGCCGGCTCGCCAGAGGCGAATTCGGGCGTCCACCTCGCCTCGCTTGCTGTGGCCTTTGCTCGAGATGCGGCCGTTCTCGTCGACCTTCGTGACGCCGGGCTTCGCAATGTCGTGCATCAGCGCACCCAGAAACATGCGTTGCTGGCCCCGGGCGTCCAAGGCCTGGAAATCCGCCAGGTTCACGAGCTCCTCGCAGACCATTTTGGTGTGCGTCCAGCAATCGCCTTCGGCGTGATAGTGCCTGTCTTGAGGGGTTTCGGCTAGGCTGCGCCACTCGGGGTACGCGTCCTCTACTGCCTTCCAGTCGATGTCCCTTCGGCCAGCTGCAGGGCCGACCGCGAGGATGGCGGCGTCATACTTGTTCATTTGGTTCTCCTCGCCTCGACCAATCATGGCGCGAAGCACTTGTTCTTTGATGTTAGGGGTAGCAGCAGGCCAATGAAGCGCCCTTGCGTCAGGGCCCGGCGCATGCCGTCGTCCTTGGCCAGCGGCCCCGCTTCGCGCATCCCGTCCTCGAGGACGATGTTGCCCCACTTGTCAAAGCGCGCGGCGGGGTCGAAACCGTCCGGAAGTACTGGCGCCTTGATTCCAGCAGCTTCCCTCACCTCTTCGACCGTCAACTCCGTGGTCTCGCATTTCCAGTGGTGTTCGTCGCATACCGCGGCGCCATTGCCCAGGAAATAGCCCCCCGTGATGGGGTAGAGCTTGCGCTCGAGGATGTGGTGCGCGTCCACGGCCGGTTGGTCGCAGAAAACGCACTTCCCACCCGCGCGAAGGAAGACGAGCCGCTTAAACTCATCACGAGGCAGCAGCTGGTCCTCTGGCGGTAGCCAACGGCTTCTTGCTACCATGGCTCAGCGTTCCATCCGTGCGTCAGGCGCGGCGCGAAGATATCGACACCAGGCCGCAGCAGGTTCGGTATGAAAGGCTGCTCCGCATGGTGCTTCTCCGAGTCGAGGATGGCTTGCACGAAGTCAGGCCGTACCAGCTTGAAGCGGTCGACCGTTTCGTCACCCTCTTCCACCTTGCCGTAGAGTCCTTCGGCTCGGTCTGAACCGTCGCATTGCTTCCACGCCTTCTCGACGTCCAGTCCCTCGCGTTTGACGATTGCCTCGAACGCCCTTCGCCATTGCGAGGTACGCCCCAGCGACGGCTTCACCAGCACCCACAAATCGGAGAGCTTTGGAGGTGCAATGCCGTCGTAAAGCACGGGCACAGAAAGCACCGGGCCATCAGCGAGAAGGCGCCGGCGAGCGGCGGTTGAGAGGAACTTGCCCGTCACCTTGTCGAGGACGTCAAATTCGCAGAAGTAGTGAGGAAGCGCGTCGTACCACATAGCGTGCTTCTTGTGCATCCACTCACCATACATCACGTAGCGGTCCTCAAGGCGCTCCAACATCCAACCCTCATGTGCGACTGCCCACTGCTTGAACAGGTTGAACTGGCGCTCGCGGCCGCCACCAGTGAGGTAGTGTCCACGGGACTGCAAAAGTAGCTCTCCGGCCGCGCTGAAGCTGACGCCACAGTTGCCGCCGTCGAGCTTTTCTTCGAGCACGATGTACTTGCCCTTGTGCTGTGCATAGGGCACCTGGCCATGTCCCTCGTCGCCCACCTGCAGCCTGGAGCTTTCCAGGTGGGGAGTTCGCATGTACTTATGAATGTCGAGGCTGATGATGGCGGACTTGGTGGCTTGTTCCATGGCGGGCTCTTGTCAAATACTTCGCGGCTGGCGAACCGTGCGTGCCCGGAGGAACTGCTTGTTTCCGCGTCTTAAATCGTGCTGTATTTTAGACGATTTACAGCGCGCGGTCAATTGCACATCTAAACCGCAACTCGCAGGGGCCACGCCGCGGCTCTCGGCTTGGGAGCAGATTGAATTGGCTTCTGCCTTATAGGAAGCAAGACTCCCTTAAAATGCTCCTGGCTAAACGAGAACGCTAAACAAGGCAAGGCGGTGTCTTCCGCCACCCGTCATCAACATCATTCCCAACGAGTATCCATGAAAAAGACCGCTCTCACCGTCCTCCTGGTCGCTGCCGCAATCGCCGGCTGCTCGAAGACCGATACCGCGCCTGCAACCGCAAAGGCCCCGGCTGCCAAGTCCCAGGTCGCCAAGCCCGTGATGCCGCCCGGTTCGCCGCCGCCCGCCCCGGAGCTGAAGTTCGACGAGAAGGGCCAGCCCATCATTCCGAAGGTGGTTGCGCCCGCCCCTCCGAAACCGCCAGGTGGTCCGTCGGCGCCTGGCCTGAGCCCCGAAGCTTTGAAGGCTGCTCAAGCGAAGCTGGCCGCAAAGAAGGCCCCGTAAGCGCCTCGGCAGAGCGCACGCCGCAAAAGGCCGCCTCCGGGTGGCCTTTCTCCGTTTGGCCGTCAGCCTTTTAATCCCCGCAGGGTGGTTCGCGTCCAGCGAGTTTTCGCATTCACGCCGCCAGGGTGGAGGGCGCTAGCTAGACGGAGAGTAAGCCTGCCGGTGGCAATTCACTCGAGGTGGGCTGGCTCAACGTTACAGCTGGAGTTCCCCTTGAAAGCAATCATTTTTGATTTGTTCGGTACGCTCGTTTACATCGACCACCCTGCCCATCCCTATCGCCAGCTGCTGGCAGGCGCGACTGCCTCGGACGCGCGCGAGCTTGTAATGACGTCGAACGCCTCGCCGGGCCGGATGGCGAAGAAGATTGGCAGCGTGCTCTCACCTGAAGCACTTCGCGAGGTGACGGCAGAGCTCGAGGCTGAGGTTCATCGCATCAAGCTCTTCCATGAGGTTCGCGACGCACTCGTGCAGCTCAAGGCGGCGGGATATCTCATCCTCGTCAGCTCCAACCTGGCCAAGCCGTATGGCCAGGCAAAGTTGCTGCTGGCGGACATGGTTGACTACTGGAACTTCAGCTTCGACACGGGCCTGCTCAAGCCTGACGCGCAAATGTTCTTCGGACCCGCGGCGGCCTTTGGCATCCTGCCGAAGGACTGTATCGTGGTTGGAGACAGCGTATCAAGCGATGGAGGAGGTGCTGCCGCGGCCGGCATGGACTTCGTTCTCGTTGACCGCTTCGGCCGGCACCCGGCCCTACCGGCGATTCAAGGCCTGGATGAACTGGTGACGCGACTGCTGGGGCCTTGAGCCGTCGTCCTGGAGCACAGAAAAGCCCCTCTGGCCGTTGCCGAGGGGCTTTCGCTTAGGTGCGTTCAGGGAACCTGGATGCCGGTGCCAACGCTGTTGTCCCACTGCCATGACGCAGACACGTTCGGATAGGCAAGCTAGCGTTCGGCAAAAAAAGAAGCGGGCCGCCAAAGGGGGCCCGCTCTCAAAGAATCATCCCATCGCTCAGGCCGTGGCCAGTGCGTCAGCCCGTGCGCCCTCGGTACCGAAGATGCCGCCCTTCACCGTAATGGCATAGGCCTCGCTGATGAGCGAAGTGTCCAGCCCCGAGAACCGGACGGTGAAGTAAGCGCGCTCGGTCGGCTCGCCGTCCTTCTCTGGCGCCAGGTAAATCGTTCTAACCATCTCCGTCCCGGGAAGGCTGCGGTTCCAGCCGTCGGCGGACTCGACGACGGCGGTTCCGAAGTCGTAGGCCTGAAATGCGGCGTTTGCTTCTGCCGTGCGCCTGTCGTTCAGTTGTTGTGTACTCATGTTGTTGTCCTTTTACCTCCAAGGATTTGGAATCAACGACCTATAGGGAGGCGCGCGCACCGCCCCGGTCCCCAGCAGGCCCACGGTCCTGCTGCATTTCGCTAGACAACGTCAGGACAACTCCAAACATCAAGCATGACCAAAGAACTGTTTTTCTCAGTCGAGCCGGGCTTCGTGGTCGAACACGCCCGGGACCTGGTACTTTCCGACGACTGGCGCGGCGCCCTCTCCTTCCTCATGGAAGGCCTGGAGGGAATGACCCTCGATATGGCTGTCGCCATCTTGAAGGGCGAGCGCTCTATTTCCACCGACGAGGATGGAATGTGCGATGGCCCCCAGGACCCGAACGATACCCGCCTGAAGCGCTATCTCGGCACCGCCGCCTGGCAGACCGCAGGCATCTACCGCTCACGCGGCGAGTTCTACCAGCCCTACGCGTACATCGCGGGCTTCGGACGCGCCGACAAGGCCTACGCGAGAGAGCACCTCGAGCGCATGGGCAACGAGTGCGTGACGCTCGACGAATACCGGGTGCTGCGGGCCAAGTACCACATGTACAGCCGCGAGTCGGACCTGGTGTTCTTCAACCTCCAGGAGACAGCAGCGCTCTTCAAGCGGGTCCAGGGCCCCGCATTCTGGGTTCCCACCTTCAATGAGCCGAAGGAAGCTTTGGCCGCCTACCGCGAGCACCGCGACCTCAGCCGCATCGGCGACAGCGAAGAAGCGGAAAACGCGTACTTCGAGCCGAAGTGCTGGGAGTTTTACGAAGATGCCATTCGAGATGGCGTGGTCTACGGTAGCCGAGGCTCAGACGAGCTCCTCGACCAGCCAACGCAAGCGATTCTCGACCGGCTCACCGAACTGGCGGACAGCATTGGCCAAGCCAAGGTCCAGGAAGAGGCGGAAGTCGAAAGCGGAGGGTCACCGGGCAAGAAGCGCGGAATGTTTTTTCAGACCCGCCCGCCAGCTAAGGCGGCGGAGGAGGACTACGAGCTGGAGGTTCTACGCCTTCGAATTGGTCAACAGGCCCCGAAGTTCGGCGGATACCTCGACTTGCTTGTGCGCGACGAAGCTGGCGACCGATTGGTCAAGGTGCCTGCAGCCCCCTTTCTCAACTGGGCATCAAGGCATGCGACCATGGACACCCACGAGGCGCTCCCCAAATGGCGCCCAGTGAGCCCTACCGGCATGAAAATGGGGGGAGATAACCCCATGCACACGGACTGGTGGCTGGGCGCGGGCTTGCCCTTGAGGGCTGCGTACGACATGGACCATCCTGTCAACAGAGCCGCCTGGCGGTTTGCGACAGGCCTTGGCCGTGCTGAAGGACATGACTGTGTTCGACTCGCAGGAGACGGCACCGTCTTTGGCCAGGTCGTGTTCCCCAAGCCAAACGAGGCGGTGCCGGAAGGCTCGATTGCAGTGGTGCCCTATGCTGGCGTCGACTACGAACTCGCGATGCTGTCTGCCTGCAAGGGCGGTCGCGGCGCGGTGGTGAGCGCCGTTGGAGGCAAGCTCGCCCACTTGGCGACAGTCGCGCGCGAGACCTCTTGCCGCGTGCTTGTGGTGGATGACGCAATGGAGGCTTTTCAGGAGGGCCAGTTTGTGACCATCAACCTGGACCTACTCACAGTAAAGTGTCATGAGACCTATCTCAGCACGCCTGACCCCTTGGACCTCTAGGCGAACCGCGGGCAGCCCGCAGCGGCCCCTGCTCACTTCTTCAGGACCGGCGTCATGCCGGTCCTTTTTCTTGTCCGCCAAAAGTCGCTGAGATGCAGCTGCTGGGTGCCGTAGCAGACGCCTCCCTACACGTAACAGCGCTAACCCGTCCGCGGGACCGCATATCCCTCAACTACACCCCGTCAGGGGCAATGAAATGAAGAAATCCCTCCTCGCACTCGCTCTCCTCGCAGCTGCAACCCTCGGTGGCGCAGCTCATGCGGCTCCGGCTCTCGACAACTTCTACGCCGGCGCGGGCCTCGACTATTCGCACTACCGCCTGAGCGACAAGACTGCCTTCGGCATCAAGGCCGGTGACGTGGGCGCGACCATCTACGGCGGCTACCAGTTCAACCCCCACGTCGCAGCGGAAATCGGCTATGCGCGGCTGGGCGACATCGAGCAGCGCGATGGCGTCGGCTTCGCGCAGAACTCGATGCTCTCCGCCAGCGTGCTCGGCTTTGCCCCGTCGTACCGCGGTGTGACCGCATTCGGTCGCCTCGGTATTGCCGACACGGCCAGCGAAGTCGAGGGCCGTCGCTTTCACCGCAACGCTCCGCTCTTCGGAGTCGGCGCGGAGTACAAGCTGAATGCGACCTTTGCGCTGCGCACCGAGCTCCAGTACGTGCCGAACTTCGGCGACTCGCGAGCGGACCTGTACAACCTCAGCGCTGGCATCAAGGCGTCGTTCTGACAAACCAACGCTGCAGCTAACCCTGCTGCCCTGAAGCCCCCGGCCTTGCACCGGGGGTTTTTCCTTGCGGCTCGGCTGCCACGAACGCAGACCACGGAGAAAGTCTGCCCCATTCCGCCAGAAAAAGAAAAATGCCCCCCTCGCATTTCTGCGAGAGGGGCATTGGCAGTAGACGTTACTTGCCGCCACCCCCTGCGGGCTTGCAGTATTCGTAGTACACGTTGACGGGCATCTGGCCTGCGGCGCCATAGGCAGTGGCGGTTGCGTACACCTGCCACTCCGGGGATGACGTGAGCGTCGAGACGGCGGTGCCATTCGCATCCGAGTATGAGACGCCCCATTGGCCAACGCCAAGAGAGCCACGGTCCACTGCCCAGGTCACAGGCGCCCCGACCACCACGTTGCCGTTCGCATCGCGCATTACTGCGTAGAGCGTGGTGGTGATGTTGTCCGGATAGACCGAGCCGCAGACCCAAGACGGGCTCGCGACAACCTGAACCGGGCGCGCCGTGGTCACGTCACCGATAAGGCTGATGTATGTTGCTTGGCCAGCATCTGCCGCTGCGCCCTTGACGCGAACCGTTGCCGTGCCGGCTGCAACGCCTGCATACAGCACAGCGTAGGTCACGCCGTCTGCGCCTGCAGCGGTGGTCGCGGCAATGGTGCCGAGGCTCGTCGTCCAATTGGCGATGGCGCCTGGCAGGAGGTTGCCGTTGGCATCCTTCAGCGTAGCCGAGAGCGTCACGGCCGGCGCTCCGTTGGCAACGGCCGTGTAGGCATTGCTGCTCATCGCGGTAACGCGAGCAGTCGCAGCGTCGCCCGAGAAGGTGACGGTCTGGGTTTGGCCAGCATCGCCCCCTGCGCGGGTTTTTGCCCGAACGGTCGCTGCGCCAGCAACGGTGCTGCCGTTCAGCACTGCGTGGGCGATACCGTCTCCACCGGTAGTGGAGCTCGCGGCAATGCTGCCCAGGGTGGTCGTCCAATCGACGGTTGCCCCAGTCACCCGGTTGCCGTGGGCGTCCAGCACGGCAGCGGACAAAGTCGCCGCGGGCGCCCCGTTTGCCACTGCGGTTGTCGCGTTGGTGCTCAGCGAAACCACCCGAGCCGTCGTCGCGTCTGCGTCCAATGAAATCGACTGCGTCTTTCCTGCGTCGCCTGAAGCGCCCCTGGCGGTGACCGTCGAGGTCCCGCTGACGGTGCCCGCCGTAAGAACGGCAGTGGCGCGACCTGCTGCGTCAGTTGAGGAAGTCGCCGGGGCGAGGTTCCCTAGTGTGGCTCCCCAGCTCACCGAGGTGCCAGCCGGCGCGAGGTTGCCATTTGCGTCACGCAAGAGCGCCGAAAGGGTCGCGGTTGCGCTGCCGTTTGCGGTCATGAAGGTCCTGTCGGCCGTGACAGACACCACCTTCGAGGTCGCGGCGTCCGCGATGAAGGAGACGCCCGCAGTCTTGCCTGCATCTCCGCTATTGGCTGCCAGGGCGCGCACCGTGGCGATGCCGACCGTGGTCGGGGCGGTCAGGTGCGTTGCGGCCATCCCGTTCGCGTCGGTCGAGCTGCTGGTCCCGGTCAGGGTGCCGATGTCGGTCGACCAGGTCACTGGGATGCCAGCACCGAGAGGATTGCCGTAATCGTCTGTGACGGAAGCAGTGATGAGCGCCTGGGCCGAGCCGTTGGCCGGAAGAGTGCCTCCCGGCGCGGAAACCTGGGCGACCTTGGCGCTGACCTCATCAGCGATAACGTCGACCACCGTCGAAAGCGAAGCCCCGCTCGAGTTGAGAAGTGCGCTGACCGTGACGGGACCTGCTACCGTGGGCGGCGCAAGCGTAATCACGGCGGCCCCGCCGACAGTGGCGGAGCCGGCCCCCAAGTCGCCGCCGGACGTGGCCCATGCGACGGTTTCGCCATCAATTGCCGGCCTTCCGTTGGAATCCGCGACGCTGGCCGTGAGAGTTACCACGCCCGAGGAGCCCGCGACCACAGTTGGCGGGTCCGCGGTCAGACTGGTGATGGCGCCGGTCGCGGGAACGTAATCCGGAATGACGTTCATCGTCTTGAGCGGGACACGGTATGAGAACTGTGCGCCCGCGGCGGCAGCTGCGACCGATTGGACGGCCAGGGACACCGCAAGCAGGGCGGTGACGAGTCTACGGGACGTGCGGTTTGACATTGGGGCAACCTTAGGTGGGGCTAGACGGATGCTTTCGTATAGGGACCGTCTTATTCCGGGTATGGGTGGCTCGCGGGTTGTCTGGGCTTGCGAGCCTTTCCCAGGGCCGGCAGGCTAAAGGGAGCTACTAGACGGACGCATGCTCAGCTCCATCCACCTGTTCATCTCCCTGGGAATGCTTTTCGGCCTGGTGCTGGGAAGCTTTGGCAACAGCGTCGTCTACCGCCTGCCGCGAAAGCTCTTGCTGGAGTGGCGACAGGGGGCACAGGAGGAGCTGGGCCTGCCTGTGGACGATGACGCACCCATGCTGCGAGCAAAGCGGTCCCATTGCCCAGCCTGCGGCGTGCGGATTGCCTGGTATGACAACCTCCCGGTGGTCAGCTGGCTACTCCTGCGGGGCAAGTGCCGGGCTTGCCACCGTCTCATCTCTCCGCGTTACCTTGCACTCGAGCTCGCCGGCGCCGCAACTGGTGCGGGCAGCGTTGCCTGGCTCGGATTCACGGCTCAGGCTGCCCTCGTCGGCGTGGCGGCCCTTTTGCTTCTCTGGGCTGCCGTCATCGACATCGAGCACCAGCTGCTGCCCGACGCGCTGGTCCACCCTTTGGCTGCCCTTGGCCTGGTTGCGGCCACGCAGTCCTGGTTCATTTCGCCGACGCTGGCCATCTACGGCGCCCTGGCGGGCTACGGCCTTCTAGGAGTCACCGGGGCCGCCTTCAAGGCTTGGCGTGGCGTCGACGGCATCGGCGGGGGCGATGCCTGGCTCTTGCTGGCAATCGGCACGTTCGTCGGGCCCTTCGGGGTCGTTCAGACATTGGCCACGGCGTGCCCGCTTGCGCTGTTCGCAGCTTTAGCCGCCAACCGCCAGAAGCTGGATGGACAGGTCCGCCTGGCGTTCGGCCAGTGGTTGGCCCTGGGCGGCGTCATCATCTTCGCGCTGCAGCGCTCTGGCCGGCTGCCCATCCCCTACGCCGCATTCGGTTGACCCGCCGCGAGGGGCGGCGTGCGCCGATTTCCTCGCGCTGCCGGCGCTGCGCTACACCTTGCAGGACAACTGAAAGGAACACCTGTGATTGACATCCTCCCCGCCCTAAAGGACGGGGATTCCCCCTGCTGGACGGCCATGCCCGGCCGCGGCACCTAGCCCTGAAGGGCCAGGCACCTTATTCACTGCGGCCGCACTCTTCGTCGAGCGCGAATCCGCAGCGGAAAACGTCTTCTCCAACCAAACAAGCCCACGCGCAAGGATGTTGCGCGCCGCGTTCACATCGCGGTCGTGGGACGCGCCGCAACAGGGGCAGGTCCATTGCCGCACCGCGAGCCCTGCTCGGCCCTTGGGGCCGGCCCGGGTGCCGCAGATGTTGCAGTCCTGGGTGGAGAAGGATTCGTCGACCTCCGCGAACCAAGCACCTGCGTCATCGCACTTGTACTTGAGCATGGTTCGGTAGCTGCTCCAGCCCGCGTCGTGCACGGATTTCGCCATTCGGGTCTTCGCGAGGGTAGCGGCATTGACGTCGCCGACGAAGACCGCCGCATGGCCGCGGGCCTGGGCGGTGGAGAGCTTGTGCAGGAAATCCTTCCTGCGATTGGCGACCTTGGCGTGCAGCGCACGCACCCGGTGCGCCTTGCCAGCGCGCTGCGCGCTGGCAATCTTCGACTCGAGGTCGCGATAGAAGCGCTGGGCGTCCACCGAGGTCCCCGCCGAGTCGGTCATATGACTCTTGAGCCCCAGGTCGGCTCCAAGGGCCCCTTTGAGGCCCTCGGGCGACGGCTTGGCCTTCGGCTGCACCTGGACCGTGACGTTCAGGTACCAGCGTCCGCGCGCGTCCTCGCTGATGCTGCCGGCCCCGAGTTCGTGGCCGGCGAGACCGTAGCTGTCCCACAGGCTCAGAAGGTGGCCCTGGAAGGCCACCTGCCCGCCCTTGTAGCGCAGCGAGCGAGCCTTGAAAGGAATCCACCCTAGGCTCCGGTTCGCGCGCTTAGGGTCGGAGATACGCCAGCGCAGGCGCGCCTTCTTGAACTGCCGCCGGCGCGTGGCGAACTCCTCAGCGACCTGCTGGAACACCGCAGAGCCCACGAGCAGGCCCGCTTTGCTTGCGCCGTTGAGGTACTTCTGAAAGTCGAACCCGCTCATGAAGCGACCTTCGCGGCGCAGCACCTGCTGGCCGAGGTCGTTGCAGTAGTTCCAGACCTGGTTCACGTCGCGCGCCATAGCGCGCAGCACGGCCGCATGCTTGTCCTTCAGCCGAAGCCGAAGGACACGGGTCGAAAGCGGGGGAGAGCTGGGAAGGGACACCGAGGAGGCACTGTTGTTTCATCCAGTGTATCGCCGCTTTTTAGATAGGGCAACGCCTTCGGCTGCAAACAACCGCCATTCACTCCCCGCCCTAAAGGACGGGGCGCTGCGCTGCTCCCGGTGCGTCGTCGGAGCGTCGGTATCCCTATACGGGGCAGGAAATCTGTTCAACCCAAGGAGTAACCAATCCATGAATACCGTCAATCCCACCGCTACGCGTTCGGTCTTGGCCATTGCCGCCAATGCACAGCGCATGCTGGCGACCGGCCTTCTCGCCCGCTTGGGCCTGGTGAAGGAAACCCCAGACGAGCATGCGGCCAGGGCACTGGAATCGCGTGCCTACGTCCGCGCGCTGGTCGAGCTCGACAATCGCACAGCCATCTCCGCTTCCATCGCTCAATGGTCTCCGGCCACCGAGGAGTACGCGGAGCACTTCTTCATGACCCACCGCGGCGACCGCAAGGCGCGCCAGGAGGTCATCCGCCTCCACCAAGAGCTGAAGGACGCGCGAGCTGAAGTCGAGCGTCTGAAGACAATGTTGGCTGCTGTCTCGGTCTGAGCAGGTCGTTCCCCTGATGAGAATGCTCAAGCTCAAGGAGGTCTACCTCCTCCCAACGAAGCCAGTGCTTCATACCACCTGGGTTCTCAGCGGCCAGTGGCTGCCGGAGATTCAGGACCTCGACAGCAACTGCACAACCGAGTTCCTCGAGACGCTCGACCTCGAAAAGCGCTTCGACGTGCGACAACTCATGTTCGAATACTTCGACGGTGAGCGGTCCGCCCAGATGCACACGCTCTGGTTTGACGGCAAGCCGGTTTGCATCGTCCAAGATGCAGGCCGCGGCCTACGAGACCACCACCGGCGCTGGGTGACCGATGCGGCCGCCTTCGAGCAGCTGGTTGCGTACCTTCGCAGCCGCCTGCCCTGCGAGCAGGTGCACATCTCGGACCCCGAGGCGGACCTCTACCCAGAAGAAGTTTTTTGCTTCTACGGGATGGACTTCAGCGAGAGGTTCGGCATCCAGGTCGAACCGCTCACGCCTGGGTTCATGCTCGTGCAGAGCGTGAACCTCTTCAAGGACCGGCGACCGGTACCGGAGGTGCTGCTTTCCACCACTTCGGCGGAAGCACCAGCGTACGTCCGTCGCGGAAGCTCGGTCTTCAAGCTGGTCCGTCCTGTATCCGACGAAGAGCATGCCGCGAATCCGCGAATCGCGCAGGTCTTGGCTGAGGACGGGTTCATCGGCCACTACTGGTACGAACGGACAACTCGACCCGAGGGCCTTCCGGTCATCTCCATCTGACGGGCCCTGCCCGCTCATTCCGCCCAGGCTTTACCAGCCTGGGCGTTTTCATTGTTGACGGCACGCCCGGCCTCCTCGTGGCCGGCCTGAGCCCGCAGGGCTATAGGTCGACATCCTCCCTTGCCTATACGGCGCAAGGCCGTGAAGTCGCCTGCCGTTTGCGCCTGCTCCCGCAGGTATGGCGAAGACTTTTGAGGACAACCAATGCGAAATCTATCCCGTGAATCCGGGGCCTCGCTTGGCAATGCAAACACCGTGCAGCAATTGCGCTGCAGCGTTTTTCAGGGCCAGCGAGGCCCCCAAGGAAACACACCATGTATTTCGAGACCAAGAAACAAGCCAAGACCACCGTGAGCGCTCTGCGCCGCGAACTCAAGGGCTTCACCAAGCCAGCTTCCGAACTGAGCCACAGCGAGTGCCTGACCATCCTGGCCAAGGCGCTTGGCCACAAGAGCTGGAACGAGCTGGAGGCAAAGCTTCCGGATGACAGTCCTCTGCGCGCTGCCGCAGCGAAGCCCGTCGAGCGGAAGTACCCGCTCAAGAACACGGGCCAGTTCGACTTCGTGAAGCCGGGCGAAGACGGCAAGCCGGTGCACGGCTCCTTCATGGAGCTCATTGGTGCCTGCGAATTGGTGCCGGGCACCTGCAGCGCTGCATCCGCTACGCGCCGCAAAGACGGGCTGGACTTCCAAGGCGACGGGGAAACCGAACTTTCCTGGGATGAGCAACACACGGAGCGTAATGCCAAGGGAGAAACGCTTTGGCTGAACGGCGATTGCAAAATCGTTCCTGAGTCAGCCCTTGTGCTGTTGCCCGAGGACTACGAAGGCGACCCCGAGGATGACGACCTTCCATGGCTCGAGGATGAAGACGAGCTTCCGGTGCGCGACGTCCTCTTGGCCGCCTACCGGACGTACTTTGCCGAGGAAGGCATCACGCTGACGGAGACCCGGAGTCTGCCAAAGACAAAGGCCCTCCTTGAGAAAGCCGCAGCCGTCATTGGCTTCGCGCTCACCAAGTGGGAAATTGAAGCGCTGCAGCATACGAGCGATGCCGGAACAACCGGCGCGGTGAAACCTGCTGAAGACGTCGACCTGGAAATGCAGGCCTATCGCCAAGTCTTCAACCGCCTCTTTGCCGACGAAGGTGACGAAGCGGGAACGCCCTCGGTGATTTCGAAGGTGATGGAGGCGCTTGCCAAGGCCACTCTGCGGGAACAGAACAAAAACGCCGAGACGTTCCTGCGGCAGAATGTGTCGGAACTCTTCACGCTCAACGGCCCGTACGACGGATATTGCGTTGCCCAACTGGCCTCCGAACTTCGCGCTCGGGCCAAGACGGCCTACGAACGGCTGGTTCTGAAGACCCGCCGCTAGTCGACATTCACAAGCCGCCCTACCCAGGGCGGCTTTTTCTTGTGCGACCGCATGCCGGCTCCTTGACGAGGCAGCACGGGGCTCGGTATCATTCCCTTACGGTTCGTTGGGACCTCGGGATAGTTGCCCCGTCAGTGCGCGCACCGGACCGTGTCCGGCACGGCAAAAAGCAGCGTCAGAATTCGTTTTCCACACCATTGCCTGGTTTTCTATTGAAGAGCCTGGGTAACGCGCGCCGCTCATTCGACGAGCTCTTCGATGGAGTTGACCATGAGCGTTCAATCGCGCGCGTTTAATCCCGCGCTCCCGTCCACCGACCCCCGTGCACTCGCGCTTTGGGAATTCGTTCGTCGCGAAAAGCCTTGGTTCACGCCAGCGCTTGCCGCGGAACTGCTCGAAGGGCTTCCTCCCCCGACCGATGTCGACGCGAAGGAGTTGGCTCGTTGGTTGCAGCAGAAGTTTGCGGCCAGGAACATCAAGCTCAAGCTGACCCACGCACAGCAGGCGATTGCCCGTGTCCTCGGCAAGCCGAGCTGGCACCTGCTGCCTATTCACAATGCCGTGGCACCCCGGCTTCTCTGCCGCCAGCTTGGTGCCGCCGACGGCGAGCTGTACGAGGACTGGGCTTCAGTCAAGCTGCTGATGCAAGCCTGCATCACTCGCTGGGCAGAGGCGGACCCGACAAAGGTCTACTGGGTCGGCCTGGTGGATGGCACTCTGGTCCTGTCTGCGCTCGAGCCACGGGGGCACGAACGTGCAGGCGAGACGGTGCTGCTGGAGGTGGTGGCGGCCGAGGGAGTCGCCCACTGGCTGGACGGTGCCGCTACGGCCCTGGAGGGACTTCGGAGGTTTGTCGAAAACGACGCCATCCTCGACGGCTTCGCCGCACTTTCAGCCTACCTACGCATTTCGCGAGCGGACGATAGCCTGCTCTCCTTCGACGACATCGGCAACGCTGAGCTGGTTGTGCTGCGCGGTGGCGCGGAGTTCGCCCGGGGGGACGAGTTGGGCTGCTGGCTGGAGATTGAGCACTCGCGTCGCTCGGATGCGCGATACGGCCAGCCGCTTCACGGGGACGTGGTGTTCGATGGCCAGACGTGGCTGTGCGGCGCTGAGGCACTGACATGGCACGTGTACGAGGTCCGCAAGGGTATGGTTGGAGTCGGCGGGTCGCGCCGTCCCCTAGGTGTCGAACAGGCCGCGAGCTTGTTTCGCCGTTACCAGCGCGCGCGTAGGATTTTCAAGGAGGCCCCGCCTACCCGTGGCGGGAAGCGGCTCCTGGGGCTGCGCACTCCGAGTGCATCGCTTGCTTCCGTCGACCTTCGATTCGTCGAGCAAGCCTTTGCGCAGCGAGGCCTCGGGTGGCCGCAGTTCGCCGCCTCAATCGATGAAGATGTTCCGGCGCTGACGGGCCTGCTCCCGAGCCCGCTGCTGCCAAGATTGGCGAAGTTCCTCAAGCTGGAGGACCCCAGCCGGCTTTTCGTTACGCCGGCGCCGTCAGAGTTCATCAGGGTCGCGTCGGGTGAAGCGTTGCGGGCCTACTACTGCGCTGCCGACAGCATCAAGTTCGGCCGGCCTGCTGGCGCCACACCTGACGTCGCCCGTGCTATCGAGAACGCCATCGAAAACTTTGCGAACGTCTGGGAGATGGGCAAGAGCATCGCCAACGGCACGACGAGAATTGGAGGGGACTGGCAAGATGCGCCGCATCAAGCCTACGCGGCTGAGGTAGACGAGTTCGTGCAAGTCCTCGGTAAGCTGGGAATGGCGGTTTCCGCTACTTTTGCTCGCAGCTTCATCTTGCGGACAGGCAAGGACATCTTCGAGCATCAGGACTTTCCATACCGGGATGGGCTGACCTTGCTCGTTCGGATTGCTCCGGCCCAGCTCTAGCTCGGGCACGCGAGCCCTGCCCTGTCGCTCAAGCCGCCCAACCGGGCGGCCTCGCTCGCTACACCGCAGCAGGACCACAACGCGAAAGACCTGTATGCCTACAAAAATCATCGATGCCCTGCCCGCAAAAGCAGTTCCGGCGGAGCTGCGCCCCGATTACCTGGAGACGAGGCTCGACCCGACCGAGTACCAGTTTTGCGCGCCAGGCGCACCCGCGCTTCGGGTTTCGGACATGTCGTACCATGACCTGATGCAGGCGCTGTGCCTGACCATCGACCTTGTCGAACGATTCAACGCAATGGGTGACCAGATGCAGGGGCTGGTGCGAGATTGGCGAGACGGCTCGTTCGAGCCCACGCCGCCGGAGGCAGACTCGAAGACCTGATTGAGCAAAAGCCTTCGCGGAGCACATGCCCCGCGAAGGTTTCTTTGTTGGCCCACCACGTCTTAGGCGTCCACGCCCTCGACCCTGAACATGCCAATCCCGCTTGTGCTCAGCCTGCCCGCTATTTCCGGGGCTCGAGCATTTTGGAGATGCACCGCCAGGTCGTATGTGCACTACCTTCGACCTCGAGCATCTCCTCGACGGTGGCCGGCGCCGTCTCTCCCAGGAACTGGTCAAGCGACGAGTAGCGGCTTCCTACGAATGCGACTGATGGCTCGTGCCCACCTTGCTCGAGGACGCCCAGGGCGCCTCGCACCAAAGCTCGGCTGTGCGTGATGATGAGAACGCCCTTTGTGCCATCCGCCGGCGCGGTCGCAAACTGGGCGATGAGCGCTCCCAACGGATGGGCATAGCGGTCCGATAGGCCCGTGTCTGGCTCGTCGAAAAGGGCGATGTGCGCCTTCGAGCCCCAGCCTTGCATGGAGCTGATAGCGCGCCTGACGACGCCGATGCTGTTGAGGCCGGTGCTATGGTCCTCGTCCGAGCCGTACATGAAGGCCCGCTCGATACCTGCTCGCGTGCGGTAAGCCATCGAAATCTGGAGGGGCGTGCAGTCGTCGGACCGCGCGTAGGCGCTCAGGACCTGGACAAGGAAGCTCTTGCCGGCGCCGTTGTCTCCGATGACCAGGTGCAGCGGGCAGTCTGCGCGGACCGCATCGGTGTTCAGGCGGAGCGGGCTTTCGCCGTTGAAGTAGACCGACTCGGACACCTCTTGCAGGAGTTCAGCCAGCGGCGGGCAGGTCTTGGGGGCAGCTTGCTTGCGCGCAACTCGGGCCATGGATTTAAAATCTTTCTTGTTTTCGGAGGGCGTGCCGCGCTGGGGCAGCGTTGTGTTATAGAGGCGCTGGTGTGTGAAGATGCATTTTAGCTTTTAAGCCCGGCGCTGTCCAGCCTTCCAATCGTATATAAGGCCGCGGGCGTTCAGAAGTACGACAAGCCCAGCGCGCGCTTCACCTCCCCCAGCGTCAGCGCTGCCCTCGCGCGGGCAGCCTCCGTACCCTGACGCAGAACCTCAAGTACAGCGCCGCGGTCTGTCGCCAGAGCTTCTCGGCGCGCGCGAATGGGTGCGAGCGCATCCTGCAGAAGCGCGTCCAGGCGCTTCTTGAGAACACCGTCTCCAAGGCCGCCGCGCCGGTAGTGCGCCTTGAGCTCGACCAGGGCGGCTTGGTCGGGCTCAAAGGCGTCGAGAAACGAGAACACCACGTTTCCCTCGACCTGACCTGGGTCCTCGACGCGCAGGTGGTTTGGGTCGGTAAACATCTTCTTGACGGCGGCGCTGATTTCCGCCGGGCTGGCGCCAATCGCGATGCTGTTGCCAAGCGACTTGCTCATCTTGGCCTTGCCGTCGATGCCGGGCAGTCGGCTCACGCTCGAAAGCATGGCCCTGCACTCGAGCAGCACCTCCTTGCCGGCAATGGCGTTCATGCGGTGCACCAACTCGTTGGTCTGCTCAATCATCGGCAGCTGGTCGTCTCCCACGGGGACCACGGTCGCTTTAAAGGCGGTAATGTCTGCTGCTTGGCTGACAGGGTACGTCAGAAAGCCCGCCGGAATGTCGCGCTCAAAGCCTCGCAGGTTGATTTCCCGACGGATGGTCGGATTACGCTCGAGGCGAGAAACCGTAACGAGGTTGAGCAGCAGCATGTTGAGCTCCGCCAGCTCGGGCACTTGGGATTGGATGAAGATGGTCGACCTCGCCGGGTCGATGCCGACAGCCAGGTAGTCGAGCGCCACCTCGAGCACGTTGCGCGTGACCTTTTGGGGGTCGGCGAAGTTGTCCGTCAGCGCCTGCATATCTGCCAGCAGGATGAACTGGTCTGCCGTGTGCTGCAGCTCGACGCGTGCACGCAGGGAACCGACGTAGTGACCCAGGTGGAGTGGGCCTGTGGGCCGGTCACCTGTGAGGACGACTGTCCGGGACGGGAGAGAAGGAACAGAAGAAGACGTTTGCATTGGAAAGCTCCGAAAGTGGTCGGACGCCGCCAGCAAAGGTCGAGACAGAAATGCCGCCAAAGCTGGCGGCATCACAGAGAAGAAAACGCAAGGATGTGGCCGCCGGGGTTAGCCGTGCCACCAGGAAAAAGCGATGAGGGACTTGCGATTCATGATAAGCATTATAGCAAAGCGTTTTAGATGCCCGAGCCGAAAGCTAAAGCGCGCTGGCTACAGGGGTGGCCACTCTCGGAGCCATCATGAAACGCTTTTGCCTGTCCACCGCCCTTCTGGTCGCTTTGCTGTACCAGCTTCAGCACTTTCTCCCGTCGCTCGCCTGGGGCGGCGTGCTCGCCATCGCAACCTGGCCCCTCGTCCAAAAGCTCGAACGGCGTGGCTTTTCGAATGGTGGTGCAGTGGCCACAGTCGGCATGGGCCTGTTGCTGGGTTTCGGGTTGCCAGCGCTCGCGGTCATCGATGCGCTGAGCCCTGAAGTCGCGGCCGCCTCGCGGTACGTCCATCAATTGAATGCCACGGGGCTGCCTTCTCCGGACTGGCTGCAGCGTCTTCCCCTCTTTGGCGGGCAGGCGGCCGCCTGGTGGGGTGCGCATCTGTCTGCGCCTGGCGCTCTGCTCGAGATGGTCAGCCAGGTGTCCGGCACCTCGGTGCTCAACGCCACCGGCAAGCTGGGCGGGATAGGCGCCGGCCTTGCAGCCAATGCGTTTTACATCCTGCTGAGCCTGCTGACCTTCGTGGTCTTCCAGCTGAACGCCTCGGTCATCGTGAAGCATCTCGACGCCGCTGGAGCCAAGCTGCTGCCTGCCGAATATGCGGTCGTACGTCGCCTGCTTCCCCTGTCCCTGCGCGGAACCGCGCTGGGCCTAGGCTCCGTTGCCCTCCTCGAGGGCGTGGTGCTGGGCATCGCCTACGCCATCGCCGGCGCTCCGATGCCGGTCCTCTTGGCCGTCCTGACCGGCTATCTTGCCCTGATTCCAGGGGGCGCTCCGCTCTCCTTCATCACGGTGAGCCTCGTCTTGCTTGCAAAAGGCAGCACCGCCGCGGCGCTCGGACTCGCGCTTTGGGGGACTGTGGAGCTGTTCCTTGTCGACAAGTTCGTTCGCCCACGCATCATCGGCGCGTCGGTGGAGCTCCCCTTCCTGGCAGTACTTTTTGGGCTGCTTGGCGGGGTGTCGACGATGGGCATCATCGGCCTATTCGTGGGGCCCTTCTTGATGACAGTGCTGTTTCACTACCTGCGCGCGGCAGCCAAGCCTTAGGCGCCGGTCAACGTCGCCTCCTTCGGCCGGCTCATGTCGTGCCATCCAGAGAGGGTCAGGCTGGTCCAATCCTTGTGGAACTGCTTGGTGAACGAAGAGCTTCTAGGAAGGCTTGCGTGCATTTTCTTTGGGGCCGGGCCCGCTTTCGAGCGCATCAAAAAGACCTTCAGGTGTCTCGAAGCGCTCGCGGCCTGACTCCCGAGCTTCCGCCATCGCTGCGGCGGTGGCGGGGTTGGGCTTGTCCGGTACGGGTCGCGCCGTGCTCTCGGGCTTGTTTGACGTCCCGGAAGCCTGCGGCGCAACCGTTTCGGGCTTGGCTGCCCTCGGCGCTTTCCTTTTCGCCGGTCTTGGTACCTTGGGCTTAGCGGTGTCCCCGGTCTCGGGCGGTTCTGTAGGAGCGGGCGGCCCTTCGGGCTGTGCCGGCTGCCTCCGCTGAAACGATACAAATACCCCGACCATTGATGCAAGCGAGGCAAAGGCGCCCAGCCAGGTAAGTACCAGCGCGGCCTTTATGCCTGTGAGGGAGAACCGCGTCCATATTTTCTCGGGTTCGTACTGTGAGGCAGACAGCAGTTGAGTGAACTCGCCTGGACACTCGTCCGTTGGGGTCTGCCCGTCGCCCTTGAGAATCAGCCTGGCATTGTCAGTGAGGCCACAGCCCATGACGACCCGGTTGTCGTTGTTCGGTATCGGGTAGACGAAGGCGGCATTGAGCACGAGGTGGAGGATGCTGAAGAGAAAGACCAGCACCGCCGACGCCACAACGACTTTGTTCGCCGTGGAGCGTTCCGCCCTATGGAGTAACTGGAACACCACGACGAGGACCACAAGTTCCACGAGCGAGGTCATGACGGTGAGACCTGGTCCAGGCGGCCAGGGCGGGCTGAAGCCCGCGAGACCAACCCCCAGGGGAATAGCCAGCAGCCCGCCCGCGGCCACAAAGGCCATTTTCCGGACGCGCTTTACGTCGTCCATGAACTCGTCAAGGCCTGTTCTGGGGCCAGTTGCCATACGCCACCTCCATCCTTGTCTGTCGCAGTAGTCGTTGCGTGCTAAGGCTGGACAGCGCGCCGCTGGCTGGTCGAAACCACTCCTGCCGTCCAGTTGGCGGGCGCACGCACTCCTGCCGAGCCGAATACTGAAGTATCCAGTGCGTTCGCGCAACGAAATTCCTTGGTTCGGCGCGGCCGAGGCCGGCAGGGCCGGTCTAAAGCGCATATTGCCCTGCGGCATAAACGCGCTGGCTACAGGTTGGCCTCACCCAGGCCCCTGCTCCATGAAGCCACTTTCGAAACCAGTCCGCTCTCTCCTTCGCAATGTCGCTCTCGGCCTTGCCCTTGCCGCGGTAGCCGCCACCTCGGCCTATTTCCTCAAGAAGGATGAACCGAAGGCCCCCGAGCTCACCGGCGTAGCGCAGCAGATGCGGGCAGCCCCCGAGGAATGGTCCAAGGTCGAGAAGGACGGCTCGGAGCTTCTGAGCGACCTCCGCGCAGACAAGGTCTCCGCGGTGGGTATCGCCGGAAGCGGTATCCTGGTCGCCACGACCTCCGGGGAAAAGTACTTCGTGGTCGACGGTCGGGGCTCGTTCGCGGCTCTGGCGGTCGGCGAGGCAAAAAACCCCGAGAAAAAGCCGTTCCAGCTGGTCGTGCTGCCCAACTCCAAGGTAGGCTCGCCCGACGTGGAGGGTGCATGGCTCGGGACCGCGCGCGACGTGGCCGGTCTGCTGCTGCCGTTGCTCCTCATCGGGGGCCTTGTCTTCCTGGTGCGCAAGGAGCTTGGCGGGAATGCAACCCTTGTCGAGCAGCCCACGGGAATTCGATTCGATGACGTGATTGGTGCCATGGAGGCCAAGAACGCGCTCAAGGACGTGGTCGCCTACCTCAAGGACCCCAAACGGTTCTCGGCCCTTGGCGGGCGCCCACCCTGCGGCGTGCTGGCGCTAGGCGGGCCTGGCGTGGGCAAAACGCTGCTGGCCAAGGCCCTAGCCGGCGAATGCGGGGCGAGCTTCATCGCCATCAACGGCGGCGAGTTCACTTCGAAGTTCTATGGCGTAGGCGTGCAGAAGGTGAAAGGTGTCTTCGAGCTTGCTCGCAAGAACGCCCCCTGCATCCTCTTCATCGACGAAATCGACGGCATCGCCAAGCGCACGAGCAGCGGGTCCGGCCCGGTGGAGTCCGAATCGAACCGCATCATCAACCAGGTGCTGGTCGAGATGGACGGCTTTGCGTCCAACGAAGGCGTCATTGTGGTCGGCGCCACCAACCTGGCGGAAAACCTGGACGAGGCACTCCTACGCGAAGGCCGCTTTGACCGCCGCGTGACCGTCAGGCACCCGGACGTTCGTGACCGCGCTGAAATCTTCAAGCTGTACGGCAAGAAGCTGAAGCTGCACGGCCCCATGGATTGGGACCAGCTCGCCCGCCTGACGACAGGCTTGTCCCCGGCGACAATTGCCCACATCGTCAATCACGCGGCGATTGTTGCCGGCCGACACGCCAGCAGCGGCGTAGAGATGCACCACTTTGTGGAATCCGTGGAGACCACGCGCATTGGTGAGCTCAACGGCGCCGAACGCGCCTTGAGTGACGAGGAGCGGGCATACATTGCCGTCCACGAGGCTGGACACGCCATTACGGCAGCCGTGCTGAGTTACGGGAACGTGGAGAAGGTGACCATCCTCCCGCGGGGTGGGGCGCTCGGCGTCACCCTGGTGACGCAGGATGAAGACAAGACGCTCATGCTGCGCAGCGACATGGAGAACCACATCGTCATGCTGCTTGGCGGCCGGAATGCCGAGCTCGAGGTCTTCGCGGAGGCCTCGAGCGGGGCGTCCCATGACCTGCAGGAGGCATCAAAGCTGGCGCTGGACATGGTTGGTCGGTACGGGTTCGGCGCCGACGGCTCCCTCTTCAGCCTTGGGGCCCTCCCCGCTCAGCATGCGGCTCAACACGTGACCGCCGCGGTGCGGCAGGCCGACATCCTGCTGAAATCGCTCAGCGAGACCGGAAAAGCGCTGCTTCGTGTGTACAGGGGCGCCTTGGATGCGCTGACGGATGAACTGCTGCGGGACGAGACCGTTGACGGTACCCGGGTCCTTGAACTGGTCCGCCAGGTCAGGGCGACCCGATAGTCGGGCAGGTCGACCGAGCAACGGCGGGCTCTGCGATATAGCCCGCCGGCGAGTTGGCTACACGAGGAAGGTCAACTCCAAAAGGAACTCATCATGCTCGTTCGTCTCTTCCTTGCAATCGTCTCCTTTGCGGCACATGCTGCCGCCGCAATGGTTGTACTTGCCGTCTACCACTGGCTCGGCACCCCCGTCGAAGCGACGCCATATGACGTCATGACGCTCGAGAGCCAAATGGTCGCAGTCGCCGGCGTCATCGGCATGTTCCACGGCTACACCTTCCCGGCGCTAGGCCGTAGTGCACTCAAAACTTCCATCGTACGGACAGCGACCGCCCAGGTGGCCGGTTGGTCGTGGTGTCTCGTCGCTGCCGGCGGCATTGCAGTCGGTTTCCTGTCCGACCTTCCGGACGCGTTCGGCTCTGCCGGCTTGTGCATCGCCGCCGGCGTCGTATGGCACATCCTTGCCTGCAGGGGAAGTCGCAAGTTCGAGCGCCTGCTCGCGCAGCGCGGCGCTGTGATGTTCTCGCTCGCAACGTAATTCTTAAGCCACCTCCCTGGAGGTGGCTTTCTGCTTGGTGTGCGGTGGGCATAGGTGGCTTGTGACTTCGGTCACGCCATGCAATCCAAAAGCACATAACGATATAAATGTATAAAAGTTTTAGCCTACACCTTTTATACCGTCGGCGACGTGGCCCCGCTCAGTGAGCCCGCCGCCCGGGAACTCATCCTAAACTACTTCACACCACTGCAATGCGCAAACAAGTCCTCGCCGTCCTGGCCGCCACCCTCCTCGGTTCGTCCGCCTTCGCGGCCGACAACGCCAACGTTCAAGTCCTGGCGAACGTGCAGGGCACCTGCAAGTTCCTGGCGGCCCCTGACGTCAACTTCGGCACGCTAGACCCGGGCGCCGGCGGCGACGTTAACGCCAAGACGGACGTGAGCTTCTGGTGCACGAAGGGTGCCAACTACACGCTGAACGTCGGCAACGGCGCGAACTTCGACTCCGCCACCACGGCTCGTCGCATGAAGAGCGCCACCGGCGACTACATCAAGTACGAGCTGAGCCCCGTGAACGCCTCGGGCATCGGCACCGGCCGCAGCACGCCGCTGACGTTCTCGATGAACGCCCTGCTGCGCGGCTCGGACTACATCGACGCGACCGTCGGCGAGTACCAGGACACAGTCCAGCTGACCGTCACCCCGTAAACACCCCGCGCGGCACGCTGCTGCATTCCCACCCAAAAGGAGGCCTCGGCCTCCCTTAGTCATTTCGCGGCACGGGGCCACTTTCAGTCGTCGCGCGCATAAAGCCGGCTCCCTATCCAAGTAAGGCCGCTTTTTGGGGCCTCTTCCAAAGGACCGCTTTTCCATGAAGAAACTACTTGCTCCCCTCCTGTTGGCCATTGCTGCCTCCAGTGCATTCGCCGGCCAGTTCACCGTTGCGCCGCTACGCATGGACCTGACCGACAAGGCCCCAGCCGGCTCGGTGTCGGTGACGAACGACGACGCCGAACCGCTGCGCCTGAAGGTGAGCGCTGTGCGATGGAAGCAAAGCGCCGAAGGTGTGGACAGCTACGAGCCCACCGACGACGTGGCGTTCTTCCCGATGGAGGTGGAGGTCGCTCCAGGCGCGAAGCGTGTCGTTCGGGCGCGCATCAAGCGGCCCGCAGGCACCGCGGAGACAGCGTATCGCCTGTTCCTGGAGGAAATTCCCTCTGCCGCTGGCCGCGTCGGGGCTTCGCGACTTTCGGTGGCGGTCAAGTTTGGCGTCGCAGTGTGGCACAGGCCCGCGACCGAAACTCTGGCCCTGAGCTTCAAGCCGGAATCATTCAAGGACGGGCAAGGCCAGGGTTGGGTTGTCAACAATGGCAACGCGCACGTCCGCCTGACGAGCCTGGCAGCGGACCAGGTGTCCTTCGGCGAACTGAATCCTTGGTATCTGCTGCCGGGTGCCGCCCGCAAGGTCGAATTCAAGACAGCCGGCCCAGCCTGCAGTGCCGCAAGCCTGGCGCTGGTGGCAGAGACCGAGGAAGGCAACCTGCCGACGGCTCTACAGGGTCCGCTCTGCGCGGACTGATGTGTGCGCAGGGGGCTGACGGTGGCGGCACTCGTGCTGCTCCATGCGGGGGTGCGCGCCGAGGTCGCACTGCTCGATGTCGTGCTGAACGACTCGCCGCGCGGCAACTTCAACTTTGTCTTCGACAAGGGGGAATACTTCGTCGCGCGCTCGGAGCTCGCCAAGCTTGGCATCAAGACCGTCGGCCCCGAAAGCACCGTAGATGGCCAAGTCGTGCTTCCTCTGACCGGGCTCGAGGGCGTCGAGGCGGTCATCGACGAAAGCGCCCTGGAAGTTCGGCTCACTGCTGACACGGCGCGTCTAGGCACCCAGGAGATTTCGCTTGCGAGCGTCAGCCCGTACGGGCTCACCCCGGCTGAGACGAGCTTCATCGGCAACTTTCGCGTCGCGACGGACACGGTCAAGCCGGGAAGCCCCTTGTTCTATTCGGAGAACTCGTTTCGCCATCAAGCATGGCTGATGCAGGCCAACCTGTACTCCGAGGACAACACTTGGCGCTCCAGCCTGCTGCGGTTCAGTCGGGACTTCCCAAGCCAGATGCAGCGCTTGAGCATCGGCGATGTACCCAATGACGGCTATGCCGGACGAGCCATGCGCGGCGTTTGGTTCGGGCGCGCCTTCGAGATGAAGCCGTACTTCCAGCGGGTGCCAGGCCTTGCCTTTACGGCCGAGGCGGCCGTGCCCGCGATGGCCGATGTCTACGTGGACGGAATCCGGGTGCGCAGCGTCGCGGTCAAACCCGGACCTTTGTCGATGTCCGACCTCAACGTCGGCGCAGGGCTCCATGCGACGGAGGTCGTGCTGCGTGACCGCGCAGGAAACGTGCTGTCCCGCTTCACGGACCAGCGCTACCTGCCAAGCGAGGGGCTCGCGGAGGGCGTTTCTGATTATGCGGTGTCGGCCGGCGAAACCTCGGGTGGCGTCGGTGCGGGGCCTTCGTGGGGCTACAACCTGCGGTATGCCCGCGGGCTCAGTCCAGCGCTGACGCTTGGCGGGTTCGCCCAGGGGACAGCAGGCGGAGCGCATTACACCGGCGGCCAGGTCACGGCGGTCCTCGGCCAGTTCGGCAGCTTATCCGCGCAGCTGACACAGGCGAGCGGTGTCGCGCACGGCCAGGGCTTGGTCGCCGCCTTCGTCCGTCAATCCAAGCACGGCAGTGTGCAATTCCAAGCCGAGCGCTACTCGCGGGGCTTCTACGGCGAAGCTGTCACCGACCCAGGGGTGCGGGGCGCCGCGCGCTACAGCGCCACCTACCAGGCCACGGCTGCCGCTGGCGTGGTGTTCGCGCTCACCGGGGCCAAGGTCGAACGGATGGACGGCAAGGGGAGCCAAAGCCTGTCTTTCAGCGTTTCAAAGCGGTGGGGCGCCCTGAATGTCACGCTGCGAGGGACCACCGGGCACGGACCGGACGTGTCACCAGGCGTGGCCGTCTCCCTGAGCTACGACCTGGGTCTGAACCAATCGTCCGGTGCCTACGTCTCGGCCTCCCGCGGGCAGGTGGTCTCTGGCGCCGACTACTCAAGCGTCGGCTCGCGACAGCGCGGTCTCGGGTACCGCCTTGCCACCCAGCGGGTCGGTGACCAACAGGACGTGCGTGCCAGTGGCCAGTACCTCCACGAGCGGTTCAGCACTTCCTTCTCTGCCGATGCCTCGGAACGAACCGGGCAAGCGGGGGTTTCGGTGGCGAGCACGGTGGCCTGGACTCGGGGGGACGGATTGCGCATAACGCGGCCCATCGACGGTGCGTTCGCGGTGGTCGACGCGAAGTTGCCTGGTGTCAAGGTCATGATGGACAACCAGTACATGGGTCGCACCGGAGATGATGGTCGTCTCCTGGTGCCATACCTTACGAGTTGGGCCCAGCATGGCCTCACCCTGGACGAACAGAACATTCCCCTGGACTATGCAGTCGAGTCCCTGCAGAGGAACGTCTCTTTGCCGGACAAGGCTGGCGTCCTGCTGGATTTCAAGGTGCACCTTGCTCAAGCCCTCTCCGGAAGGCTGGTGTCCGCCGACGGCGTGGCCTTGGGCAGCCATCGGGTTTCGCTTGCCAGCCCTTCGGACACGCTCCGGCTGGTCACGAGCAAGGACGGCACCTTTTACACAGATGAAGGACCGCCGGGCCTTTATGAAGGCGGTCTTGTGGTGGACGGCCGGCCCTGCCAAGTATCCGTGCGCATCCCGGAACGAAAAACAGCTTTTCTGGAGATTGGGGATGTCCCTTGTACGAGCCCTTAGCCTGGCACTGCTTTGCCTGGTCTCTTGGCCGGCGCACGCTCTGCTTGGGCTGGAGATGGGCTGCTCAGTCAGCACCCGCCCACTGCAGTTTGGCAGCTACGAGGCGACAAGCGCGCAGCCCCTGAAAACCTCATCGTCGCTCAACGTCCGGTGCCTGGCGGGAGCACTGGTGAACGTCAGCTTCGGACCATCAGAGACATCCGGGAGCATCGCGACTCGCAAGATGAAGCACACCAGCAAGGCCGACACGCTGAGCTACAACATCTACTCCGACAGCAGCTACTCGCGCGTGTGGGGCACGGTCGCGTCGCGCCAGTCGGTGCCGGTCGTCCTTTCGCTGCTGCTCCTGGGGCGCGACATTCCCGTCTTCGCCAGCATTGCGCCTGGCCAGGACGTGTCGGGCGGCCAATACCATGACGGCGTGACCGTCTACATCGAACCCTGAGCACAAGAAAAAGCCCCGCGGGAGCGGGGCTTTTGGGCAGAATCACCAGTTGAGTGCCCGGCACAGTCGCGCGTAGGCCTCGGGATACGCGGCGCTGAACAGGCCGTAATACATCGGCATTTCCTTGCGATACATCGGGAGGAACTCGAGTTTGCCTTCCTCGACGCACGCCTCGACGTTGGCCAAGCGGTCCAGCAGCTTCAGCGGCACGTATTGCGGATTGTGCTGCAGCTTCCCGACGATGTCTTCGTTGCGCTCGCGTCGGGTTTCCCCAAAGCCAGAGACGCAGTCGACCATGTCGCCAATGTCCACGCCGAACGACTGCGCAAGCTCTTCCTGGGTCACCGCGGTGTCTTCCAGTGTGTCGTGCAGGTATGCGCCGACGCGAAAGAAGTTGGGCAGCTTGTAGAAGCGCACCAGGGCCTCAACGCGGTCCAGGTGGCCTTCCACGTAAGACTTGTCGCCGTACACCTGGTCGCCGTGTGCCTTGATGGCGAAGGCCCTGGCCGCGACGACTGCCTCCTCGGGAACAGGGGCATCGAAGCGTAGATGGTTGAAAGCAGAAGTAGTCATGGCCTATACCTCAGAGTTTACTTGTGAGGTATAGGCCACGAGGGTCAAAGAGGGCTGTCGGCCCTCTTTCTGGGCTCAAAGGTAGACGTCGAGGAGGTCGCCGGCAACAGAGCGCGCGGCTTCCTCGGTGATTTCGTCCGCGCGCAGCTTCTCGGCTGCGTCGATGGCGATAAAGCGCACATGCAGGTCTCCGCTCATCAGAGCCTCGAGGTCACGGGCATCGTCGTAGCCGATGAACTCCGACAGCACCGTGGGGGCGAGGTCCTCGCGGGAAAACGGCGAGCCGTCGTCTTCCGCGGCTTGGTCAACCAGCACCTGTAGCAGCGTCGCATTGAGAATGTCGCCAAGGCGCTCCGCCGGCACGCCGGCGCGGTAGAACTGGTTGACGATTTCTTTGGCGCTGCCTGCGCGAAGCGACGCGAGCACGATGTAGCCTTGCTCGGCGAGCTCGACCACCATCTGCAGATGCTTGGCATCCCGCAACGGACGAGAGAACACGTAGACGTCGGCGTCCATGCGGGCGAGCGCTGCACCGTCGTCGGCCTTGTCGACCCAGATGACCTCTCGTCCTTGCTCGGCGAGTTCGTCTGCGGTGGCGCGCAGGGTCGTGCGGATGCCGGTACCGTGAACCAGGCACAGCCCGTCCGACTGCTCGGCGGCGTCCATCCACCGGTCGACCTGGGTAATGCCGAGGTCGTAGATGGACAGTGCGGGCTTCTTTGCCGGCAGCGCCGAGATTTCGTAGCCGTCAGCGTCACGGTCCTGCTGGGACGCGTCGAAGCGACGAACGGTGAGGAAGACCTCGGTGCCGTCGGAGAGGGCCACCACGCGCGAAACCTGGTTGTCCTGCTCCAGCTCGACGCCAAGCAGGTCACGCAGCGCCTTTGCGACGTCACCGGGGGCAGAGATGTTGAGCTGGCGTATTCCGCTACGGATGGTTGGGTCCAGCAGCGCGAGACGGGCGGTGCCCTCGGACTGCTCAAGGATGTAGGTCTGGCCGCCTTGCAGGGCGTTGCGCACCAGCGTCTCCGCAGCGCTGGTTGTCGCCAGGTGGGCCGGAGCTTGCGCGGGGTTCGGGGCTTGCTGGGGCTGCGCGGGGCGGCCGCTGCCCTCGCTGGCGTAGACGGCGCTCTCCACCATGTCCAGAACATCGGCGATTGACACGTTCACGCGGCAGCGCGCGAAGAGTTGAGCGCTCACCTGGTGAGCGAAAAGGTGGAGGCTGTCGTTCTGGGGATTGGGCATGGGGCTTCCTGCTGATGGATGAAATGAACAGGGGTTTCCTGTGTCCATCGTGTAGAAAGCCCGTTTAGCCCGGACTTACGGAAAACATTATCCGGAGAGCCCTGAAGCGCGCCTCAATCCCTTAGAGGAGTACGCCGGGCATCGTCACGACGTCGTGTTCGTCGAGCGCGTACAGGTCGCTTCCCTCGGCCCGGGCCAGGAGCCGCGCGGCGGCTGCCGCCGCCATTTCCAGTCGTCTCACGTGCCTCTCGTCGAGATGGGCCGACGGGGCGACGTTGAAGCCGCAAAGCGTGCCGTACAGCCGCCCGTCTGGGAGTTGGACAGGAACTCTAATGTGCACACCAACGCCGTGAACGACGGCGCAGACCTGGCGGAGCACGCGGTTGCCGCCCACGGACTCGGCGACAAAGAGGACCTCGAGCTTGAGCTGGTCGCGAACAATCTTGAGCAGGTCGGAAATGGAACGTTGGAGGTGCGCGCCGCCGTCGTCAGCAGCGGTGATGGTGGCAATGGGAGACATCAGCGAAGAAGCGGCCAGGCCATGGCCTGGCTAAGGAAAGAAATGCACGTGGCACTACCCCGCAGGCGCAGTGACCATCGTGGGGGAAAAAGAGGCCCGCCGCGAGGCGAGCCGAACCTTGATAACCCCTTGAACAACCCCTAAGGACTGTAGGAGGATTTTCCCCTGAACAAGGCCCCCCGCAGAAGCGAAGAATTCGGCACTTCGGCGGCTTTTCAAAACACGCCGGCGGGCGTTCGCACCCGAAAGTAGTCATGGCGGTCGCGTTGACGAAAAAGCAGCGCCTGGAGGGCGCTGCTGAAGAATTAACGATAGAACTTCCCGACCGTCCGGCTGCCCGCAAAGGCAGGCGCCTTGGCGCGGCGGATGCCGTTGGTCCGCTCGTAGTCGTCATCTCCGAGGGGACCAAAGGTGTCCTTGATGTAGCTGCCGCCGCCCCCCGCATGTTCCCGGCCGGCGTCCTCGTGGTATTCGTCGTTGCCATGGAAGGAGCCGCCAGAGCCGCGCGTCCATTTGACCTTCGCCAGCAGCCCGAGGAAGGCCCGGCCCATGTACGACTGGCGCGCTTCCTCGCACGCGTTCTTGTTTTCGTACACGTTCCACTTCGCGGTGCGGCTTTCGTCCACCAGCGTGATGGATGCCTCGTTGCCAGCATAGAACTGGCGTGCGTCCGACTTCACCGGCGCAAAGCTCTTCGCCTTTGGCGTGGCGAGCTTCACCTTGCCGGTAGCTTCATCATTCACGAGGAGCGCGGTCTTGACGTTCCATTCCGAGACGACCTTGAACTCATAGCGTTCGGCCTGGTAGGTGCCCCCGCCCCCGAAGTAGCCATAGCCCGCAGAGCGCTTTTCGTCGGTGGCGTGGATTTCAGCCCAGACCGCCTTTTCCCAGTCCACATTGCGCTTGCCCTTCTGGGCGGCTTTCACACGCTCGTGCACTCGCTTGGCGAGTTCGAAGTCCGCGGCGATGGCCTTGTTGTACGCCTCGCGCAGGTCTTTCTTGAAGCCAGCCCAGGCGGCCGACGGGATGACGACCTCACCCTTTTCCCACTCTCTTCTACCCATGATGTCCTTTCGTTGAAATTTACGGCCGTCAGGCCACACGAGATGTGTAGTGACGGACCGAAGACCTGAACGAACAACGGAGGCATTTAGAACGGCAGGCGGGAGGCCGAGCGCCTCAGCTGGGCGACTGAGGGGACACCGGCAAGACGCCCTCGTCTTCCAGGAGGCGCTCGACAGTTGGAATCAGCTGCAGCCATTCCGGCCCGGTTCGCTTGATGGCTTCCGCTAGCGTGTAGTCGAACTCGGCCAGCCAGTCGGCTCGATTAAGGACCAATGCCACGGCCACCTTCTCGCCTGTGGACTGAACGGTCCAGGCTGCATGGCCGCCGCGCGCTGCATCCCTGGCCCTTGCGAGAAGGTGCCGAAGTTCCGCGTTGTCTTCCATGATGTGACCTTTTCGAGGTTGAGGTCTGCGTGGGGGTACAGGCCCAACTTTACTGCCGCGCGGGTTGCCGGCGGTCAGGCGAAGAAAAGCCGCGCACTCGAAAGTGCGCGGCTAGGAATCAGCTGAAACGCGGCCCCGGGGCTAACCGGGACAAAGTTCAGCGATTAGGCTGCTTGCAGCCCATCGTTCGCGGCGGGCGTTGCCGAAGGGACGGCGACATCCGGTGCGGTGGAAACGGCCACCTCCGGAACTGCCAGTTGACCGACTGCCAGGCCGCTGGCCAGCAGGTTGTCGAGGGTGGCGCCGGTGCCGAAGCCCACTTGTGCCAGCAGCGAGTCCACGACCGGCTTCTGCGACTGGTACGTCAGCGCGCCGCGCACCACCTGGTCGACCAAGCCGCCGCCGTTGCCGGCCGTGTTGCCGTTGCCACCATTTCCGTCGTTGCTCGAATTGCCGCCCAGACCGCCGATGTTGGCGATGCGGATGGAATCGATTTTCTCCAGGGGAGCAACCGACTTGGCGATGATTTCCGGCAGCGCTGCGATGAGCGCCAGCTTGACCTGCTGAGCGATGACATCCGGCGACAGCGTGTTCTGGGCAGCGTTGTGCTTTTCCAGCGCTTCGGCCGTTGCTTCGCCTTCTGCCAGGATACCGGCAGCGCGTGCCACTTGGGCGTCACGATGGCCTTCTGCTTCGGTGCGCAGTGCCATGGCGCGGTGGTTGGCCGCCGTCTGCTCGGCTTCTGCTGCGACCACGATGCCGATGGAGTCTTCCTCGGCGCGCTGCTGCGCGGCGATGACGGCCACGGCCTTCGTACGATTCGCGATTTCCGTTGCCTGGGCCGTGCGGACCTGTTCCTCGGCAGCGACAGCCAGCGCACGCGCCTTGTTCGCTTCCGACTCGGCCTGCGCTTCCTGCGTCGTCTTGTTCGACACCGTGATGGCCTGCTCTTGCTGGGCGAGGCGAACGGCAGTTTCCGAGGCGGTTTCCGCCGTCTTCACCGTCTGCGCCGAGGCGACGCGTGCCAGTTCGATTTCACGCTCTGCGTCGATGCTCGCCTGCTGCGAACGACGACGACCGTCTGCCTGGGTGGCGGCGATTTCCGCTTCGCGGTTGGCCGTCATCGTGGCGACTTGGAGGTCGTTCTGCAGGGTCACTTCAGCCGTGTCGCGCTTGATTTCGGCACGTTGACGGGCGGCTTCGAGGTTTCGCTGTTCGATGGCCACCTGGTTCGTCTGTTCCACGTCGTTGATGGTCTTCTTGTTCGCTTCGGTCACAGCCGTCAGTTTGGCCAGGCCCTCCGCATCGAGGACGTTGTCCACGTTGAAGTAGCGCTTGTCCGTCTGATTCAGCGAGGTCAGCGACACCGACTCCATTTCCAGGCCGTTCTTTGCCAGGTCGGGGGCGACGGCGTTCTGCACGGCCTGCGAGAACTCGTGGCGCTGCTGATGCAACTCGTTGAGAGCCATCTTTGCGGCCACGGCACGCAGAGCGTCCACGAACTTGGCTTCGACCTGCCTTGCAAGCAGTTCCGGCTTGGTCGTCAAATCGCCGAGCGTTTGCGCAGCCAGGCCGATGCTTTCAGCGTTGTTGCCAACGCGCACGAAAAAGTCAACCCCCACGTCCACGCGGAGACGGTCTCCGGTCACGAGCGAGTGGTCGTCCTTCTTGGTGACCTCGAGGCGCAGCGTCTTCAGGTTCACCCACGTGATGGAGTGGAAGATGGGCAGCACCAGGGCGCCACCGCTGAGGACGACCTTGCGGCCACCCATGCCAGTGCGCACGAACGTGCGTTCGGCGTCCACCTTGACGTAGAGCTTCGACAGTACAAAGCCGATGACGACGATGACGATGAGGACGGCGAGGAGGGGGATGCCGATGCCGGCGAGGGATGAGAGAAAGCTCATGGATAGGTTCCTTTGGTTGGATTGGGAAACGGGTTCTTGAGAAGGGGCTACTTCACGGCGCGTGCGCGGAAGTTCGAGCCATCGAAGGCCAGGAGCTCGAGGCGGGCGCCGTGCACGAGGTCGGGGGTGCCTTCCTCAGGTTGAACGAAGACGTAGTGCACGTTGCCGTGCTCGTCCCGAACGAGTGCTTCGCCGAGGAAGCCGATGCGTGCGAGCTGGCTTTGCAGCACGGCCTCGCGGCCGACCAGTGATTCCAGGGACACAGCGGTGCTGTGGTGGGCGATTTGATAGCGTTTGAAGAATGCGCCGATACCGCGAACACTGGCGAGGGCCCCGACGATGCCGATGCTTGCTGCCGGCAGCAGAGCCACTGGCTCGCCGGGGGTTCCTAGCATCGTCTGAACGGCCAAACCGGCGCAGCCGAAGCCGCCCAGAGCCGTGATGAGGGTCACCATCAGGGGGACACCCTTGATGAGGACCCAGTCCAGACCGGCGAAGTCCGGCGTATCCAGGTCCAGCAGGTTGTCGAGAACATGGGTGATGGCGGCGACGCCCAGGACCACCAAGCTGAGGAGCTCGAACATCCCTATGACTGCCACTGCCGCAAGGGCAGCTGTGAACGGTGCGACTTGAGGTAGCAGAAAGAAATCCATAGTGCCTCAAAAAAATGATTACTGACGGGTGCGCTGCCGAAGCGCGCAACAGGTTGTCCTGTGCCCTGTGTAGGGAAGCGTTTCATACGGGTACGGTTTAAGCGGTCTGCCTATCCTTACGCCCCTGGAAGTACCTAAAGCCTTGTGTCTATACGGTTCAGGTTAACTACAGGAATTTTCGTGAAGGCCAATGTCAAAACCGCGCTTGCGCTGGAACAAGCGGCACATAAGTCAGCCAAAGGCACCGTGCTCGAAGTCGCCAAGAAGAATCCCGGTCTTCTTGCGAACCGTCTCGCCCAGTCACCCGACTTGGCGAACGGTCTCGCAGACTTCGACTACATCGTCGACGAGCTGCTCTCTGCTGGCCAGCGTGAGCACATCCATCGGATGCTGGACTCCCGGTCGCTCAACGCCAAGGCTCGCCTCATCATCGTGACGGCACTGCTGACGACGTAATTCGCAGTTCTGGAATTTTTAATTCCGAAGGCTCTCCCCTGTGGAGAGCCTTTTTTCGTCTCGGGGAGTTCGACGGCCTACCGCGCCTCAGAAGTCCAACGTGGCCTGGCCAGCGTCAACCTGGGCGGAGGGTGGCGGGCCTGCCTTCTTTTCGACGCCAAGGTCCCGCAGGTGCGCCACAAACCGCGGCTCAAGGTAGCAGTTGGGCGGCGCGTCACTGAACAGTGGTGCTATCTGAGCAGTCAGGAACCCGGCCAGGCCGCAGCCAACGCCCTGCACGTCGAAAGTCAACTCCGGGTGAGCATGTGCGAAAGCGAGGAAGCGCGCAACGCCTTGTGCGACGTCTGGCAAGGAAAGGGGCCTTAGGAACCCATCCTTGGTCGGTATGCCGTAGCTGCGGCCCTGGAGGCCCTCCCCTTGGCCGTAGATGGCGCCATGGCGCAGGCGAGCCGTCAGAGCATCGCCCTTTCCGTGTCGACCCGCCCTGTTGCTGCCAAAGACGTAGATGGTTGTCACTGCGACCTGGAGTTCATGGGGCTAAATCGAAAGCGCCTCGGCTGGGCGGGGTCTGGGTCCTCGAAGGCAACTAGGTCGCGCTCGGCACCGCTCCCGCCGCCCGCACCAGGTCCTTGTACTTGTGAGCAGCGATAGCGCTGAAGCGCCGGCGGAGCGTCGAGACGTCTTCCAGCTCAGGCATTGGCTGCCAGCAAATCGGGGTGAGCGCGATGGGGCGCCAGTCGACGGCCAAGGGCGAATGCTCGTCGGCAGATTCCATCCGTTCTGGCGTCATCAGATGGGTCGGCAACCGCGACGTGGGCGAAACGCCCCACCATGCGAGCCGGCCGCCGCCGTACAGATTCATGAACGCCGCGGGCATGACGTTCCACGCCTCCCCATTGGGGGTCTCGCACACGAGGATGACGGTTCCGTCCTTCGGGGCCTTCGCCATGGGGCGCCACGCGGAAGTTCGCTCGGTAATGACGGTGAGCTTGCTGCCACTCCACTTCGCCCCAACAGGCTTGCCGCTCATGCCAACAGGTCCAGGGCCAGCGCTGCCAGCAACTTGTCCTCCGCGGTATCGCGCTGGGCGTGGTACTCCGATGCATCCTGGAGCGCCTTGTTGTGCTCGGCCACGGTCGTGGGAGCCGGAAGGCCCTCGCCGCCGGTGATGGAGGCAAAAACTTCACGTTCATTGGAAGTCAGGCGGATTGAGTCACCAGAGCGGAGCATGTGGGGAGGACCTTGATGTCTTGTTCGTTGGAGTGCACGCATTATAGCGTAACGTACCTAAAATGACAAGTAAAGCACTGCGTCTATAACGCATGAACGCTAGTGTGGAGGACTCCTGCGGCAGTGCGCGAACGTTTGCGGCCCCGCCGCGGCGCGGCCAACTGACACTGCCTGTACCTAAAATACCTCCATATTGCGGTTTAGGCGCCTTTCATGGTACGATGCGTAAAACACAAACCCACTCGGGGACCCTAGACTTCATGAACAAGCAAATTCGGTACGTTCTCCTTGGCGCGCTCGTGCTTGCCATCGGCGGAGGCATTTGGAAATCCATGTCCAGCGTGCCGGCTGCAGACGGCGCTGCTGCGGGCGACCCGGCCCCAGCATCCGCCGCCAAGGTCGCGACCGTCAAGGTGCTCACCGGGAGCGCGAAGTTTGCCTTTCTCAAGGACGAGCAGCTGACCGCAATCCTGGCTGCTGAGGGGCTCAAGCTCGAGCTGGAGAAGTCGGGCAGCACGAGCGCCGATGTGGCTCGAGCTGGCACGTTCGATGCCGTGTGGCCCGCTGGCGCCAATACGGCCAGCGATTTCAGCGCCGTCCTGCCCGGCTCGAGCGCCTACCCCGTCTTCTCGACTCCGCTGGCCGTCGCAAGCTGGAAGAAGCTGGTGCCGGTTCTGTCGGCAAACGGGCTCGTGAAGGTTGTTGGCAAGCACGGCGACCTGAACCTGGAGAAGGCGCTGCCCCTCATGGTGTCAGCCAAACGCTGGAACCAACTGTCGGGCAACGACGTCTTCAGCGTGAACCGCGGGTTTTTAGTGAACACGCCCGATGTCCGCAAGTCCAACACGGGTGCCCTGTTCATCGCTACGCTCGCCTACATCCGCAATGGCAACGAGGTCCCGACTGACCTCGCCAAAGCCGGGGCCCTTGCGGACGAGCTTTCGCCGCTCATCAGTCGGCAGGGCTTCCAAGAGAGCACTCTCTCCGGCCCCTTCGAGGACTACATCGGTCAGGGCATGGGAAAGGCCCCGCTGGTGCTCGTTTACGAAAGTCAATTCGTCGAGGCGAAGCGTCAGGGCAAGCTCAACGATGCGCACACCCTGCTCTATCCGCAGCCCGGCCTGGTCCTGAAGCACATCTTGGTCGGCCGCAGCGCGAATGGCAAGAAACTCGGCGAAATCCTTTCCAACAACCGTGAAGCGCAGGTCATCGCCGCGCAATACGGGTTCCGAACCACCGACCCGGCAATTTTCGAGGCTGCGGCCAAGGAAATCGAGCTGGATGCTCCTGAACTTCTCAATCTCGCAGATGCGCCCTCGACACCGGTCCTGGACGCGATGAATCAAGTGCTCGTCAACAAGCTCGAAGGCAAAGCCCTGCAATGACCCAACCTCTCTCTCAGCAAACCGAAGTAGCCGTTGCAACCGCCGTTACCGTGGCTCCCCTGGTACTCACACCCCCGGAGGCATTGACCCCCATGGTGCCGGCTGACGCCAAAGGGCGCGTGAAGCTGCCGGAGGCGACCCGACAGGCGGTGGATGCCCAGCTGGAGGCGTTCGTGGCCTCGCTGCAAAACGCCGACGTCGCCTCGGACGAGTTCCAAGCGAAGCTGCAGCAGGCTTTCCAGGTTGGCCGCAAGGAAATCGCTGACGCGACGACGCTCACGAACTCCTTCACCAGCGCCAATTTCGCGAAAGATGCGGAGTCGCCGGCATACCTGGCGATTCAGGAGATGCGCGAGCTCTTCGACCAGTTCAACCCCTCCAAGCAGGGCAATCTCTTCGCCCCTACCAAGGTGTTGGGCGTCCCAGTGCCCTCGAAGGTATTCGGGCTGGAGCTCCCATGGGGTGACCGCCTGACGCGCTACCTGCGCCGCTATGAGTCCGCCGACTCACATATGTCGGCAATCCAGGAGAACGTCGTCGCCGCAAAGGACGAGGTCGGCCGAGGTGTGAGCGACCTGGGGACCTCGCAGACGAAGCTCTGGGCGGCGCTCGAGAAGCTCGAGGCGGCTGTCTACTTCATCCACGGCCTGGACCAGCGCCTGAGCACGAGCATCGAAAGCATTCGCACAGCGGAACCGGACCGTGCTCGTGCGCTGGAGCAGGAAGTGCTCTATTACATTCGCCAGAACCAGGGTGACCTGCTGGCTACTCAAGCCTTGACTGTGAACGCACACCATGCGCTGGGCCAGATTCGCCGCACCGGCCGCGAAGCCATGAACGGCTGCGACCGCGTGTCCACCCTCGGCATGGCAGCAATGTCCCTCGGTGTGACGATGGCCCGCTCGTTGGGCGTCCAGATGAAAACGATGGCCATGCTCAAGGGCGCCAATGCAAGCGTCGAAGGCTTGGTCGAGGCCACCGGTACCGCTCTGAGCGACCACGCCAAGGCCACGACCGAATTCGCCAGCGACCCGCTTTTCGCCGTGCAGAAGCTGCAGGCGATGTTCGACAAGACGTACGAGGCGATGGAAATCATGGACAACTTCCGTAGCCAGTCCCTCCTGACCATGGAGAGCAATAACGCTGTGGTGCGCGGAATGCTAGACGAGCACATGCAGCGCATTCGCAACGACCAGTCGGCCACGGCCGGCAATCTTCCCGCCCCGGTTGCCGCCGGCGGCATCGCACTCTGAACCCAAAAGCCACTTCACTCAAGGAAATCCACATGCTGCTCGCAATCATCGCTGTCGTCGCCGTCACGTCCTTCACCACCGGCGCCGCCTTCCCCGTGGCCGTGCTTGCTGCCGCAATGCCGCTGTAAAGCGCTTCTGTCGAATCCCAAGGAAAACACAAAGAATGCTCGCATCCATCGCAGTCGCCATCTTCATCTTTGCGGCGTCGCCCAACCCGTTCGCCGTTGACGCCGTCGGCAATCCGTTCTCGTCCTGGTCTGGCGACGTGGTCTCTGCACCGGCCGCCAGTACCACCACGAACTGACAACTGGCCATGTCCGTCCTGGTGACCACCTTCGACATCAAGCTCCAAGCACCCGCCGTCCGGACGTTTTGCACCGCCAAGTAGGGCCCTGCCCAATTTTCAACATCGAACTGCCCCAAGCGCACCATGTTCAAACGCATTCTCTCGCTGGCGTCGGCCGTTGCCGTTGCTATCACCCTCGCAGCGTGCGGGAAGGTCGATTCAGCGGTCGGCGCCCCTTCGGCGCCCGGTGCTGCTTTCAAAATCCTGGCCGGCTCCGAGCTCAAGGATGTCGCTCCTCTTGTGACGGCCTATGGCGCTCAGCATGGAGTGCAGGTCACGTTCGAGTACACGGGGTCGCTCGACGCAATTGACCGCGTCTCTGAGGCTCACACGTACGACGCACTCTGGCTCTCAAATGGCAAGTACCTGCAGCTGATTCCTGGCCTGAAAGGGCAGGTCAAGGCATCGGAAAAGACGTTCTATTCGCGCGTCGTGCTCGGCGTTCGCAGCGAGAAGGCCAAGGAACTCGGCTGGGTTTCTGGCAAGACGAGCTGGTCGGATGTCGTCAAGGCCTCCAAGGACGGCAAGTTCCGTTTCGGCATGGCCAATCCGGCAGCCTCGAACACGGGTTTCGTGGCGCTCGTAGGCCTGGCCGCCGAGCTCTCGGGCAAGGGAGATGCGCTGGAGGCCAAGGACATCCCGGTCGACGCGCTCAAGAACTTCTTCTCCAGGCAGAGCATCACCTCGGGCTCATCTGGGGACCTGGCAGACAAATTCGTCGCGGACCCCTCCAAGGCTGACGGCCTAATCAACTACGAGTCGGTCATCCTTGGCATCAACGCCAAGGGGGCCGCCAAGCTCGACGTGCTCATCCCCAAGGAAGGGGTCATCACGGCGGACTACCCTCTGATGCTGATGTCAGGCAGCAAGTCGGCCGAGTTCTACGGCCAGTTGGTTGAACACCTGCGCAATGATGACACCCAGCAGCGCATCGCGTCGACTACGTTCCGCCGTCCGTTGGCCGGCGTTGCGTCGGACGAGGTCGTCAACGAGCTCCCCTTTCCCGGCTCCCTTGCCGTGGTGGATGCCATCCTGCAAGGATTCGGCGACGTCTATTCGCGGCCGGCTTCCTCGTTCTTCGTCCTGGACATCTCCGGTTCGATGAGTGGCGCCCGCCTGGCTGCCCTCAAGCAGGGCATGACGGCGCTGACGAATGCAGACGTCGGCTCCGGGTCCCGCTTCTCGACCTTCCGCGCACGGGAGGAGCTGACCATCTCTCCGTTCAACCACGAGGTCTACGAAAGCCGCTACGTTGCTCTGACGGACGACCCCGTTGCGAACAAGGTCGCATTGCGCTCCGCCGGCCAGTACGTCGAATCACTGGTTGCCAACGGCGGCACCGCCATCTACAACGCAGCCCGGGTGACCTACCAGGCAGCCCAGGCGCGCGCCCGAAGCGGCGAACGCAGCGTGAGCATCGTGCTGTTGACCGACGGCGAGAACGCTACGGGCATCAACGCTGACACATTCAAGGCCTTTGTGAAGGACGCCGGCGAGCCGCGCATCCCCGTCTTCGCCGTGGCATACGGTGACGCGAACTTTGACGAGCTCCAAGGACTCTCGGCCGCCACCGGCGGCAAGGTGTTCGATGCTCGTTCGACAAGCCTCGCTCGCGTCCTGAAGACCATCCGGGCATACCAGTAGACCTCGCTGGGCCTGCTTCCATCCTCGACACCTTTCGCGCCATGCCCGCCAAACTGCTCAAGTTCCTCCTTTGCGACCGCAACCTTTACGCAGTCGGCGCCTCGTGCGCAGTGACGGTTCTGTACCTGCTCGGCATCATTGACGCCTGGTGGTGGCTTATTGCGGCTGCGGCATACGCCGCCGTCTGGCTGCTTCCTATCGGTCCAGAGACAAAGGTTGAAAGCAAGCCCATCGACCTGTCGACCGAAGCCAGCCTCCAGTGGCTACGGGACAACGCCATGCCGAAACTTCCCGCGTCCGCGAGAGACATCCTTAGCGACCTCATCGAGCGTGCACACGACCTCATGCCTCGCCTGAAGGAGATGGAGGGCGCGGGCCTGGTGCAGGCGACCAACCGTGCAGAGCTTAAGCAGACCGTCAAAATCTTCTTGCCACAGGCGGTCGAGGCTTATCTTCGCCTGCCGCCGCTCTACGCCCGCACCGCCCGTGTTGCAGACGGCCAAACGGCGGAGGACCTGCTGCTCGGCCAGTTGCGCACCTTGCAGGCGCACGTCGAGACGCTGCAGGCGGGCATCCTGTCCGCCGAGGTGGACACCCTCCTGGCGCAAAGCCGTTTTCTCAACCAACGACTCGCCCAGCCCGTGAGCGTCCTGGAATCTGCGAAATGAAGGCCCTGAGCATCCAGCAGCCCTGGGCTTGGCTCATCGTGCATGGGCACAAGCCGGTCGAGAACCGCACCTGGCGCACCAAGCACCGCGGCGCCTTCCTCGTACATGCCGGCAAGAAGTTCGACCGCGTAGGCTACGACTGGGTTCGCGAGACGTTCCCTGAGATAGCGATGCCGGCGCCCGGGGAGTTCGAGCTCGGGGGCATCGTGGGCCAGGCATCGGTGGTCGACTGCGTGGAGCCGGGTAGCAGAGCGAACGGGGCGTACAGCTCGAAGTGGTATTTCAACGAGTTCGGCTTCGTCCTCGATGAGGCCGTCCCTCTCCCGTTCGTTGCGCTCAAGGGAAATCTCAACTTTTTCAACGTCGAGTCTGTGCCATTGGCGGCCTGAGGCGCCGGCGTGGCCTCGTTGGCTACACAGCCCAGGACAACAACGAGGCGTCGCCTCCTATCGACATGACAGATACCATGAATCCGGCCAACCCGGCCGCCCCTGCGATGGACGAGCCAGCTCCGGCCGTTCCTCGCGCACGTTACAACGAACTGCTGAAAGTCATCGACTGGCTGCTTTCCGTCGGCGCTGTCGCCCGGAATGCTGGCACCGAGAGCGCGTGGGAGGATGCCTTCTCTCTCGTCTTCAGCTCCAACGGAAGTCTTCGCATCGCGGACCTGCGGGCGAAGCTTGGCCTGTCGTTCGACTACTACGACCTCGATGCGTCGTACCAAGAGGATGTCGAGGCGTACCTGAGCGCCCTTGAGTCGCTCAAGGCCCGCCTCGCAGCATTCGCTCCCGCGTTCTCAGCGTAGGCGGACTGCCGCTCTTCGAGCCCCGCACGCCCTTCGGCTGCGGGGCTTTTCATTTGGAACGGCCAGGAGCAGAGGGCTTCCTGCGCGTTCCCTATACGAAAGAGGACTATCGACACAAGGAAATCTCATGAAACTCGCAAAGTTGCTGCTGCTCGCAGCGCCGTTCGTTCTGAGCGCGTGCACCATTACTCCCGTGGTCTACGAGCCAGCCTTCGAGCCGGCGGAACCCCAGGTGTTCACTCCCTATGGCTACCGTGAGCCCGTTCCAGTCGTGTTCGTTGAGCGCCGTCCTGACGTTCACTACCTGCAACCGCCTCGACAGCGGGTTCCGCGTGATGGCACGGTGCATTTCTACGGCCCGGAACGCCTTCGCGGTCGCTGACCATTCCAACTCCAGCTTCGTGCTGGAGTTTTTCTGTGCGGCAGTTGCATTCAATACGTTTTAGGCCAAGAGCTAAACCGCTTGTGCTATAATGCCAGTCACTGCTTCCAGCAGATTGCGCCTTTCCTAAAGGGTGCAGCCTCGTGGGTGCCGCTCGGGATAGCAGCCCGAGCAGACGACGTGCGCTGGCAGACATGGAATCGGCGAAGCTTAGGCTTTCAGGACCGCCCATAGTCGCGGGGAAACACAGGCCCCGCACCAGTCGGATACTGCCCGACCGCCCACGACCAATTCGGACCGTTATCCGGTCCAACGAGGTCCCCGATGAGTCGGGCTTTTGAGACTCCTCCTCCCCAGCAAGGGAGATGCGGAGCTGCTGCGTGAGCAGAGAAACGCTAGGTCCGACGTTGGCCGAATCGATGGGAGCTTCGGCCTCCATTGCGAGACGTGACTGCCGTGAGAGCGCGGCGATAATCCATGAAGCGTCGCGCAGCCCGCCGGCGCACCCACGGCAGACCAGCATGGCAGACCTCGACGCAGCCCTCCGTAACCTCGGATTCGAACGCGCTACCGGCGACGCCACCCGGGCCCGGCTCTTGCTGGCGATTCAACGCTTCGCAGCCGATGTCGAGGACCCCGACCTCAAGGCGGGCGCCTCCGCCCTCGCACCTGTCGCCAATCCCTTCGTGCCGCCAAAAGCCTGGCTGCGCGGCTTTGTCCTGGGTTTCGAGGATACGGCCGACGACGAACGCGGGACCGACCCAGACGGCGGCGACATGCAGGGCCACATGCTGTGGCAGATGTCGTCTGACGAATGGCGACGTGCCCGAGTTGCCGACCTCGAGGCTCAGGGCCGTGAAGATGGCGAAGCAGAGGCCGCGGCACACAACAATCTGACCTAGCGGCGCGCGGCCGCGCCCGGCTCCGACCCTATGCAAGCAACCCTTTCAGCCACGTTCGCACAATCAACCGTCGGCATGGGTTCGGCCAAGTTCTGGTGCGTGCTCAGGCGAGCGCAAGGTCGCAGACTACGAGCTCCAGCGGATTTGCTACGAGAGGGACCAGTTGCTGAGGTAGCCCGACCCCGGCTTGGCGCACAAGTGCACATGCTTTAGAGTCACCCCTACGTTTTAGGCCGCGCAGGGCGGTTCCTAAATTTCCGACAGAATTCTGAATTGAGGTCAAGCAATGTTTTTTGAGGCGGAGAGGCAGCGGTTCTTCAGGCCCGTCAACAGCTCCCGACGGGAGTTGGTCGTGGCTTGCCTCCGGACACTGTATGAACGCCTTCACGGCCCGCAGGCGGACTACGCCCACAACATGACCCGTGATTCCCTGCGGGAGTTGCTACTGCCTGTCGTGCGGGAGCACCAGAGCCAAGTTTCCGACGACGCGCCTCCTGACGACTTCAATGCGCCTGAGGCCGAAGACCCCTCGCAGCTGACAGCCCTTGTTGTCCGCTCACTGTTGGCAGATGGCTGGCTCGAGAGTTTTGCGGACAGGCAAGGCCTGGTCACCGCGTTTCGGTTCTCCCGCCCCGGGAAGCTGTTTGCGCATGCTTTCGCATCCTTAGACCGGCCCAGCCGTAGCCGACAGCGCAACATGCGCAGCTGCCGAAATGCTCTTGAGTCCGCACTCGCTCGCGGGGATGCCTACGACCTGGTCGACGCCTATGAATATGCGGAAAAGGTCATTGAAGACCTCAACGAGGGCATCGACTACTTCCAGGAACTGCTGCGGCACGTGATGCAGACGGCCACCGCAAGCCAGCAGTGGGAGGAGTTCGTCGAGTTCCTGCGTCGGTTTCAGCGCGATTTCGCAAAGCAGCTCACGGCGGACAACGTCACACTCAACCGGCAGGCCATTCGCCAGAACATCGAGAAGCTCCGGCATGTTCCGGAGGCCCGGTTCGAGCGGATGAACGCGCACCTGAACGACATGGCCCACTGGCTCGTTAAGGACCATTCGGGTGCCTCAGCGTACGACTGGGTGCTCACGCGGATTGAGGACATCGTGGACGCGGCGTGCGACTCCAAGCAGCCAGGCTTTCTGAAGGCGATGGAAACCTACCTCAAGCGGGTAAACGGCCTGGCTCTGCAGTCGATGATGCTGCGCTCGGGCCAGACCCGCCACGCTTACCTCGCAGCCATTCAGCGCATTGCGGAATCAACAGAAGCCGGTCAGGATGAGCTACTCGAACGCATCGGCCAGCAAATCGCTGGCGCGGAGGTTCGACTGCTTGACCCTGCCAGCTTCAAGCTCCGCACGGCCACACAGCGCCGGAAGGCGGTGACGGTCACTCTCCGCCCGCGACCTACCTGGGAGTCCAGGCGCGATGCGGCGGTTCGCCGGGCCGAATCAGAGGTGTTTTCCGTGTCGAATGTCGACCTTGCCGCACGGCTGCGTGCGGACCTGCGGCTGTTCCGGCATCCCATCCGACTTTCCGCCCTACCCGCGTCCACGGCGCGCGAGGTCATCAGCATCATGCAAACGGTCGAGGCTGCGCGAAGCGCGGCGGACAAGGACCTTGTTGCTCGCAAGCTTCCCTACCGCCTCGAAAACGAGTTCTACAGCGGCAACGACTACGAAATCTCCTTCAAAGAATGAACCTATCTTCCCTTATCCGCGAGCAACTGGCTGAGGCCAACCTGCGTCCTGAGCGCTTCCGCGAAATCATCGCCCGACTGCTCTCCTACGGCGTCCTCCTGCGCGACGAAGACCGAACAGAGCAGCTGCTCTACGACGACGTCCGACGTATCGAATCGCTGGTAACGGAGTATTTCGAGGTCGCGGGCCTGATGCTTCACCACGACGCGACTAACCAGTACTTTCGACTCTACGCGCCCGGCGCGCTGGTCGACGGCGTACCGCCCGACACGCACCCTCCCGTGCCGTCGTTGCGAGCTCGGGTATCGGCCGACTTCGTGGCTGCAGCCTTGGCGCTGCGGTTCATCTACCAGAACAAGTTCAATAGCGGCGACATCCAGCCGCAGGGCGAGGTGTTGGTCGGCTTCGAGGAGGTCGCGGCGACCCTGCAGACCCAGCTCAAGCGACCGTTGCCGGCGGGCATGGGCGAGAAGATGGCATTGCTCGCAGAGCTGCGCCGCCACCGCCTGGTACGGGTGGCCCCGAACTTTTCTATTGCGGACGAGGACGCGCTCATCGCCATTCGGCCGACGATTTTGGGCATCGTCAGCAATGACGCGCTGGCTGCAGCAATGGATTCCGACGGTGTGATTCAGGTCGAAGCCTCGGCCCAAGAGGAGGTCGAAGAATGAAGCTCGATTGCATGGTCCTGGCCAACTGGGGGCAGATGTACCCTGGAAGCTACGAATTCGGAGAGAAGACCCTTCTGACCGGCGAGAGCGGGTCAGGCAAGTCCACGATGCTGGACGCCATCCAAACGGTGATGACGGCAGCTTATCCGGGCGTCTACAGCTACAACCCGGGCCAGGACGAGGTGACCCAGGGGCAACGCCGCGGGGGGAAGACCAAGCGCACGCTAGAGTCGTTCATCGTGGGCGCGGACCGAAACAGCTTCTCCCGGGTCGATGGCGCGCACGGTTATGTCGCCGCGGTATTCAGGCCCGACGTGAACGAAGATTCCGCGAAGACCTTCACTGCCATCGTGGGCGTTTCTGCGCGTGTCGACGGGACCGGTGACCGACGTGACGCAAAGCTGGAGCGGCTGGAACTCATCATTGTGGACGACGCCGCCCTCGCGCTCGACGACTTTATGGTCGACGCCGAACGCGGTGAGTACGTCGCGGTGGAGGACATCGTGCGCCGGCTCAAGGCGCGCTACCCAAGGGTCAACTCCTTCGAGGCCCACAAAAGGGACTACATGTGCGCGCTCTACGGGCGGTTTCGGGGACGCGGGTCCGCCCCGTGGGATGAAGCCCAGAATGCCGCAAAGGCCTGGTGCCAGTCCATCGCATACCGCCCCATCGGCTCGGTCAACGACCTTGTGCGCGACGACATCCTGGAGTTCAACGCGAAGAACCTCCAAGAGAGCATCTCGCGAATCAGCGAGCTGATGCAGCAGGTGACGAACCTGAAGCGGGAGGGCAAGCGCCTCGAAGACGCGGTTCAACAGCTTGATGTACTGACGGCTGTGACTTCGAAGGCGACCGCCGCCTACGAAGAACTAGTACTGCATGAACTGCTACAGGCGCGGCTGCACCAGCGCAACGACAATGAGCGAATCGAGAAGGAACTGGGGCGCAAGGCAGAAGCCAACGCACGCGCGACGCGCTACGAGGACCTCGAGCGTGAACGCAAAAAGGAGCGTGAGCAGCTCGACGAACGCCGCATTGCGCTCAGCGCACAGCTCTCCGGCATTCGGGCATACAGCGACAAGATGAAGCTTGAAGCTGACCTGGGGCGGCTGACCGAGTCGGCAAGCGCGACTCTTTCTGCCCTAGGGGCCTCCGTCACGGCTGCGGCGCGGTTGGACAACGTGGCGCGGCACCTCCTGGGGAAACCAATTCCTGACCAATTCCCACAGTTACGCACCGCCGTGGAAGCCGTGGCCCGCTCCTTGGGGGCGACGTCACTTGACCGGCTCACCGGCCTTCGGGATGTCCTGGTCGAGGCGTCGAGCGAGCGACCGCTGAATCCGAGCCGCCTCGAACAGCTCGCGGAGGGGTTTCGGAACTCCAACGATGGCTTGAGCGAGGTGTACCACCGCTTGGTTGGCACTGAACAGAGCGTGGCCATGGCACTGGCGGCGGAGGAGCGTAGCCTCGAGTCGCGCAGGGACAGCGTCGAGGCCACGATTCGGGAACTCGATGCGACCAAACAGCGCCTTTCGACAGGCGGCGGCGACTACCCTCGAGAGACGGTTCCAGCTCTCGAATTGATTCGGACACGGCTGCCGGGCGCCGAAGTTCAGGTCCTTTGTGACCTGGTGGAGCCGCTTTCCCTCGAGTGGCAGCCAGCCATCGAAGGCTACATGGACGGAGCGCGGTTCAACCTCATAGTGCGGCAGGAGTTCGAGGCGCAAGCCATCGAGCTGCTGCAGGGTGTGCGGTCCCGCTGCCGGGTCATCCAGGGCGCACATTGCCTCAAGAGCGCCAATGCGGCACGTGTGCCGGCAGACTCCATCATCCACGAGCTGCACACCGACAACCCCATTGCCAAGGCGTACTTGATTGACCAGTTCGGCGCCGTGGTCAAGGTCCGGTCGACCGAGGAGCTCCGATTCACTTCGCGCGGGGTGACCCGGGACGGAAAAGGGAGTGGCTCGCGGACGATGTTCACCTCTGGGAGCAAGAGCCTGGTGTTCGGTAAGGCCGCGCGGGAGGCCGCGTTGGCAGAGTACGGGCAGAAGCTCGATGCAGCCGCTCAACAGGCCCGGGAGCTGGAGGCGTTGAACGAAGGCCTCAAGGAGGTCCGTCGCAGCCTCAACGGCCTCAAGGAGCCCGCCTTTAACGCCGCTCCGCTGGGGGCGTTGGCTGCGGATATCGAGCACGTACAGCGCTCCCTCTCACAATTGGACCTCTCCGAGGCGTCCGAGCTTGCGGACGAACTAAAGCAGTTGAAGGGGGAGCTAGCCGAGCTGGACACCTCCATTCAGGCCGCCCAAAGAGCCGTGGTCTTGGCCGACCAGGAAGTCGAGGCGGCAGAGGAAATCATCAAGACCGTCCGCGGCCGCTACGACTCACGGCTGCGAGACGTCCAGTTGCAGACCAGCAGACTGGCCAGGCTTTGTGAGCTCAACGTGCAGCGCACCTACCCGTTGATGGCACAGAGGGTGGACGTGATGCTCGAGGACAGGCGTCTCGACGTCGCTGAAGTCCAGCAACTGCTCACCACGAGTCTACTGGTGCTTCCTGACCAACTGTTGGGGGATGTCCGAGGTCTGCTGGCGGACTACAACGCAACGGCACGGCAGGAGGAGCGATTCGAAGCGATTCCCATGCTTTTCGAGCCGGCAAGCTTCGAACCCTACTATTCGGCCCTGCTGAAGCTCGGCGCCGCGGCCGGCGAGCTGCATCAGTCGATGAAGAGCGTTGGGCTCTACAACAACCGGGAAGAAATCGAAGGGGCTGAGCGGTCGTTCCACGACGTGTTCACCAAGCAGTTCTGCGTTGAAATCAAGACCAAGGTCGACGATGGCATCCGGACGCTGCGCCAGCTCAACATCGAGCTGGAAAACCTCAAGTTCGGCGGTGAAAAATTTAGCATCGACTGGACGCGATGGGTGCCGGAGTATGAGGAGTACTACAGCTTCTTCAAGGCAGTCGCCGAGCTTTCTGAATCCGGGGATGGCGAGGATTCGGTGGACCTGTTCGGAAAGTCCGAACTCTCCGAAAAACATCTTCTGGTGAGAGACCGCCTACGTGCGCTCTTGCTTGACCAGGACCAGGACCGGGCGAGCCGGGAGCTCATGCGCATCGCCGATTATCGGAACTATCGTCAGTACGAAATCTGGAGCCATTCGTCCGACGGGAGCCGCATCGGGCTCTCGACCTGGGGCACGGGCTCTGGTGGCCAACTTGAAACGCCGGCGTACATCGTGCGTGCGGCGGTGGTGACCAACCGACTCAAGGTGTTCGAAAAAGGCCCGAGCCTCAAGCTCCTGGTCAACGACGAATCATTTTCCAAGATGGACGAGCAACGCGCCCGAGCGGTTCTGCGATTCTTAAGCGACGGGCTGCGGCTCCAGGTCGTGAGCTCCATGCCAACACGCAATGCCGGGCCCTTGCGGGATGAATTCAACCGGGAGTACAGCGTTTCTCGGGCGAAGGTCGAAGCGAACGGTGAACTCGACTTCGTGACCGACCACGACGAGCGCATCCTCAAGACCGACCGCATGCGCGCGCTCTGGGAAGCGCAGCGTGCACAGGCCCGTGAGCAGGCGGCGCTCGACTTCGAAGCTGCCGAGCCACGGCCGCAAACCGGCTCGACGGCGAGCGAAAAGTCCCCTGACACGTTGGCGCCGGAGGTTGCCGCGTGAACGTGTGCCCCCTTTGGGTCGGCTCGCCGGGCGTGGCCTCCCTGCTCAACCTGCTGGTGGACAGGCTGGACGCTTCGCAGGTACGGGGCAGTGCTCGCACGGCCTCACTTGCGCTCAGCGAGCGCACCTGGCCTGCGCTTTACGGCGCCGGACGGGAGTCGGACAAGGAAGAGCTCTGGGCCCACCTCTGCGACATGGCGCGCTGGGGATGGGTCGCTGTCAAACCTGAGGCCGCGCTGCGTTCTCGCTCGGGCTATGCGATGGCGCCCCGGCTGACGGTACAGGCGGAAGCTGACGTGCGACGTGCAGTCAGCCGGCTAGAGCGGCCCCGCTCCAGCCTGGAGCGCTGGCGTGCAGCGGTCAACGAGCACCTCATCGGGACACCCGAGCAAAAAGCCGCGGTGGCCGACTTCTGCATCGATATCCCGAATCGCGACATGGCAGAGGTAGTGAAGCGCCTCAACGCCCTGCCCAACCTGGTGCCAGAGTCCGTACTCCTTCGAGAGGCCTCGAGCCGGCTGTTCTGGGGCATGTCCAAGGTGCTGGACAAGCGGCAAGCGCTGGTTTGTGCGGTCCTCGGCGTCCAGGAATGCCCCTTCCCCGAATCGCCTGTGCAGCTTCAGGTGTTCCTGCCGCCAAGTCCGCCCAGCGGGGTGCTGTTCATCGAGAACGCAATGACGTTCGAGCAGGCTGTCGGCGCGCCCACGGCAATGCTTGAGGGACTCATCCTGGCATTCGCCTCAGGCTTCCGGGGCAGCGCACAGCGCTTGAGGACCGCCGCGGGCAGCTCCCTCTACTACTCGGCCAAAGGTGACGCATCCGCCGAGGGCCGTGCGCGGTTCGAGGGTTGGCTGTACCAGACGGCGGGTTCGACCTTGAGATTGCCAAGCTACTTCTGGGGCGACCTGGATTTTGCGGGGATGCGGATTCTTGCAGCTCTTCGTGCCTCCTTTCCAGAGACTGAGGCGTGGCGGCCAGGCTACCTGCAAATGCTTCAGGCGCTGAAGTCAGGGGGCGGCCACGCCCCGGAGGCTGCCGACAAGCAGGGCCAGCGTGAGCTGCAGCGAACCGGTTGCCTGTTCGCAGACGCCGAACTCATCCCCGCCATGTCCCGCACGGGCCAGTTCGTCGACCAGGAAGCTTTCCGGCCGTAGGGAGTGCCTCCGTGCCCAGACTGGGCACGGTCATGCCCAAATTGGGCAGGCCGTAGCCGACATGCGGTACCCCTGCGCCCAGCCTAGCGAGCTTTCAACAGCTCGGCAATTTCCTAGGCAATTCGGCCTCGGCACATCGCAATCTGGCCGGTTGGTAGGAAAAGTGGCGCGCGCCGTGAGCGTTTAAGCCGCCTTCCTACACGGCTTCGCACGGAGCTTAGGTTGCGGCGGGTGCTCTTTCCCAGGGCGGCCATTGCCACCCGTGGGCTTCGAGCAGTCCAAGAGCGTTCGCGCGCTCGCGTACCCGGTACACGGTCCGGGCGAGAAAGAACGGAGGCGAACGCCTCGAACGATGTCTTCGATAGGGACATGCCGCATCGTACGTAAGCGGCCATCGTCCACCTGTCCGTGCTCCCTGCCCATGCGTTTCGAGCGCTCCAAGTCCCTCTGCGTTGCAGCCGCGGCGCTGCCCTTCCTTAAAGACCTCGATGCCCTGTACCCGGGTTCGAGCGGTGGTACGCCGGTAAGGTCGTGCCCGGCCTGGCCGCCGGCAGTGACATCCTCCTGCTCGCAAAGGAAGCGGACCACGTCGTCGGCGTGGCATTGGGAAAGCGTGGCGAGGAGGAGACCAAGCTTCGGTGTGTTCGGGTGCTGCCCGCCTACCACCAGTCTGGGGTTGGTATCAGGCTCATCGACCGAATGCTTCACGAGCTCGAATGTGAAAGGCCGCATTGCACTGTGGCGGAAGAAATGCTGCACATCTATAGCCGCGCATTCGTGAACCGCTACGGCTTCGCCCTCAGCGCCGTCGAAAATGGCCGCTATCGACCTGGCCGGCTCGAGTACGCCTTTAACTAAGCGGTTTGCTCTGGCGCCGCACCGGGCCCACTGAGCGCTACGCTGGACCTGGCTACACGGAGCAGGACCACTGGGCACTGCCCTCAGGGAAAAACATGACGAAACTACTTTTGAATGGGGCCTCCGCATGAGCGCCAAGCCATTCCATCGCTACGACGGACACGACCTGCCAGGCGTCGACCCCGCACGGAAGATGCCGCGGGCGACCATCAACGCATCCACGTCACCGCGCTCCATCGGCGAGCTCGTGGGCCGACTAGAACTGTTCACTTCAAAGGAGGCTGAGCAACGCCAGCTGTACCCCTGGGCCAGCCGGTTCGTGCTTGGCTACCCTCTGCCCGACTGGCAAAGGGCTCTCGTCTGGAGCGGGGAGCAGAAGGCCAGGTTCATCACCTCGCTGTGGCTGGACATCGACGTTGGCACCTACCTGGTCAACGACATGGCCGACTATATCGAGGAACCCGGGAAGCCTTTGTTTGCCAGGAAGTTCACGGATGTCCTGCTGGACGGCCAGCAACGCCTGTCGGCTCTGGAGGACTACCTGCTGAACAAGCTGGCGGTCCCTGACGTCAACGGCCAGCCCTGCCGGTGGGAGGAGCTGGGCAAGGTCGAGCGCCGGCTTTTCTGCAACAAGACCTTTGGCTGCTCCTTCGTGCGTTCATGGGATGAAGCAACGCTGCGCCAAATCTACGACCTGCGCTCGTTCGGTGGAACGCCGCACCTCGAGAGCGAGCGTGCCTCGGCTTCGCCTGAACACGAGGTCTGAAAACACCTTCTTCGACGCCGGGCCTTGTGCTCGGCGTTTCTCTTGGCTCAGCACCTGCAAGGAGAAGCGCCCTGGTCATGAGACCAGGGCGCCTGCAATCAGGAGAGGAGGCTTTGCACCTCTGCGACATAGCCAGGCACCGCCTCGATGAGATGGAAGTGCTCTGGGTGCATCATTGGGTAAAGGCTGTGGGTCGCAACGATGACCTGCAGCCGCGACATGTCGGCATCTGCTATTTGCCGCCAAAGCAGCGCTTCCGCCTTCGCGTCGAGCGACTGCTCCGGTTCGTCCATCAGGACGACGGGCACCGCGCCGGCGGCGACGTTGCCGTATCGCTTCTTGAGCACCTCGGCTCTGAGCGTGCAGTCGGACGCGTCGCGGAGTCGGTCTACAGCGAGGGGCTGCGTGCCGCCATGCCAGTTCACGTACTGGTAGCTCAGGGTTGGTTTGTCTCCGGAGAGCAGTGCCTTGAGCTTTTCCAGCAACGCTTGGCTTCGCTGCCCGGACGATTTGTCCTTGATGAGCGTGCCGTAGGCTCGAGCTTCGTCGAAGTACCCGCACATCATTGATGCGGCGATGCTGTTGTCGTGGCCCGGGATGTGGCCTGGCTGGTAGTACAGCGCTGGCGCTCCGTCGGTTGCGACCTCGAGCCCGTTCAGGTAACGGAAGTCTCTCGACCACCGGTAGCCTGCCTGGTGCCAGTAGTCGTCCGAGTCGAGGCCCCTGGTGTAGTTGTCGTCGAAAGCGCTCTCACCTGTTTGGTACGAGAGCGTCTGGAGCGCCAGAGTCTTGAGCAGCGCGGACTTTCCGGCGCCGTTCGGACCAACGATGACATTAGGCCGTTTGGTCGAAAACGTGATTCCCTTGGGATGCTCCTGCATGAGGAGCGAAGTCTCAAAGTACGGGACAGCGGTGAAGCCGCTGGCTGTGAGTTGGGTTATCAAGAGAGTATTCCTTTTCCGAAGCGATGGGTGTCCTGCCTCGGTATAGGGACGTTCCGGCGGCGGAAAACGGGGGTCCGCGCTTCAGTCGCGCACCCGCTCTAGGATTTCCAACGCGTCCACCAGCATCAAGGCCTTGCGCAGAAGGTCCTCGAGCGACTTCGCAACGAATACGTTCGGCTTGCTGACCCTGTCCAGGTGCGCACGAGCAAGTATTCGCGCCCTGCGCGAAGCTTCGGCCTGGGCCGGGATGCCTGCCACAGCTCCTCGCTGACGTCCTCCGCGATATACAGAAGTACGAAGTGCTGCGCGCTGGTCGCGCGCACCGCGTGAAGTGGAAAACCAGTTTCTGCCAGGGAGCCGAACCCAAACGTCTCCTCGGTCACCGCGAACACCACCAACTGGTCGTTCGCAAGGTGCAATGCTTCCAAGGGCGCGAGCTCGGGCGTCCAGCTCTCCACTTGCGGGTCGAAATAGGTGACTCCTCGAGCCTCGAGCGCAGTGCGGAAGGCCCGCCTCCAACTGCTGGGGCCGCACGTGCCGAAGAGGCCGAAATTGGCCGGCGTCAAGCCGGTGTGGGCAGGGGTATCGCAGGAGCTCATGCCTAGGATAGGCACGTCGTTGCTTGCAACGCAGAGGGCTCCTGGCTGGGCTTCGGTTTTCGGGCTGACGGCTATACGGTGCACCTTGACCCAAAACTCCCTGCCCGGCCGTTCGCGCCTCAGCCCCCCGCGCCCTCGTAGCTCGGCGCCGCATTTGCGCCCGCGAACCCCTCAAATGGATGCCGTGGCAAGAGCTATCCACGGGTGCACTGCGTTCTCCTTCGAGGGGGCCTGCCGGGCTGTGAGTCAGGCGAGCAACTTGCGATTGCAGGAGCATGCGGTGCCCGGGGAGACCCTCCTCCGCACCCACGAGCCTTGATGGGATGACAAAGACCGTCAGCAACGCTGGCGGCCTGGTGAATTACGCGCTGAAGATGCCTGGATGAGGTCCGGCTGCCCAACCTGTCCAACCACCGCTGCACGTTCATGACGTGCACCCTCGCCCATGCCTTTCAGCTCGCTGCAAGAATAGTCGCCAGCTATCCCTTAGCGGCCTCGAGCTTTGAAGGCGCTCTTGGGCGGCTGTTTCCTGGACACGAGGACGTCGTAGCCGGCACGGCCCAGTACCCTCACCAAGAACTCGAAGCCCTGCTCGGAGCCCAGCCACTGGATGGCCGTCGCCGCCGCCGAGGCCTGCTCCTGGGTGTGGTTCGGGACTAGGGTCTGCATGAGAGGGGGCAGCCCGAGCCGGTCCTGGTTCGCGGCCTCCCATTCCTGGGCAAGCGCCGCCTCGCGCTGGCGGTCACGGTACTCGAGGTCGCTCTTCGTCCGGTTGAATGCGTAGCCGCGGTGCACGATGCCGGCCGGCAGGGGCGTGTACTGGTCTTTATCGTCGTCGTCGCTCTTTGCCACCAGGCGCGGAGTGTGATTCAGGGCGAGTGCGAGCAGAACGAAGGTGCTCAGGCTGGTGTCGGCGTCCTCCGCCTCAGTTCGTTGGATGGTCATGCGGCTCACGCCGGCGCGACTGGCCAGTTCGGCCTGGGTGAGGCCCATGGCGGTACGTGCATTAGCCAGCTGTGACAGGAGCGTGTTCTTGACGAGCGGCGCCACGTGGGTCAGGTCTTCCTTCGTTGCCATCAGAGAGCCTCCATCGGCAAAGTCTCTTCCTCGACGACCATGGTGTGCGATTGCAACGTGACCTTAGCGAGCCGTGCCGTTCCTCCATGCATCCGGGCGGCTTCCGCGAAGCAGCAAACCAAAAACGCCTTCACGGCAGCGGCCGTGGGAGTTTCGAAACAGTTTTCCGAATGAAGTGAAACGACCCACGCGAGCTTTCCCTCAAGCTCCTCAGCGCCCTCAGCGGCGCACAGGTCGTACGCGGGAACCTCGTACTGGATGCCGCCGTCGTTGACGGCCTGGATGGCAACCGGCAGCTTGCCGATTCCAGTCTCGACGGTCTTGTAGGCCGTACCGAAGATGGTACTGCCTCCCTCGCTGTCCTCTGACGCGGGCAACTCGTTCAGAACAAACCAGAAGTTGAGGAATTGCTGCTGCAGGTATTTGGTGGCCATGTGTTATCCGTTATAAGCGTGCAGTCTCATGCTACACCGATGTAGCCAGGTAGGTCAAGGGATACGGTTGTGTGCAGTGGCCTAAAGCGCATCGCGGTTGCTACACCGTGAAGGCCAACTACTACCAAGGATATGAACATGAGTGAAGCTGCTCTCCTCGAACGACCCACTGCAGACAAGACCTACAGCAAGGACGACATCATCCCTTCGTCCGCCTGGGGCAAAGACCACTGGTCCACCCTCTCCTACGTGGAAGCAGTTGCGACGGACTGTGCCGGCTTTCAGGTTGGCGCGGACGCGCGCATGCGCAGCACGCGGCGCAACCTCCGGGTGATGCAGAGCGAATGCCCCCGGCCGAAGCGTGCTGGCGCTCGCTCCTGGCCGCACGCAGTCGATTCCCACCACGGAACGCGCCTTCGCGACGGCTCTGAAGTCGACGGCCACGACGACTGGGCCTGCCTGCAGGACCTGGCGGCCGAAGGCCTGTTCACGAGCAACGAGCAGGACATCGAGCCTGGAGAGGTGCTGCACCTGTCCAAGAAAGGCAAGGCATGGGCTTCTGCCCTGCGCTCGCACAAGCAGGCGGGCGGCGCCTTTTCGACGTTCACTGCCGACGGGCTCCCCCAGATGGAGCTGGAGGGCAAGGCACCACCGAAAGAGGTTTTTGTGTGGATGAACAAGCGCATCGACGTTAGCGCCATCCTTGCGGACATTGCCAGCAAGAAGCTACGCCCGAAGGAAGTGACCATGGATGCGGAGTTCGTGGCGACCTACGCCCGAACTTTCCTGGGCATCGACAAGGCCAAACGCGATGTCGACCAGATTGGTTCGCTCTTCATCGCGGTGAGCTCGAAACACGCGCTTGAGTTGCCACAAGAGGTGCTGGACCAACCGGCAATCCTCATCTATGTCGGCAAAGGAAAAGGCGTTCTCAAGACCGAAGGTGACACGGCCGACTACCTGCTGTGTGACGGCAACCACCGTTACATCCGCGCCTACATGGATGACCTCGGCGACCGAAAGGCCTACGTCCTGAGCCCGGCTCAGTCGCGGGCTTACCGGAAATAAGCCCTCACGAGCGCACGCTCGCTGCTTCTAGCACCCTGCTTTGCCGGGGTGCTTTTCTTTGGCTCCCGTGCTCGAGCCCGGAGCGGTGCCGGAGAAACGAAAACCCCCGCTCTAGGCGGGGGTGAATGACGCACTGGCTCTTGTCTATTGGGATGCGGCAGCGGCCCTGCGCTTGGCCTTGGCTGCGGTGATGGCGGCCTGCGCAGCTTCGCGGTCGCCTTTTAGCGCCTTGATGACCTCGGCTTCCGGGATGTGCTTGAAGCGCGACAGCCATTCCGACGCCGGACGAACCCAGGTGTCGGGCTCGAAAGGCCAGACGTGGCGGTAGACCACGACGTTGCTTGCATCCTCGGTGTGCTTGCCGAAGCACGTGAGAGCGTAGATGCCGCCATCGGTATGGCGAAAGTAGGTGGGAACGGCTGTAAGCACGTAGGGGCTCCATGCAGATATCGAATGTGCCATATAGCGACCAGGTCGGCGGCCGCCCCGCGCCCCGCGGCGCCATCCGAAGCGCGGCTTAGCCCGGTCGGCATACAAAACACGGGGCTACATGTGTCACGTGGCCCAGCACCGTTGAGCTGGCAGGCACCTGGCGTTCAGGGCAGAAGCCACGACTTTGCCGACCCAGAGAACCATATGCTCAAACGACTCCCCCAGGCCCTGGCCACCGCCGCCAGCCTGTTGATGGCCACCCACAGCGCAGCCGCCGGCGGTGTCATGCCGATGAGGGACCTGACCGTTCTCGGCAGCGCCGCCTTCCCTGGCTCAATGCTCCCGCCCGGCGCGCGACCGGCGCAGCCCCAAACGTCCAATCCCTCCCCCGCTCCCGGCAGCCCGACGGAAGCTGCCCCTGCGCCAGACGCAGCGGGTCCTTGGAGCGACACCCCGACGCTGACCGTGGCGCGTGCCCTACAAGCCGAGCTTCATCGAACGGATTCGCTGGTCGCGACGTTCCAGAACACGACCGGGAAGACGCTACAGCTGAATTACCTGCCGGTCGGCGTGCTTGCCTATCCCTTCTCGTCACAGGTCGAGTCCGGGTGTCCCGCTGTCGGCGGGACGCTCGCCGTCGGCGCCACCTGCAAGCTGCTCCTCCAGTTCGCGCCCGGAGCCGGTGCGGCAGGGACCTACCAGGACGCAGAAAGCTTCTTCTTTCAATGGCAGTTCGAGGCCTGCGCGGCTGGAGCTTGCGGTGACCCCGCTGCAGCAGGCCACAAGACGTTGGCGATGCTGACCGGGCAGGTGACTGCGCCGGCGCGCCCGGTCATGTTGGCTTTCGACCAAGGTGGCGCCCTGGGTTACTTGCCCGCAGGAACCGTTCTAACGAGGAAGGTGAAGCTCCACAACAGCGGTACGAACAACTACCAGGTCTACAGCGTTGGCTTCTTCCAGGACGGCTCACAGGGGCAAATCAAAAACCTCAGCTCGACCTGCCAAATCGGCGTTGCCGGTGGCCAAACCTGCGAACTGTCCTTCACCGTGGAGGTGAGCCAGTGGCAGCCGGCTGGAACCTACCGCTCGACGCTACGTGTTGGCGGCGCCGACCCGGCTGCAAACAACTACAGCCTCAACGCGGACATCGAGGTGAGTTTCACCAAGTAGTGATGCGCGGAAGGAACGAAAATCGCCTGGGGATGGCGACGGCCCCTGCTGACCTCGACCCTCTGAAGGAGCTCGCGCGCCTATGTCGAACCGCGGCTGTTCGCGAGACGCTCGAGCGACTTGGCAACCTGCTGTGCCACAGCCTTGATGCCGCGGGCGTGCGCTGGCAGGCGCTCGAGACGGGCCATACCGTAGCTCAGCGTGCCGACGGCTGTGACGCCTGCTGCTCCATTGCCCTCCTCGGCAAGAAGCCCGTGTACAACAGGGCCGCTCCCCTTCCCGCCCCGGAGTTTCGCCTTGACCTGAGGTTTCGGACACAACTCGCCTCAGACTGGGAGGTGACTGCCTGCCTAGCTGACAGGTCTGGCGCTTTCCCTCAGCCACCAGCTCGATTTTGGTCCCGCGAGGTGCTGCTCGGCGACCTTTGGCACCTGAACACCGACCTTGACGTCCTCGAACTGGACGGCCTTTTCGACGACTGGGAGCAAAGCTGCCTGCTCGAAGTTGCCGACTTCGTCGGCCATTCGTTCTAAACCCTGCGTCACCCGGCGTTTGCTAGACGAAGGACAAAACCACCTAGGACATCATGAAATACGCCCTCCCCTTCGACATCGAAATCGAAACTACCCTCGACGGCGCCGGCCGCATCGTGCGCTCCGGCCTCAGCAAGGAGCTTGTTGGCAACCACGGCGCAATGCCTGTGGAAGCGTGGGTGAAGCTCTCCACCCTGGAGCAACACAAGGTGTTGAGCCAGGGCGCGAAGCACCCCTTCGCCGCGCATGCTGAAGACCGGGTGGCCAGTGGCATCGTCGCCGGCATGGAGGCCCTCCTCCTGGCGCTGGCCTGTGAAGGCATCAACCTCAACTCCGTCTCGGCCGCCAAGGCCCTCGTGACCGCTGTCGAGGCCGCGGCCAAACAGCAGGCCGACTGAGCTCCCCTCATTCCCTTCGAAGCCCGCTCACCGCGGGCTTCCTTATGGGCGCTTGCGCAGTGGCGCGCCCGACTCTCTAGATGACCCGAGGCCTGCTCGCTATACGGCCTAGGACAACTCACAAGGAACCAATTTTGGAAACACTAGCCCTCCTGCTGGTCGTGCCGCTCCTCTGGCCCTTCATCGCGAAGGCAATTTGGAAGCATGAGCTGACCGTGCGGGAAATTGCCATCAATCTGGCCGTCGGCGCCGCCATCGTCATCCTCGGATGGGCCGGCGGACGCTATGCCCAGACGCACGATGTCGAGTTGCTCAACGGTGAAGTGCTCCGCAAGGAGTCCCATCGTGTCTCCTGCGAGCACAGTTACGAGTGCAACTGCACGTCCTCAACCAGCACCGATTCCCAGGGCCGGACCACCACAACGAAGAGCTGCTCCACTTGCTACGAGCACACTCATGACGTCGACCACACGCTGTACACCAACGTGGGGGACATCGACATCGACCGCGTTGACCGTC